>JAFEAS010000080.1:0-21665 GCA_018266315.1 Chloroflexi bacterium SZAS-1 | reverse complement strand
GTGCGCTGGTATGGCCTGGCAATCGTGCCATTGGGCGGCCTGCTCGGCGCATTATGGGCATTCAATGCCTGGCTGTGGCTCCTTAGCCTCGGCCCGCTTGTGGTCGCACAGCGCCTGTTCACCAGCGCGATAGCCCTGCGCAGCACAAGTGCTGACCTCGCCAATATTGCCCAGCAGCGCGAGCTGCTGAACGCGCGCGTTGAGCGGTTGCAGGCGCTCGCCACCGCAATGCTCAGCACGCGCGATGTTCAGCCAATGCTCGAGCTGCTGTGCCAACGGCTGGCTGCCCTGCTCGATGCGCCAGCGGGCTGGGTTATGCTGTTCGATGATACTGCCCACCTGCAGCTGATGACCTACCATAACCTGCCGGGCGCCGAACACGAGCCGCTCGCCGACCCACAGCTCTACCTGGCTTTACTTGAACGTGGCAAGGTCATGCTGGTAGCCGATGAGCGTGCGTCGGCGCTTGTACCCGGCGGCCGCTTACACCATCGCCCAGAATGGCTGGCAGTGTTATGTATCCCACTGCTTGGCGAAAGTAGTGGCCCTAATGCTACACCGCCGCTGCTCGGCGCGATCTGCCTGGCCTTCAACCGGCTGCGCGGCCTCGATGCCGACGAGCAGCGCGTGCTTAGCTCATTCGCGCACCAGGCGGCCATGGCGATCGAGAATGCCCGCCTGTTTGCCGAGCTGCGCCGCAAACAGGACGAACTCATTCAATCGTCGAAGCTCGCCGCCGTCGGCACCTTTGCTGCGGGCATCGCCCACGAATTTAACAACCTGCTTGGAAGTATGCTGGGCTATGCCGAGCTGGGCCACAAAATCCACGAGCTCGAAGAAAAAGATCGTGCGCTCGAAGTCGTGATTCAGGCATGCCGACGTGGGCGGAGTATTACGCGCGGCCTGCTTACCTTCGCGCGCCGCCAGGAACACCACCGCACCATGGCCGATCTTACCGATGCCGTTGACGAAACCCTCACCCTGGTCGATATTGATCTGAGGAAATCGCGTATTAAGGTTGTACGCAAGATCGAACCAATCCCGCTCACCGTCTGTGATCTGGGGCAGATGTCGCAGGTAGTACTCAACCTGATCACCAACGCCCGCGATGCCATGCGCCCCGATGGTGGTACACTCACGGTAAGCCTACGTGAGCGGCGCGACCAGATCGAGTTAAGTATTAGCGACACCGGCACTGGTATTGACACCGCGATTCGCGATAAAATCTTCGAGCCATTTATGACCACTAAGGGCGCGTTGGGCGGCAGCCAGACTCCCGGCACGGGGTTGGGTCTCTCGGTATCATATGGCATTGTGCAAGAGCATGGCGGCACTGTTGTCGTTGATAGCACACCTGGGCACGGAACCACCATGACCGTGCGCCTGCCAATTGTCACCGCCGAAGCCCTTGAGCACGAGCTGGCTGTTAGCGCATAGTAGGCGGTCATACGAAAAGGCTGAATGGCCGATTATAGCCACCCAGCCTTTACTCAACGAGTTTGTACCGCTGATTGTACTGTTTCAGCGTAGGATCCCTCGATACTGCCCGGGACGCCCTACGCAGCCACGAAGGTTGCTGCCTCAGCGATCCACGCCTCAACTTGCGCAAGGGTCGGCGCGTGGTGGGTAATATGCTTTTCGTCGTTGGTGGTTTTGAGCTTCGTATAGAGGTTTTCGGCCTTGCGGTGCTGCAACTCTTTGCAGGAATCCACACCGCACTCCTCCAGCAGATTCGCCATTTCAGTACCAACCCCTTTGAGGCGCATCAAGTCGGCGCGGTTGATCCACTCTGTAAGCTGGCTGCCAGCAACACCAAGCTGCTTCGCCAATGCAGTACGTGCCGATGGGGTTGCTGTGTGCTCTAGCAGATGCTCTACTGTTGTGATCTTGGCATCCGCTAGCTTTGTGCGGGTTGCCTCATCCATTCCCTTAATCTCGGCGATTTTGTGTGCCATGTGCAGTACTTCCTTTCATCAGTACGGTAAGGCTCATCGCGCTTTTTTAGGGGCAAGGGATCCAGTTCTATTATACACTGTATGCAAGCCTATGCGACCAAGATAAAAAGCTGATAAAATCAGCCTAAAGGGCATCTAAAATTATTCTGCCACCGTCACAAATGCATTGCTTCGTGTATGCGAGTTACGCGGTCGCAAGTAGCCGCCTACCACCCTCTTTCTGCCCTGCGCCAGCTAAACCTCACGCAGGGCAAGCCGCCAATGCTCAATGCTTGTCTGGTATACTTACGCTACGATGTTTTGCTGAATTATGCTGCGACACTTATGACACACCATATCAAGATCGTTTCCTGGAATGTCAACGGAGTGCGCTCCGCCGCCGCCAAAGGGTTACTGGAATGGCCGGAAACGAGCCAAGCCGATATTCTGGCGCTACAAGAAACCAAAGCGCACCCAGATAAGCTTGAGCCAGCGCTGCATAGCCCGCCGGGGTACCATAGTGCCTGGTGCGCTGGCGATGTCGCGCACTACTGCGGGGTTGCCACCTTCTCGCGCCAGCCTGCACTTACCCACACGCGCGGCCTGGGCGATGCCTTCTTCGATACCGAAGGGCGCGTGCTGGTAAGTACGTTCCCGGCGTTTACCCTGTTCAACGTCTATTTTCCAAGTGGTTCAAGCGGGCCAGCGCGGGTAGCCCACAAATTAGCGTTTTACCAGCGCTTTCTCGAACTGGTGCAGCCGCGTATTGCCGCTGGCGAACGTATTGTGGTGCTTGGCGATGTCAACACGGCATACGCCCCAATCGACCTGGCACGCCCGAAAGAGAACGCAAAAACCTCGGGATTTTTGCCCGAGGAGCGCGCCGCATTGGGCCAGTTTTTCGCAGTCGGCTTGGTTGATACCTTTCGCCATTGCTACCCGAATGAGGTTGCATATTCCTGGTGGTCGATGCGCAGTGGTGCCCGCACCCGAAACGTTGGCTGGCGGCTCGACTATATTTTTGTATCAGAAAATCTGCGCGACGCCATTATCGATACAGCTATGTACCCACATATCACTGGCTCGGATCATTGCCCGGTAAGCCTGACCCTCGCCCTGCCTGCACACACACGCTAATACCCTACGCAAAGGCCACCGCATGAACAACAAAATCTGCCTGGTAACTGGCGCTAGCTCAGGGCTTGGGCAGGCAATCGCCACCGGGCTAGCGCGCCAGGGCGCAACCGTGGTGCTAGCCTGCCGTAACCTGGCACGAGCTACGGCAACACGCGAACGGATCCAGGCGCTTACCGGCAACCCGAATATTGAAATCCTTGAGCTAGATCTCGCCTCGCTCCAATCGGTACAGGCATGCGCGGCAGCCTACCACGAGCGTTATACCCGCCTTAATGTGCTCGTGCACAATGCTGCTGCGCTGGTTGGCCGCCGTATCGTCACACCGGATGGGCTAGAGCTTATGTTCGCCACCAATCACCTTGGGCCGTTTCTGCTCACCCAGCTGCTGCTCGATGTGTTGAAAAATGGCGCGCTGGCACGTATTCTCACGATTACCGGGCCAGCCAGCACCAGGTTGCATCTCGACGATCTGCAAAGCGAAATATTGTTTCATACCGTCGATGCGTTTGCAGCATCACGGCTGTGTAGCCAGCTCTGCACATTCGAGCTAGCCCGCCGTCTCGATGGGCGCGGCGTCACCGCAAACCTCATCAACCCCGGGCTAGTACGCACCAACCTGCTGCGCGAAGCGCCCGCCCTGATACGCTGGTTGTGGCGCGCCGGTGCCGCTTCGCCCGAGCGCGCGGCCCAACCGGTTGTGCGCCTCGCGTTATCGCCCGATGTAGTGGGCCTGACTGGGCGGATGTTTAAGCGACAGCGCGAAGTAACACCGCCAGCGTTTGTACGCGATCCGCAGCTTCAGGCGCAAGTGTGGCAGAAAAGTTTAGAACTGGCCGGTATCGCATAGGGTGAGGGTTACAATGCTAACCTATTTCGAGGATTACCACGCTGGCGACGAACATATCACGCCCACCCGCACGATTACCGCAGCAGACATAGCGGCGTTTGCCACCCTCACCGGCGACCACCATCCTTTACACCTCGATAGTACGTTTGCACAAACTACGCTCTTTGGCGAGCGCATCGCCCACGGTCTGTTCGGCCTGGCGCTGGTGAATGGGCTAGCCTACCGTACCATTATCGACGAAACCTTTGTCGTTGCATTTTTAGGGCTGAACTGGACATTTAGCGGCCCGCTGCGCATCGGCGATAGTGTGCAGGCACGCGTTACCATTGCCGAGTGCCGGGCATCACGCCACCCCACGCGCGGCATTGTGCGCGAACACATTTTGCTTACCAACCAGCACGGCGAAACGATCCAACACGGCGATTTCACCTTTTTAGTACAACGCCAGCCTATAGCGTAGCGCTACTGCTCCTGCTGCTCAGCTATATCGGGCGGCACTAGTAGCAGCTTATCGATGCGCCGCCCATCCATGTCAACCACTTCAAACTGATACCCTTGCCATGCCACCCGATCGCCAGTGACGGGCATACGACCCAGCAGCGCCAGCACAAACCCGGCAACTGTCTCGAAGGACTGACTTGACCCAAGCTCAGTCGGCTCGGGCAAATCAAGCTGCTGGCGCAGCGCCACAAACGACATTAACCCATCGACAAGGTAGCTATTGTCGTCGCGGCGCGTTACCATCTGGGTCGTCTCGTCATATTCATCATCAATTTCGCCCATTACCGTTTCTAAAATATCTTCCATGGTAATCAGACCAGCAACCTGTCCATATTCGTCGAGCACCATTGCAATCCCACCGCGCTCTTGCTTCAACTGCTGAAACACCTCCACCGCACGCTGGCCCTCAAGCACATAGGGTGCAGGGCGCAGCAGCGTGGTAAGCGCCGGTGGTTCGGGCTGCCCCCAGCATGGCAGCAAATCCTTCATGTACACAATGCCAATAATAGTATCGAGCGTTTCGCGATAGACCGGAACACGGGAATAACCCGCCTCAGTAATCTGCGCCAGCACATCGCGAAATGGCATAGTAGCGGCCACCGCCGTAATTTGCGTGCGCGGCGTCATCAGCGAGCGCACGGTACGGTCGGTAAAGCTGAAGACATTCGTAATCAGCTCTTGCTCAGCCGCCTCAACTGTCCCTTCCAAAGCCCCCTCGCGCACTAATGCAATAATGTCGTCTTCTGTTACTGGCACCTCGGCGACATTATGTCGGCCCAGCACCCGTAGCACCAGCTCGGTAGAAAATGTAAGAAAGCTGACGACCGGCCCAGCAACCCGCGAAAGCCAGCGCATAAACGGCGCAACGGTGCACGAAACCGCCTCGGCACTCTGCAAGGCCAGGCGTTTGGGCACCAGCTCGCCCAGAATGAGCGAGAGGTAGCTGATAAACAACACAACCAGCACCAGCGCCAGGGTCGAGGCATATGGCGCGAGCGGCGGCACGGCCATAAGCAGCCCAGCCAATACGTCGGTGAGGCCCGCACCGCCAAATACTGCGGCAAACGTGCTAATCACCGTAATGCCCACCTGCACTGTCGAAAGAAAGTGACTCGAATCCTCGGACAGCGCAAGGGCAGCGACAGCCCCAGGCTGGCCCGCCTGGGCCTGCTGCTCAAGCCGCCCTTTGCGCGCCGATACAATCGCAATCTCTGAAGCTGCAAAAAAGCCATTTGCAAGAATCAAGGCCAGAATCACAACCAGCTCAAACACAATATTTTCGCTCATACATACTCCCGTGTATAGCAACAACCGAGGCTTATAGCGATTTGCCGCGCATTGAGCCTGTGCGCCAATGCACATACTGTATACGCAAGCACTCAACCAATGGCATCCTGCCTCCAGCTAACTACAAACCGTTATAAGCCATCGATTCTAGCATAAGCAAACGGCGGCTGCGCATATACACAGCCGCCGTTTGCTTGTTTTGTACCGAATGTACGCGCTAGCGCCTAATCAAGGTAGGCTTGCAACCGTGCTCCAACCCCCGGCGAGCGCAAATGGCGTAGTGCTTCCGCCTCGATCTGGCGGGTGCGTTCGCGGGTAATACCAAACGTGACCCCCACCTCTTCCAGCGTGCGCCGCCGCCCATCTGTCAGACCATAGCGCAGCTGCAATATTGCGCGCTCGCGTTCGGGCAGCTCCATCAAGGCGCGGGTTAGATCCTGTTGCAGCATACGTTGGGCCGCAATTTCCACTGGCGCCGACGATTCATCATCGGCCAGGTGGTCGCTCAGGTGGCCTTCGCCCTCATCGCCCAGCGGTTGCTCAAGCGACACCGGCTGTACCGAAGCTTGCAGCAGCCGATCGACCTTACGGACGCTTACACCAAGGGCCTCAGCAATTTCTTCCGGGGTGGGCGTGCGCTCAAGCGCCTGTTCCAACTGGCGCATCACCCGGCGCAATTGCCCAATTGCATCACTGAGGTGTACTGGCAGGCGAATCAGTCGCCCCTGCTCGGCTATGGCGCGGGTCACGGCCTGCCGAATCCACCACGTTGCATAGGTCGAAAAGCGATTACCACGCGTATAGTCAAACTTTTCTACCGCGCGCATCAGCCCTATATTGCCCTCTTGCACCAGATCCATAAACGAAAGCGGGCCGCCATGATACTTCTTCGCAATGCTAACAACAAGCCGAAGATTAGATTGAATCAGCTTACGGCGCGCATCATCGCCTTGTATAATGGCACGTTCGAGGGGAATTCGCTCGCGCCAGGTAAGCAATTCGTTCTGCTGCAACGCTTCGCGGGCAGCCATCCCATTCACAATGTCTTGCGCTAGCGATACCTCATCGGACGCAGTTAATAGCGACACCTGGCCAATCTCACGTAGGTAGGTCTGAACGGAGTCTTCAACGGGTTCAGTATCACGCTCAATCTCTTCGGCGATGATATCGGCAGCATCATCGGGCCATCCGAGCTCGGATGTACTTTTTTTCGTAAGGGGGGGAGCGATAATATAGTCCGGGCGGGTATCGATTTCGCTCATCATTGATCCGCTCCATGGCTTACTCATACATGAGTAGACCAGCTGTGAGGTGCTTCTGGCTTGGTACTTAGCGCGACAGTGTCACAAATTACGCAGCAGGTGCAATGATAGAGGCAACTACGCCGCGCTCGTTGAACACTAATAGTACCGTTGCAGTGCAGCGAAAGTTGCGCTACACACCCCGGACGAATATACTTTCGTTGTCCTCCCCTTCTTAGACTTGGCGTTGCAGCACAAAGTCACATATGTCGTAAAGGGCTTGTAGTGCGCCTGTAGGTGGAAAATGCGCCAGGGCCGATTGAGCCTGTTGAACAATCTGGCGCGCTTCATCTAGTGCCCGGCTAATGCCCCCGGCGGCAATTACCGCTTCAATGAGCTGTGGTACTTGAGTCGGGTTTGGCCGTGCTGTACGCGCAACCTCACGCAGTAGCGGGGCGTCGCTCTGAGCAACCGCATAGATGAGTGGCAGGGTAAGCGTGCCCTCGCGCAGATCATTCCCGGCGGGTTTACCTAGGGCGGTTTCATTGCTCGTAAAATCGAGAATATCGTCGATGATCTGGAAGGCAACGCCGAGATTATAGCCAAAACGCTCCAGCGCCTCGACTTGCTCAGCGGTGCCGCCACCCACGGCAATACCAGCCTTACAGGCAGCCTCAAACAGGGCGGCTGTCTTCGCGCCGGTTTTGTAAAAATATTGCTCTAGCGCCACCGACATTGGTTCAAGCTGAGTTACTGGGCGCAGCTCACCTTCAACCACGGTCTGGGCAGCATCGGCATAAAAGCGAATAATGCGTGGATCGGGTTCGGCTGCCAGTTCGTTGGCCGCGAGGGCAAAGAAATAATCGCCGACCATTAAGGCAACGTGGCGATCCCACCGGGCATGCACAGTCACACGCCCACGCCGCCGTAGTGTGTGATCAACCAGATCGTCGTGTACAAGCGATGCCGCGTGCAATAGCTCAATTGCCACTGCCGGGCGTGCCGCCCGCTCCAGATCGTAAGAACCTAAACGCGCGGCCAGCAGCACAAGCGCGGCCCGTAGACGTTTGCCACCGGCAGATACCGTATAGGCACCCGCCGCCGCAATTGGGCGCGAGCGTGATGCAGTGCGCTCGACCATAGTGCGTTCGACCAAGGCCAGATCATCCGCTAACGCCGCCCGTTCAATGATATCGCTAAGCGTTGGAGCAACTACCTGCACTGGAAGACTCACCCCACTCGTGGGTAATGCACGTTGTAGGGTCGTGGTGACCATAGAGTAAACCTTTCTAGAGAGAAGGCGCACGTCAGGATGATAATACTTGTGATAGATAACACTGTTAAATATATCACAATTCCATCTTCAGTCAAGCCAAGTTAGATTGCATAACCAACAATTATAGCATTCTTGCACATATTTTGCACATACATTATCATACTTACATGTCCTTGCCTGAATCGCTACTTGGGCATATCATAGAGCAACTTGAAAGGCGCAGCTAAGATCAACTCCTTAGTTAACCGGCTTCTGATTACTATGCGCAAGGCAAGTTACCCCGCAGGCTCCCCCTATTAATCGTTTAGTCTGTATCCACAGGATGTTGCCATGAGCGATGTTATACTCCCAAACGGAACACCAAATGCGCCAGGCTCTTCGCCCTCAGCCGATTCATTCTGGCAGCGTATCTCTTTACGCCAGGTAGCCATTGGCACAGCGCTGGTAGCCCTGGTTGTTGTTGCGCTAGCACTCATAGCGGCATTACGGTACGTCTTCCTGATGCTCTTCCTGGGCATTGTGGTTGCAACGGCATTGGCACCATTTGTCGAGCGGTTGCGGCGCTGGGGGTTGTCGCAAAATATTGCAACCATTCTCTCATTCGTGCTGCTCATCGTTATTATTGGCGGAATCATCACAGCGCTCGTCCCCTTCTTCTTTGCACAGGTTGTTCAGGCTATCACCGATTTACCCACATCTTACGCAAATGTCCGGGCAACGGTTTTGAATTCAAATTCGCGCTTTCTGCGTGAAGTGGGCGCCCAGCTACCTCAACAACCTTTCGCAAGTGTCTCAGAAAATAGTACCGGCGCGTTAAGCGCCCAGATCGCCGCGCTAATGCCTTCGTTCATCCAGGGCACATTGGCAACCGTGTTAGTGTTGTTGCTCAGCTATTACTGGCTCTACTACCGTACCCTGGCTATTCAATCGATTGCCCGGCTCTTGCCACTAAACCAGCGCGCTGCTGCGATCGAAATCTGGACTGAAAGCGAAGAAAAAATCGGTGCCTTTGTGCGTGGGCTTGCAATTTTGGGGCTTGCGATTGGGGTGCTTTCAGCGATCGGATATTTCGCTATTGGGCTACCCTATGCCCTGACCATTGCAGTTATTGCCGGTATTCTCGAAGCGGTGCCATATGTCGGCCCAATTATTACTTTGGTGCTGGCTGGCGTGGTGGGGCTGACGGTATCTCAGCAAATGGCATTATTCGCTATCGGTATCGCTATGATCATCCAGTTTCTGGAAAATACGATTGTAGTACCGCGCGTAATGGACCAGGCGGTTGGGGTTAGCCCGGTGGTGACCCTTTTAGCCCTGGCTATTTTTAGCGATCTGTTTGGGCTGCTGGGTGCGTTGCTGGCAGTACCACTTGCGGCGGTCATTCAGGTTATGCTCAATCACTTTATGCGGCGCTTGAATACGCCAAATCAGCAGAATATTGGTGGCCGCGATCGGCTTGCACTTCTACGCTACCAAACACAGGATCTTGTCAATGATTTACGCGCAAAGTTTCGAAGCAAATCGGATATTGCCCCTGAAGAGGATGTGGTGGAGGAAGAATTGGAGGCATTACTCGTCGAGTTGGATACTCTCCTCGCATCAGCACAGGAGCAACGCGCATGAAACGTCTTGTTCAGATTACCCTGACAATTGGAGCAACGCTACTGGCCCTGGGCTTGTTGTGGGTCTTTCAGCCAACGCTTGTTCTGTTTGGTGGATCGCTCGCGATCTCGGCGGCGCTACGCCCACTAGTGCAACAGCTTGAAAGCCGTGGCCTCAGTCGCAGCCGGGCGATCCTCATCTGGTATCTGCTCTTGATTGTTGGACTGGGGATTGGGGTAGTATTGTATGGGGTTGGCATTGCCGACGAGGTATCAAGCGGAGCAGATGCACTTCCGCGCACATATAGCAATTTGCTAGCATCCTGGCAGCAAGGTACATCCATCCAACGTACTATTGCCAGTAACTTGCCGCAGTTCGATGTCCTTATGCAGAGCCTGGTGAGCGGTGAAGGAGCATCGGCAGTTGGCGGTACACTGCTTGGGTTATCGAGTAACCTTGCCAGCTGGCTTCTCTTTGCGTTTGCGGTTCTAAGCCTAGCCTATTATTGGTTAATAGAGGCTGCGCATTTCGAACGCCTCTGGCTATCGTTCTTACCAATTAATACCCGCGTTCAGGCGCGCACGCTCTGGCGCAATGCTGAAGTGGCAGTTGGTGCATACATTCGGTCTACTACGCTGGCAATTGCGATTGCTGCCCTCCTGCTGCTCACGTTATATCGCCTGGTACAGCTGCCCTTCGCCACCCTGCTAGCATTGTCAGGTGGCTTCAGCCAGCTTGTGCCGCGCCTGGGGCCAGTCGCATCGGTAATATTAGCGTTTGGTATGGCTTTCGTCACGCTGCCGCTCTGGCAGGCACTGCTAATATTAGTGGGCGGTATTGTAATTCAGTATGCAACGCATGTGTTTGCCGAACGCGCCATGCAGGCCGATGCGTTTAAGGTCAATGCCTTCTTGCAAGTCGTTGTGCTGCTTGCGTTGGCCGAACTCGGCGGCATCTGGTCGTTGATCTATGCGCCACCGCTGGCTGCGCTGATCCAGGTATTGTTTGCGGGCTTCACATCAACCAGCACAGTCGTTCAAGCGCAGGAGTCGATGATTGACATTCTTCGGAACCGGCTCGATCGCCTCAAGGAAATGCCCGAAGCCGAGCGCCTCGACGTCTTAAGTACCATCCGGCGTAGCGATGCTCTATTGAATGATGTAAGCGCAGCACTCGAAAACAATTAGCCGGTACCACACAGCCACATCGCAACGCCGCCCGGGAAATTACAGCGTTTCCCAGGCGGCGTGCTTGTACATATCATATGATGGATGCGTCGGGCTTCAATCACAATCAGCGCGATTGGTGGCAAGTGAAGTATAGAGATCGGCCATATGCTCGGGTTCGGCAGCAAGATAATAATCGGTTGTGCTGCTGGCAATCTCGCGTAGCAGATCCTCGGCTGGGCGTTTGCCAACCCCTACACTCATTAGCCGAATGTGTTGCAATTTTGCCTGGGCGGCGGCAGCGCGCACAGCGTCATCCGCGCCTTTCGCATCGCCATCGGTGAAGAGGACAATCGCGGCCAGGCCTGTGTTTGCCAGGTCGCTTTGCTCAAGCGCAGTGCGGGCGGTACTAATACCCGCTGCGATATTCGACCCACCCTTTGAATCCATGTCGGCGAGGATCTGATCAAGCTCAGCGCGGCTAGCACCGAGCGGGATTTTCACCGCCGCTCTGCTGGAGAACGTTACAAGGCCCACGCGATCGCGTGAAAAATCGACCTGATCAAGCAGGCGAGCGATGGCAACCCGTACCGATTGCAGCTCTTTATCCGAAATAGAGGTCGAGAGATCGACCACAAGCATGATCTCATGGCTGCTCGCCACTGGGCAGGGCGTGCTGGTGGGTTGTGGCGTGCTCGTCGGCTGAATAGTCGCTGTCGGCACTGGCGTATTGGTTGGCTGCGGCGTGCTGGTTGGCTGGCTTGTGGCGGTTGGCACTGGCGTATTGGTTGGCTGGCTTGTGGCAGTTGGCACTGGCGTAGCGCTTGGCGTCGGCAGCGCAGTCTGCGTTGGTTGTGGCATGCTCGTCGGCTGAACAGTCGCTGTCGGCACTGGCGTATTGGTTGGTTGCGGCGGCTGGGCAGTCGCCGTCGGCAAGGCTGTAGTGCTTGGCGTTGGCAGCGCAGTATGCGTTGGTTGTGGAATATTTGTTGGCGGCACGGCAGACGTTGGCAATGGCGTGTTGGTCGGCTGCGCTATGCTCGGCGGCGGGACTGCCGTAGTGCCGGTTGTCGCAGTAGCTGTTGGTTCAAGCGGGGCACTCATGGTAGGCTGCAACGCGCTGGTTGGCTGGGCAATTCCAGTGGCATTGGGAATAACACTCGCGGTAGCGAGCGCGTTAGCGGGAGCAGAGGCGGTTGCCAATTGTGGAGCCGCCGAAGACGGCACTGTAGAACGCGCACCATTCACCGCCGACTGAGACCGGGCCGCAGGTTGATTCGCTTGGACACTCACAGGTACTCCAGCTGAATGAGCTAAGGCGACGCCTGGTAATGGCGCAACCATAGGGGGAACACCCACCGCTGTAGATATTGCCACGGCAGTAGCTCCCTGGGGCGGGCGCAACACCTCAATCAGGCGCTGATCAGCTGACTGGAGTTGCTGCATGAGCAGCGTTAGCGCGAGTAACCATAGGCCCAGGTTCGGCGCAGCCAGCCATCTCACCCCGCTGCGCAGCGCTGCTGGTAGCATATCGAGTGTGCGGAAACGCGCCGCGACTGCCCCCGGCAAAGCGCAGAGCCAGGCGAGCAGCGCAACCTGCAACACAACGTGCAGCGCGCTAATGCCCAATGTACGTGGCAGATCAATTTCAAGGCACTGGAGGAAGTTGAACCAATCCCGTAGCAGTACCACCACGCCCACCTGGCGACTACGGCGACGCAATGTGCGTGCCGTTTGCAACACATACTCTTCCAAGCCCATACGATTATATGCGCGCAGCAGCACACGCAACGCGGTATCCGACAGGCGGGTATGGGGTGCAGGATGCGGGACACTACTCATAGCGGCCTTATACAAGTGTCGCGTTCAGTACCGCAGTACGTGAGTGAATATCGTGCGATTGCCGAAGGGCTATCAGGAAGTTGGGCGCGGAAGTTGTGTGCCGCCAATTGCACCAGTACGCAAGTGCTGCTGCAATACCTGCCGCCCTAGCACAGTAATGCCATAATACACAATCGGTTCGTCATCAACGTCGGCGGTAGCTTCCTCGCGCGCCATACGAACCAGCCCGGTATCACACATCACCTGCAAGAGCCCACCTAGCTGCGTTGCCAAATCGAAACGCTTTTTCGCGCGGTCGATCTGCTGCCACAATTGTTCAAGCGAATGGTCAGTGGTCACGGCCAGCGCTTGCAACAGCAGAACCGCCAGCGGCTCGCGCGCTAGTAGCTCGTGCGGCTGGTTGGTGGCTAACCCTTCAGCCGATGGCAGCGTAATCTCTAGCACCAGCAGCACATCCGATGAACGGGCCGGGTCGGCGCGCTCAAGATCGCGCACAATACGCTCGGTCACTGAGCTATTAAGCATCGCCGCATCGCCCAGCGCTAAAGCAATCACTTGCGCCAACCAATCGATCTGTGTGCGCGATTGCGCTAGCGCATTGCAGAGGCGCGTCTGCGAATATGCCGATAGCTGGCCTGGCTCAGCAATACCGGCTTCAAGGCATTCTAGCGCCATTACCGGCACGCCGAGTTGGGCGGCCAGCTTCGGCAATACAAGTTTACGCTCAAGCCGCCGCAGAGCCAGCCAGCGGCCCGCCAGGCGCTGGGCATGGCGCAGCTGAACATCATAGGCTGAGCGATGTGGATTTATATTGTCGAGCAGGCGATCCACAATCGCCGGTGGAAGCTGGGGAATCGACTTATTATTCATGCGTGCGCTCCTCACTCCTGCTCGTCGTCGAGCCATCCCAAACGTTTTAGGTAGGCGCGCGTCGCATTTTTGGCGCGGTGGTGTCGCTGGCGCACTGCCTCACTGGTCCAACCCTGGCCCATCTGGTGAGCAATTTCCTCGAAGTGTAATGGTGGGTCGTTCCCATAGCGCAAGCGCATAATCCGTAGGTCATCGAGTGAAAGCTGCTCTTCCCAGTAGCCCCACACCTTTTTCAATAGCTCGCGCTGATCAATCTGCTTGATTAACAAGGTCTCGGCATCATAGCTGTGCGGGTCGGCCAGCTCTTCAAGCGGGCTGCCAATGCTCCGAACCGAACTGCTGCTCAGCACATTCCACATACGTGTGAAGTTACTCGATTGCGCATCACTCGGCTGTGGTTGGGCACGCTGCTGGCGGCTTTGGGCTGGGTAGAGCTTGCGGTATTCGGTAATAATGCCTCGCCGTGCAACGGTAAGCAGGAAGTTGCGCACATTGCGTGCCGGATCGATCACCAGGCGCGGTAGCTCGAAGAGCAAGCAGCTAAATAAGTGAAGCGCATAAGAATGATGGTCACTGGCCATCCCACTTCGTAGCCAGCTACGTGCCATCACGACCAAATCCTCAGCGAGCAGAAGCCACAGCTGTTCGGTATAGGCACGCTGGTGCACGCCATACAGTTCGCGTTCGCCTGGGTCGGTGGCGGCTACCCACGCCCGATACGATTGCTGGCAAAGTAATACCAGATCAACTAGCGGTGGCGCGGTAGCGATTTGGTTTGTGGTATCGGCGGATGTCATATCCCACTCCGCACGTGACCGATATGTACATTGCAGCAAAGCGGCACACGTACAGGGATGGAAGTTGTGTTGATGAGCCGTTGATGGAAGTACTAGACTGCATAATACACTGTTCGTTGGAGTATGAGAAGTGACATTTTGTACATCTGGACAATACATCAGATGCCTCGCTTTTCCGCATCCGGCTGCACGCAGCCGATTCGACCGATTACCCCACTGGCAGTTATACGCTATTCGCTCCTTGGGTATAGTTTGTGACACGTTTTTGTAGATTTCACTCGCGTTCATGTGGAAAAGAAAAACCGTCTACGCCTACCGATGTTATCGCTCGTTACACAACCCGTGGTTATACGTAGCCAGCAGCGCGCACATAGCCGTAACGCATGTATTCGTCGCGCACTGCTGCCTTGTGACAGTTGATGTTCCGCAAGCACATAGCCGTTACATCGCGCAATATTTGCTAGAACAGGTAAGTAACGAACACCAAACGAGTAGCGGCGGCAATGGAATCAGCGCTCTGTGCGCATAGAAAGCGAGGCCAACGTGGGGATCATCATTGTAGCACTATTGATGTTGGGCGGCTTCATTGCGCTTATGGTGTATCAGCTCGGCGAGGTGCTCCGCGCAAATCGGGTATATGTGCCACCAGCCCTATTAGCGCTGCTATTTCTCGCCATTATGCTGGCTTTCTGGCTAATCCCACACGATGCAGAGGCTATTACACCAATCTTTCGCCACGCCGGACGTTAATGATAGGGCTTATGCGGTCGCCCGCGTCGATGGCTCGCTCTACCTGCGGCAGCAATGTACTTAGCTTTGGTGCGCTGATGGTGGCGCGCCACGCCACCATCAGCGCACTATAATCAAAAATACCGCTCTGCCGAAGGCTAAAAACGTCCATCGCGTAAGCCCTATTAACGAGATGCGATACTGGCAAGTAAACTGGGAAGGAGAAGAAGATGGAGGCATTACTATTCGCTGCGCTGATCGGCATTCTCTTTGCGGTCGTCATCACTATGCTACGCCCGCGCCCCAGCCCACCGATTGTGTATATCGCGGCCCCTCAGCCCGAAGTAAGCTCACTTGGCTGCCTGCCGCTGGTGCTGGCAGTGGTGTTTACCTTCATGGTGCTGTTGTTACTGCGGGGATAGGTATGCTATAGCACACCTTTATGTTAGCAGGCAACGTATTCTATAGCAGGTATGTGAGCTTTGGCGGTGCCGGGGAACACACGCGCACGAACGTAACACTACTCTAAACTCAACGCCAGCGTTCCGGCGCTGCCAAAGCCACACGCCACAAGAAATTCGCGCGCACCGGCTTCTACCTCCGAAAAAGCTACCTGTACACGCGTACAACCGCGCGCGCGCGCAAGCTCGGCGGCGGCGTTTACCAGTGCAGTCCCTACACCGCTGCGCCGGAATGCCGAATCCACAACCAGATCATCGAGCGTAGCGTACCAGCCACGCAATGCCTGGTGAAACGCTGGCAGCACCAGGCCGCGTACCTGCCCGGCGAGTGCCGCCACAAGCAGCGGCTTATCGGGGTCATTCAGCCGGTCGGTCAGCAATGCTTCGGTTGCCACGACCTGCGCATCATCCCAGGAACGCCCACCAACCAATAGCTCAAGTGCCGCAGCGAGATCAGCACGCGTTGCATAGCGTACCTGCAACCCTGGCATCGTAGAGGTAGCCAGAGCTAGCCGCGCCTCTGGTGCTACCATCCGTCGCCAGCGTTCAATCGCCTGGAGATGCGTCGGAAAGGCAATTGGCTCGGGCAAAGCATCGGGTGCAAACGCGCCCGCCTCAGTCGCGTCGTCGGCGGCCACCAGATCGCCCGCAGTGACAGTCGCCGCATAGATCAGCAACAGCCCAGTGCCTTGCCCTTCGCCAATCGAGAATGCGCCGAGCAAATGATCAACCCGCACAAGCAGGCCAGTTTCTTCGTGGCACTCACGCATGGCCGCTTCTTCGGCGCTTTCGCCCAGCTCCATAAAGCCCGCTGGCAAGGCCCAACAGCCTGCACGCGGCGGGTAGCGGCGGCGCACCAGCACCACCTTACCTTCCAGCGCGACCACCACCCCCACGGCAGGCACCGGGTTACGATACAGAATAAAGCCGCACGCTGGGCACACATCGCGCTCGCGGTCATCAACCAGCCGCCGCTCCATCAGGGTGCCACAGCGCGCACAATACACTGGTTGGGCCATTGCATCCCCTCATCGCATGTGCGAAAGCTAAATCGCCTTCTGGCGCTCGCGTGCGGTTTCGAGCCGCCCCAAATGGCATGCTTCGCTTAAGCTTACCAGATAGGGCAGCTCATCGCCATACTCAATCACGCTGATACTGGCATTCGTCACCCAGATCCGGTTGATGCGATCCATATCCATACCAAGCGCGTCGGCCACCAGAATTTTCACCACCACATCGTGCGTCGAAACCAGGACATTCCCGCCTGTATATTCACAGAACAGCCGCTCTTTGAAATCGAGCACCCGCTTCAAAATATTGCTAAAGCTCTCGCCATGCGGCATTTGTGCGCGGGTGGGGTGGCGACGCCATTCGTGCAAACCTTCACCATAACGCTCAATCACTTCCTCGGCCATCAGCCCTTCCCAATCGCCATGGCTAATTTCTAGCAGCGCTGGCTCGTAGGCAAATGGCACCTGCGGATGGTAGTGTGCTATTGCCTGCGCTGTGCGCGCGGCGCGCTGCAATGGGCTGGTAAAAATCGCATCGAGCGGTTCGCGCTGCAAACGGCCCGCTAACGCTTCGGCCTGGCGGCTGCCCAATTCCGAAAGCGGAGCATCTTGCTGGCCCTGGTAACGGCCAATACGATTCCATTCGCTCTCGCCGTGGCGAACAATAATAAGTCGCATAGCTATTTCACCTCCGGCACAGTGCCGGGATTATGGGCGCACAGCCCGGCGGCACACGTCGGCAGCAATGGCGACATACAGGGAACCACGCCGATGTGGCCGGCGGCATTATAGCTGAATTCCTGAACGCAACCACCACAGATAAGGTAAGAAATGCATGCCAGCCGCATCGACAGCACCATTGCTGGATGCCCCGCCCGGCTCAATCACTACGCCAGGCATGGTACACTAGCGCAACCGAGGCGCGAACCATTGCCAAGCCCCAGCAGAGAGGACTGTCGATGAGCACACACCCGCAACCCGACATACACATTTTTCCTACGCCCGCCGCCCTGGCCGACGAGGCTGCCCGCCGCTTCGTTGCCCTGGCCCAGGCCGCTATTACAGCGCGTGAGCGCTTTACCGTAGCCTTCTCGGGTGGCAGCACCCCACGCGCGCTCCATCAGCGCCTGGCGAGCGCGCCACTGTGCAATGCCATCGATTGGGCAAAGGTCTATGTATATTGGAGCGATGAGCGCCTCGTGCCGCCGGACGACGCCGAGAGTAACTTTCGCATGGCGCGCGAAACTCTGCTCGATCATGTCCCAATCCCGGCGGCAAATATTGTGCCAGTGCCAACCGTGGGCGGCACCACCGAAGATGCAGCCACTGCCTATGCCGAAACAATGATAGCCCAATTTGGCAGCGAGCTACCCCAGTTTGATCTTATCCTGCTTGGGATGGGGCCAGATGGACACACCGCCTCGCTCTTCCCCGGTCAGCCCGAGCCAACCGCGCCTGGCGATGCGCTCGTGCTCGCCGTCCACCATGCGCCCAAACCGCCGCCAGATCGGGTATCGTTCAGCTATAAGCTGATTAACGCGGCGCGCACCGTGCTGCTGTTCGTAGCTGGGGCCGACAAAGCCGAAACCGTGCGGCAGGTGCTGCGCGGCGCGCCCGACCGCGCGAAGCTACCTGTGCAGGGCGTGCAGCCAACGCACGGCCAGCTAAGCTGGCTCCTCGATGAGGCCGCTGCGCGCGACCTGCAATAACAAGCCAGGGGTAAGGCACCTGGCCCTCCCCCTGGCGTCAAATGTTGAGTATTGCCGCCGAATAGCTAGCAACGCCTTATTCGGGAAATAGCTCGTCTATCTCCGATTGTGCCTGGGCGCGGGTCGGCTCCACACGGCCAACCGCACGGTAAAAATCCGCATCATAGGCGCGGGTACGAATAACTACCGGCATCGGCACTGCATGGCCCAGCACCAATGCCTGCTGGCGAGTATCTAGGCTTGCCAGCACTGCACGCAGGCTAGCGCTGCCGCTCACCCCAGTAAACACTGCGTCGATATCTTTGTCATCATTCAGCAGCGCCGTCACGCGGCTGCCAATCTGGCTCATCACATCCGCATCAATCGAAGAAGGGCGCTGATCAACCACGAGCAGCGTCACACTATATTTACGCAGCTCACGGGCAATCGTGCCAAAAATGGTTTGCTTGGCCGCCGCTGGATTCAGAAATTTGTGCGCTTCCTCAATCGTAATCATCAGCTGGCGCGGCTTATCGGCAGGGTCTTTGGTGCGAATATACTGCTCGGTCTTTTCCACCCAGCGGCGGCGAATCCGGCGCGTCAGAATATTCGCCGTCAGCATATACGAAAGGGTATCGCTATAGCGGCCAAATTCCAGCACCACATGGCGACCATGCGCCAGATGATCGATCATTCGGTCAATCACACCCGGTGGCACCGTTTCTTTAACGAAACCCTTACGGGCGACTTGCTCAAGTTTGCGCCGTAATGCGCTGAGCGCACCGGCGTGGCCGCCAACACTTTCAGCAAACTCGTTGAGGGTTTCGGTATCCATCGCCAGCAGCGTGCGCAACCACGCCTCTTTGAAGCGATCGACGAGCAAATAGGCCGACTCAGCCGCCGTAGGCGTCAGGTTCAGCTCATCCTGCAGCAGAATAACATCCTCAACTTCGATCTGGTCAAGGCCAATCACTACTTCAGCATCAATCGGTACATTCCGGTTACGCGAAGTCGCTGGATCGAGTGAGTAGACCAGCACCTCACCGCCAAAGAGCTGCCGCAGGCCTTTCACAAACCCGCCCTGTTCCGAGGTACTTTCCCAGCCATATTCACTATGCATATCAAAAATCAGGTTCGAAGCCACCCGCGCTTTAATCGTCCCACAAATCAACAAGCGCGTAAGAAAGCTTTTCCCGGTACCACTCTTCCCAAACACGCCATTCGAGCGCTCAACCAGCCGCTCGAGATCGATGCACACTGGCACATCCATATCGAGCGGGCGGCCAATTTCAAAATGGCGGTCGCTTTCCTGACCAAACACGCGCCGAAAATCGTCTTCATTAGCATCAAGTACAGGTGCGAAATGGCGCGGAATTGTTTTAGGCGGCAGCAACCCCTCGCTGACAGTACTGGGCAGCATCAGCAT
The DNA here is from genome assembly GCA_018266315.1 of Chloroflexi bacterium SZAS-1. GTDB lineage: Bacteria > Chloroflexota > Chloroflexia > Chloroflexales > Roseiflexaceae > Kouleothrix. The sequence continues at coordinate 1,851 of JAFEAS010000080.1, read as the reverse complement.
GGGCTTTAAGGTGATTGAGCCGTAGGTCGATGTTCCAGCCAGCACTTCATGAATAAATGGATCGCCATGAGGCGGATCGGCCAGCACCTTTTGATTCGTTGCTTCCAGCGCCACATCCGTAATCATTGAAAAGAACTCGTTCTTCTCGCCCTGAATCACAACAAATTTTCCCACCCGCATGTCTTCGACACTCTCGCGGTCCTCCAGGCGCGCGCATAGCCCCTCGGCTAGCGAACCGCTCGTCACTACACCCAGTCGATTTCGAAATAAAGATGACATACAGCAGCTCCCAACAGAGTGCTACAATAGGCAAGCTGGATGACAAGAACCAGGCTTGGCTTGCTTTGCATCCACAGGCTGTGTTTCGTAGAAGGGCAGCCAAGGTAGAACAAATATATCATTACACCCGGCCATGTCAAGCCCACTTACAGTTACAGGCGATCATATGCTCTACCACATTGTTATTGCTGAAGACGAAGGGGATGTCCGCGAATTTCTGGTGCGCGCCTTCCAGCGTTGCGCGCCCAAAGCAACTATTCTGGCAGCTACCGATGGCACAGAGGCGCTTGAGCTTATTCACAGGTATGGATGCGACCTGCTCATTACTGATCAGCGCATGCCCAAAATGACCGGTATCGAGCTTGTAGAAGCGCTGCATCGCGAAAACAAGAGCTTCCCCACGATTGTTATTTCTGCCGACACCACGATCGAACCGGCTGCCCGCGCAGCTGGCATTTCCGCATTCTACCTAAAACCGCTCACCTTACAACAAATCCGAAACATGATTCAGCTGTGGTTTCCCCAAGCCGGGCCTGCTTAAAAACCCACAAAACAATTTGACAGCCACTAGTGGCTATGATATACTCCCCAACTGCTGTGCAAATACCTTAGAACTTTAGATTGCACACACGTCTCGGAACCCTATCTAAGGCGCGGCCCTAGCCACGACCAGAACGGGGTTCGAGCTTTCTTTTGTGTTAAAGGGCTTGAGAAAACGGCATATCGCCTGCTCAACCATATCATATAGAAACAACGTTGGAACCCGTTCCCGCCGTATGCACGGCATAGGCGCTTAAGGGAGGAAGTCACAGGATGCCGACAATCAATCAGCTGGTGCGTAAACCTCGCAAGCCGGTAGTAAAGAAGACCAAAGCGCCTGCGCTACGGTTCACATACAACGCCATCAAAGGCCGGCTCACGCGCGGAAAGGGCTCGCCGTTTAAGCGGGGCGTGTGCACGCAAGTGAAAACCATGACGCCCAAGAAGCCGAATTCGGCGCTGCGGAAGATCGCGCGTGTGCGCTTGAGCAATGGTATGGAGGTCACCGCCTATATCCCCGGCGAGGGCCACAACCTGCAAGAGCACTCAGTGGTACTCATTCGTGGTGGCCGTGTGAAAGACTTGCCAGGTGTACGCTACCACATTGTGCGCGGCGTCCTCGATGCACAGGGCGTAAACAACCGCAAGCAGGGCCGCTCGAAGTATGGCACCAAAAAGGCGAGCGCGGCTCCGGTAAAGAAGAAGTAATTTATACGCAGGCTGCGTGAGGCAACGATTATGCGCAGCGTGCATTACTACAGATGAGGTACGTGTATGCCCCGTCGAGGAACCATTGTCAAGCGAATTCCACTGCCCGATGCGCGCTATAACAGCGTTGTGGTGCAGCAATTTATTAATAAGGTGATGCAGCGCGGCAAGAAGAGCATCGCTGAAAAGATTGTGTATCAGGCGATGGAGATGGCTGCCGAGCGCCTGAAGAAGACCCCGATGGAAGTCTTCGAGATTGCGCTCCGTAACGCTGGCCCAGCGATCGAAGTAAAGCCCAAGCGTGTGGGTGGCGCTACCTACCAG
>JAFEAS010000007.1:8902-73774 GCA_018266315.1 Chloroflexi bacterium SZAS-1 | reverse complement strand
CACCAGGTGCTGCAACAGCGCACGGCGGCCCTACGTTCGCTGCAAGATATCGGGCAGGCGCTGACGCGCTCGACCGACCTGCCTGACCTGGCGCGGCGGGTGTGCCAGCACGCGGGCGAGCTGTGCGGTGCCGATCGGGTTGTTCTGTACCTGACACAGCCGGAGGTGCTTGCCGAAATTCTGGCGGTGTATGGCTGGGAGCCGGAACTGCTGCACGCCCGTGCCCAGCTTGGCATCGCCGATGAAGGCACGCCAGCGCCATACCCGTTTCAGGGCTGGCCGCCTGGCATCCCTACGCTGCACGCCGATGTTGCTGGCTTTGTATTACGCGCTGGCCTACGTGTGGCGCTGGTGGCCGAGGGCCAGGTGCTGGGGCACATGATCATCCAGAGCACCCAGAAGGCGCGCTTCGCCCCGGCGGAGGTTGTGCTGGTGAGCGCATTTGCCGACCAGGCTGCGCTCGCGATTCAGCGGGCTGAGCTACTCGATGCGCGGTTGCGTCAGGAGCGCCTGGAACACGAGCTGACCCTGGCGCGCCAGGTGCAGCAAAGCGTGCTGCCGCGCGTGTTTCCTCAGCTGCCGGGCTATACGTTTGCCGCGCGCAACCAACCAGCGCGCGCGGTTGGCGGCGACTTGTACGATGTGTTTTGGCTCGACGATGACCACATCGGCATTGTGATCGCTGATGTATCGGGCAAGAGCATGCCAGCGGCGCTATATATGGCGCTGACGCGCAGCCTGCTGCTCGCTGAGGCCCGGCGCGAACACTCGCCGCGCGCGGTGCTGCTGAGTGTGAACCAGCTACTGCGTGAGCTGGGCGATCCGCAGATGTTCGTTACGGTGTTTTATGGTGTTCTTGCCTGCACAACCCGCGAGCTAACCTTTGCGCGCGCCGGGCACGATTACCCGCTGCTCTTGCGCCAGGGGAGCGCAACCCGGCTCGAAGGCCAGGGGATAGTGCTAGGCTGCTTCGCTAGCATTGAAATGCGGCTTTCGGAAGAGCGCGTGCAACTGCACCAGGGCGATCGGCTGGCACTCTATACCGATGGCCTGACCGATGTATTTGGCCCCGATGGTCAGCGCTTCGAGCTTGAACGCCTGACTGAAGTGTTTCTGCGTTACGCCGATGGCCCACCCGAAGCGCTCTGCACGGCGACGTTTGCGGCGCTGGCTGCATACCAGGGCGATGCCGCGCAGTTCGATGATATGACGCTGCTGGTGGTGGGCATTACCTGATGGGCCTGGCTACCCTGGATTTCTGTTGCCCGCGCGTAACCAGTAGCATTTTGCTGCCAATTGGCACTGGCGGTTGATCAGCTGGCTTTGTTGATTAACACTGCAACGGTGCGTTCGCCATCGCTATAATACCAATCGCCACCCGCATTGCGCCCATTCAGTACTGAACCTACACCCTCGGCCTGAAAGACGCGTTGCACCAGCCCGGTTTTTTGTAGCTCGGCCATAAGCGAGTCGCGCTCGGCATCAACATTTGGCGCAATGCGATGGGTTACCTGGCCGGTTGTGTGGCTTAATTCAACCCCAATATCGAAGGTGGCCGCACCAATCCAGAAAGGCCGGTCTTCCACTAATCCAGGGGCTTTCCACAGCCGTACATGGTGGCGCTGTTTGGCACTTTTGCCAACTGCCTGCTCAAACACCAAATCCTGTATTCTTCCCCAGAGATACAGACTACTGACGGGAGCCTGTGGATCGGGCCTACGCAACAACACGCTCATGACGATGCCAAGCCCCGAGCGAAAGGTCAGGGTATCAGCCGACTGCCATCCCGCTTTCATAAAGGCACATGTAACCTCTTCATGTGTCCCAACTAATGCAACATTCAGAGGATCACCCGGCAAGCCATCAGCTCCAAACGTCGTTTTTGGAACACTACTGATCGCTGCATGGCGCTCGCGGCGGCGCCAGAAACGCGGCATGATCATGTAGGCGAGCAGCAGGTAGACGAGTAGGAGTATTGGTAGAAATATGAGGAGTTGCCGAACTCGTTTATGCAAACGAGGATGGTTGAGCATATGTTTTCCTTATAGCTGGTATTTACGCAAGTGCGTTCTTCCTTATAATGATATACCGCAGTTTGCCTATACCAGCGGCGTAACGCTTGTAGGGTTTTCGCTTGCCGTATATGCGACTGCTACAGCATGGTTCTTTTGTTTTTGCTTGGTGATTGTTTGCGCGGAGCGCAAACAATCACCAAGGACGTGGAGCATACGCTTGGGCAAGCGAACATCCTTAAAACTTACGCAGTTGGCGGATTGCGCCTGTGGCAGCGCGGTACGCTTCATGTTCAACACGATCGCCACGTCCCATGCTGCCGCAGGCAAAACGCCGCTCAGTGCGCTGCCGAACAACGCAACAGCGTAACTCCTAATCCTAACTTTCGATAAAATGCCCCTACTCTTCTTGTAAGCCGTAATCATCAAGCTCTGATGATTGGCAGCGGCTTACGGCTGGCAGATGCTAAGTGTATTAAAGAGCCTTATGATCGTCAAGTTTGGCCGCGAAAAGGAGGGTATGACGTATTTTATTACACCGCACGTCGCAGAAGTTGACGCATAGCCCCGAGATTTTAGAATGTATCATCAACCCGCTAGATTTGATATAATCGCCGTGCATTCGCACAGAGATATAAAGAGGTTTGTATGACTGTTCCGCTACGCGTCGGGGTGATCGGCGCGGGTGTTGGTGAAATGCACCTGGCAGGCTATAGCAAGCTGCCACGGGTTGAAATTGCTGCGCTGGCCGGGCTTGATGATGACCGGGTGCGCCGTGTGGCCGCCGAGTATCGCGTGCCGCAGACCTTCCGCGAATATACCGATCTGCTGGCCGCACCGAATATTGATGCGGTGAGTGTATGTTTGCCTAATGCACTGCACCTGCCGGTGACGGTAGCTGCGCTTAAGGCGGGTAAGCATGTGCTGGTAGAAAAACCGCTTGCGCGCACGGCTATCGAGGGCCGCGCCATGGTCGAAGCTGCCCGCGCCCACGATCGCATCTTGATGATTTCGTTCAACCATCGCTACCGGGGCGATGTGCAGTGGGTGAAACAGTATATTGAGTCGGGCGCGCTGGGGCGTATTTATTATGCGAAAGCCCACTGGATGCGCCGCGCGGGCATTCCGCGCCTGGGCAGCTGGTTTGTGAACAAGGAGCAGGCCGGCGGCGGGCCGCTGGTTGATCTGGGGGTACATATTCTCGATATTGCGATGTACCTGATGGGCGAGCCGCGCGCTACCGCCGTTAGCGCTAACACCTATGCCGAATTCGGGCCACGCGGCCAGAAGAATTGGGATATGCGCAACGAGGCGAGCACCGAGCGCATGCCCTATGAGGTTGAAGATTTGGCGACGGCATTTGTGCGGCTAGAGGGCGGCGCAACGCTGCTGCTTGAGGCCAGCTGGGCAACCCATAGCACCGCTGGCGATGATTTTGGCGTCACGCTGTATGGCACCGAGGGCGGCGTGGAGCTGATGGTGCGCAATTACACCCACGAAAACACGGTGCGCGTGTTCCACGATGTTGCTGGCGCGCCCACCGATACCGCGCCCAAAATTCGCAAGCAGGGCGGACACGATGCCGTGGTTGAGCGGTTTGTGGCGGCGGTGCTCGATGGTGCGCCCCAGGTGCCCAGCGCCGAGGATGGCCTGCGCCGCGCCGAAATTATCGATGCGTGCTACCGCTCGGCAGCCGAAGGCCACGAGGTGGCGGTGTAGCGCATCATAGCTGCAGATGTACCTACGCACTACGCACAAGGTTTAGTTGACATAGTACGTAGTGCGCAGGTGTGTAGCCTCACGGTGTGTGCGCTTCAAGCAGCGGCGCCTGCCAGAAGCCGCCACGCCCATTCCACAGCAGCAGCGTGCGTGTATCCGGCATGAGGCTCGCGAAGGCATCCCAGTGCGGCTGGCTCAGGTCGAACACGGCGCTGCTTGCTAGCTCGACGGCAACGATGCGCCGCCCATTGGCGGGGTAGGCGGTGAGCACCAGCAGGCGGTTATCTGCGGCCCATTGGGGTGCCTCAAGCGAACCATCGGTGGCAACCTGGATCTGCTGCACCACCACCCCGGCGCGCGACACAATCCGCAGCTCGGGAACTCCGCGCGTGTCGGTTGCGGCGCTGGTCATGGCTAGCTGTGCGCCGTCGGCACGCCAGGTAAGGTGCAGGGTTGCAAGGTGGGGTTGGGCAAAATCGGCTGGGCCAGCAGTTGGCTGTGGGCCGCGCGGGGCGTCGGGCGGCGACACACCGGGTTGTGCAGGCGCTTCAAAGCCCAGCGCAATCCGCACTGCGTTCTTGCCATTGGTGTCGGCCAGGCACAGGTCGCTACCACAGCGGTAGGCCACGCGCTGGCCGTCGGGGGCCAGTGCCAGTACTACATCATCCGCATAAAGCGCGCCTGCATCGGGTAGTTGGCCTAGCTGTTCGGCTGGGCCAGTGCCCCAGGCTGCGCGCCACAGCACACTATCGTGCAGGAAGTACACTCCGTCAGCTGCGCTTGCAATAATTGGGCGATCGGCTTCGCCAATGGCGCGCTGGGTGCCGCTGTGCTGGTCACGCACAATTACCCGATATTGCCAGGCTCCCCCGCCCTGCGGCGGAATGGACTGCGTCCATGCAATCGACTGGGCATCGGCGCTCAGGGCAAACCCATGTACCCCTTCAGCAATGCGCTGTGCATACCCGCTGCGTATATCGACGCTCCATAATGCCGCTGCCTTGATAAAGAACAATTGACGGCCATTGCCTGCCCATTCGAGCTGTTGTAGCGGCGCGTCGGCGAATACGTCATCTACGAAAAGCTGCTGGGCGGCGGAATCCAGCGGTAGGCGGGTAGCGCGGCCCAAACGCACTGGTGCGCCATATTGCGCAGGCACCAGGCCTGGTAGCGCGCGGTGTTCGGTAAGCAGGCGATCAATGCCGGTTATTTCGACGCGGGGCTGCCAGCCAAATTGCGTGATTGGAATGCGATAGCGTTGGGTGCGGCCATTGGCATACTGTAGCTTGGCGTCAACGTAGTTCATGCCGCCGCCTGCATCGGTGATGACCTGCTGGAGAGTGTAGCTTTGCAGCGACACATTCGCATCGAGTGGGTCAAGGCCAGTCTGGCCGATGAGCTGGTCGAGGCGCGCAGCGACCAGCGGCGCAGGGTTGGTGCCAATAGTGGCGAAGCCGTTCATCAGCCACGTATTCGGCTGAAAGCGATAGCCGCCACGCACCAGGTAATACATCCCCAGCGGATTCGGCAGATAGGAGAATGGCGCGACAAAACTTACCAATGCCAGGGCAACCGTCGCCAGTAGCGCTTTATGTGCGCGTCGCCGCCGGGCGATTACCGGGTGGGTGGTGGCGCTCAGGAGCATCAAGCTGCCACTGAGCAGCACCATCGCGCCCGCCAGCAGATCGAAGCTATGGGCGAGCGGGCCGTGCCAGATCAGCGCGCCGCCTGCGGTAAGCACCAGCCCGCAGCCCACTACGATTGTATAGCCACGAGTCGGCTGGTGCTCACGCAAGGCAACCCCATGCACGCCGAGCGCCCCGGCGCAGATCAGCAGCACAATCGCAAGCAGCCCGGCCAGGCCAAAATCCTGGCTCAAGCCTACCGCGAACATGCCCCCGAATATGCCTAATCCACCGCCAAAAGCACCTGCGAACTGCGCCATCCACCACCAGAGTAATGGAATAGCGCCGTGAACTGCGCCAAGGTTCGCCGCCAGCTTGGGGGCTGGGCCAAGCTGCCTGATCACTGCCGCTTGAAATGCGGTGTCGGCAGGATCGACCTGCTGCTCGGTGGCGGCGTCTTCGAGGTGTGCCGTAAGCTCACGGCGAATGAGCTCGCGCTGCGCGAGTGGGAGCATGCGCAGCCGGGAATCGATCTGGCGCAAGTAGCGCGCGAATGGCGAATCAGGCATAACGCAGCACTCCTTCGATTGCAGCGGTGAAGCGCCGCCACTCGGCGCGTTTGTCGCGCGCGGCCTGCATGCCCTGCGCCGTCAAGCGGTAATAGCGGCGGTCGGCGCCATCGTCGCGTGCCTGCCAGAAGCCTTCGATCAGCCCTTGCCGTTCGAGCCGGTGCAAGGCCGGGTAGAGCGAGCCTTCCTTGAGATCGAGCACGCCATCGCTCAGCGCTCGCACTTCCTTCACGATCTGGTAGCCGTACATCGGGCCGCGCTCAAGCAGTGCCAGTAGCACAACCTCCAGGCTACCTTTCAGTAGCTCGCGGTCAATCGGTGCCATAATTGCCCTCGCTAATACCTCGTAATTCTAGGTATAGAATAACGTCTGCCTGGGTTTCATACAATGATGCGATGCTGATAGGCAGGTTCTGAGTAGCCAGGCGCGACAGGTAGCGTCGTTGCATGGATCGGACGTATTTGGGGCTTGACATTCGAGAACAGCAGGAGTATACTGCGATTTAGGTAAGACTAATAATTATATTTTGGTATCGTAAAAACGACATCGCATCATTCCACGAATGTCTTTTGAATGACCAAGGGTGGTCGTTTGCTTGCCTAAAACAATCGCGATGCCGGGCGAATAGAAAGAATGCTCATGCGGAGGCACACGACCATGGTTGAAACAAGTTCATCACAACGCTACTCAGGCGAACCAGGCTGGCGATTTTCACGCGCAATGCCCTCGCTGCCCGAAGTATTTTCCTCGGTGCAGGTACCTACCTCAGCGGGGTTCTGGCGCAAGCTGCTCGCCTTCGCTGGCCCTGGGCTGATGGTATCGGTTGGGTATATGGATCCCGGCAATTGGGCGACTGACCTGGCGGGTGGCGCACAGTTTGGCTACTTACTGCTTTCGGTCATTCTGATCTCGAATTTCATGGCGATCCTGTTGCAGCATCTATCGCTCAAGCTTGGCATTGTCACCGGGCGCGACCTGGCGCAGGCATGCCGCGATCACTTTTCGCCGCCGGTGGCGTTTGTGCTGTGGGTGCTGTGCGAAATTGCGATCGCCGCGTGCGACCTGGCCGAAGTGATTGGCTCGGCAATTGCACTCAATTTGCTGTTTGGCATTCCGCTTGTGGCGGGCGTGCTACTTACCGCCGCCGATGTGCTCGTGGTGCTGATGTTGCAGCATCGCGGTTTTCGCTACCTCGAAAGCCTGGTGGCCGGGCTGGTACTACTGATTGGTGGCTGTTTCGCCTACGAGCTTGTGGCCGCGCAGCCAGCGTTTCATGCCATCCTGGGCGGGCTTGTACCCTCAACGCAGATCGTGACCAACCCAGGCGCGCTGTATATCGCCATTGGTATTTTGGGCGCTACGGTGATGCCGCATAACTTATACCTGCATTCGAGCATTGTGCAGACGCGCGCCTACGAGCGTAATGAAGAAGGCAAGCGCTCGGCGATTAAATTTGCCACAATCGACTCAACGGTTTCGCTGCTGTTTGCGTTCTTCATCAACGCGGCAATTCTGATTACGGCGGCGGCAGCGTTCTATGGCACACAATACGCTGGTGTTGCCGATATTCACGATGCGTATAAGCTGCTGACGCCGGTGCTGGGCGCGACGTTTGCCAGCACCGTGTTTGGGGTGGCGCTGCTGGCTTCGGGCCAGAACTCCACGCTCACCGGCACACTAGCAGGCCAGATCGTGATGGAAGGCTTTCTGAACATTCGCATGCGCCCATGGCTGCGCCGCCTGATTACCCGTATGATTGCGATTGTGCCTGCAGTTATTGTGGCGGCGCTGTATGGCGAGCGCGGCACTGGCGAGCTGCTCGTGCTGAGCCAGGTCATTTTGTCGCTTCAGCTGAGCTTTGCGGTGATCCCGCTCGTGATGTTCACCGGCGATAAAGCGAAAATGGGCAGGTTCGTAAACCCGCGCTGGCTGAGCTGGCTGGCCTGGGGCGTAACCGCCGTCATCGTGGTATTGAATGGCTACCTATTGCTGCAAACTGCTGCCGCCTGGTTTGTAGGGTAGTAGAACTGCACCAGCGCTGGTGGGGCGAAAAGCAAGAAAAGAAAGACGGAGGGCAGCGTGCCGCTCCGTCTTTTTTGTGTTTCGTTTTTCGGCGCTTTTATAGGGCAATCCGGGCGGCGCTACTGGTGAAGCGCATCGCGCAGCGGCTGCGAATCGACAATAGCTCGGTTGCTCCACTGGCGCTCACGCCGCATCCAATCGGCGTCCAGGTAATTGCCGCCCAGCTCGATCGCCCGCTGGTACTCTCGCAGCCCGCCCTCCCGGTCGCCAGCCTGGAATAGCGCCATGCCTAGCCCGGCATGCGCATCCTGCCCGGCATCAAACAGCTGAATCGCCGTGCGCCATTCCGCAATCGCCTCAGCGCGTCGGCCCAGCTCGTAGAGGCAAAAGCCGCTGTTGGTATGCGGCAGGTGTTTGTTTGGGTCGGCGGCTGAGGCTTGCGTGAACAAAGTAAGCGCCTCGTCGTAGCGCCCCTGCGTAAGCAACGCAACGCCCTGCGCGTTGAGTGTATCGGCGTCGGGTGCGCCCGGCGCGGGCTGAACGATCGCCGCGATTGTCTTTGCAGTTGGTGTTGCCGCATGCGCATTGGCGCTCGGTGGATTTGTTGTAGTGTTGCGTGCAATGTTGCTCACCATCGCGAACAGCACAATGGCAGCAACTACCGCTGCCATACCGCCGATGAATATGCCAAATGAGCGCGCTGGCGAAAGCTGGGCGATCTGTTGATCAATGATTATGGCGTGTTGGCGCAACAGCTCCTGGTCGACGCGCGAGTTGCGCCGCTTCTGCCGAATTTCTTTCTGGATGGCCCGCAGCCGGTGGTACCAGGCAAGCCGCGGGCTAAAGAAGTTGCCTGGCAAGGGCTTGCCTGATGTTTGCTCGTACACCTGATTTTGGTGCCGGTAGGCACCAAGCAATGCAGCCCAGCTCGCCTGCCAATCGGCATTGCTCAGCCGACCCAGTGCGCGGCGGTATTCCATATGTTCGAGCGCGATCTGGCACAGCACGACACGGCGGTCGCTCCAATATTGTTGGAACAGGTTCTGGTGCTGCTCAAGCTCGGTAAGCATTAACTGATTGCGGAGCCTGGCAGCTTGTAGCCGGGTGCGACCCTGAATGAGTTTTTCGGAAAATCCTTTATTCCAATCTTCTTCGTAGCGCGCGGCCCGAAAGCGCTGCTCGCTCCGGGTACGGCGATCGTCGTCTGAAGCAGCCTGGTCAATCAATGCGCAGTAATATTGATCTGCTTGTTCAGTTACTTCTACCAGCTGTGTAAACTGTTCTGCCCAAGTATTGCCCTGCTCCCAGAGGACATGGCGACTCTGTGGGTCGGTGCGGATGTTTTCGAGCTGAAACAGTTGCTGCCGTGCTGTTCGTACATCCATTATTTATTTCCTCGGCTACAATGCGGCGGTAATGTACTGGTATTAGAGGCAATTACGACGTATTTGTTTAGCATTCGGTTGGGCGATGCTTGATGTGACGAAGTATATTTTTGGTGAAAATTGTTCATACATACAGTATAATATGTGCCATCTGCCAGCTGGCTTGCTACTTCCTAGTCTGTTTATAAAGGGTATGGCATGCGCGCTTCTAACGCTCCTACACCTTGGGTTTCGTTCCTTCAACGCCAGTACGATGCCGCCTATTATGCGATGCTACGGCCAGCGTGGGCCTATAGCGGCTTACGTGTAACACGCTACTATAACGATTTGCTGCAAACGCATGGATATACACCACAGGCCCTGGCCGAGCGCGCCGATGATAAAGATCATGATTTTTATCGCCACCTGTTCCAGGGCATTCCACTCGTGCCAAATACATCGGTGCTGGATGTAGGCTGTGGCATGGGACATTTGCTAGAGTTTTTACGGGAATGCCAGGCGCGTCCGGCTACCTATCTAGGCCTCGATCTGGTGCAAGCATTTGTTAATCGCTGCCAGCAGAAATATTCCGCACCCTATCGTTTCGAATGTGCGAATTTCATCACACGCCGTTTTGCGCCCGACGAGCAGTACGATATGATTGTGAGCCTGGGCGCACTGGTTTCGCGCGTGCTGGGCTATGAGGCATACGTAGCCGCGTGCGTTGAAAAAATGCTACGCCTTTCGCGCCGCTATGTGCTGTTTAATATCATTACCGAAGTTGATCGCTCGCAAGGGAATTACCAGCAGGTTGATCAGGTGGGTGGCATTACCTACTTGCCACGCCCTCGGCTGCAGCAGATTCTTGAGCGCGCCGCCCGTACCTATGGCGCCGAGTTTGAGATCATTGAGCAGCGTATTTATAGCGATGGCACCGATGCGTTTGTGCGTATGGTTAAGCCCAGTGGCAAGTAGCGGACGCACCATGCAATGAAGATCTTCCATTCCGACACATTTGTATTGCCCTTGCCCGAAGGCCACCGCTTCCCAATGCAGAAATACGCGCTATTGCACCAGCGCGTCTCGCATGCAGCGCTGGTGGCTGCTAGCGATCTCGCCATTCCGCTTCCGGCGAGCGATGCCGACCTTGAGCGCGCGCATACGCCCGACTACGTTCAGCGCGTGCAGCTGGGGGCGCTGACGCCGCAAGAGGTGCGCCGTATTGGCTTTCCCTGGTCGCTTGAGATGGTTGAGCGCTCACGCCGATCGTCGGGCGCAACGATGGCGGCCTGCCGCGCCGCCATGTGCGATGGGTTTGCTGTGAACCTTGCAGGCGGTACGCACCATGCCTATGCCGATCATGGGGAAGGCTATTGCGTGTTTAACGATAGTGTGGTGGCTGCACGGGCAATGCAGGCCGAGGGGCAGGCCCGCCGGATAGTGATTATTGATTGTGATGTTCATCAGGGCAACGGTACCGCGGCGATTGCAGCGGGCGATCCTACGATCTACACATTTTCTATTCACGGGGCGAAGAATTTCCCATTCCATAAAGAGCAGAGCGACTTGGATATTGCGCTAGAAGATGGTGCCGACGATAGCACCTACCTTCAGGCGCTTGATCGTGGCTTGTGCCAGTCGCTTGAGGAATCGCACGCCGAGTTGGCAATTTACCTGGCTGGTGCCGACCCATTTGCGGGCGATACACTTGGCCGCCTGAAGCTGACGAAGCCGGGTTTAGCCGCACGCGACCGAATGGTGCTTACCTATTGCCGCGACGCAGGCCTGCCCGTGGCGATCACAATGGCTGGTGGCTATGCGCGGAATATTGCCGATACGGTTGATATCCACTTTGCGACGGTGCGCCAGGCTGCCGAAATGTGCGCGTAGCCATAGCTGCGCGGGTTAGGACATTTCGCGGGGCTGGGGAGCAGCTGGGCTACGAAATACGCCGCGCGCGGTGGCACTACCCAACGTGAAAATCGCCAGGGCAACACCTACCAGGCAGGCAATATAGATCGCCCGCGGCCCAAACAGGTCGATGAGCACGCCGCCGAGCAAGCTCCCCACCAGCGGAGCTAGCCCGGCGGCTCCAGCGTTCATCACCGCCTGGATTGTCGATGCCCACTCGGGCGGCGTGCGCTCGTCGATCAGCCGCACAGTATTCACGAAATAAATGCCGAAGCCTACTCCCTTGAGTATGGTCAGTGGTATGAGCAGCAGCGGCGTGGGTGCGAGCGCGAAACCGAGGTAGTTGAGCGCAAGCAGGCTGTAGGTAAGCAGCAGGGTGGCGGGTGCGCCTAGCCGCCGCGCCAGTGCCGTGGCGAAGCGCATAGCTGGTAGCTCGCTAAATGCCGAGATGCCGAACAGTGCGCCGACCAGGAAGCCACCACCGCCCAGATAGTTGACATAAATCCCCTGAAACGCACCATCCATGCCCAACGTCCCGCCGACCAGAAACGTGGCACCGAGGATGACCATCAGCCCGCGATCATGGGTAACATCGCGGAATGGTCGGCGCGCGCTCCGCTCAATGACCGGGCCTTCCTGTAGCTGGTTGGCGGCCAGCAGCACCGGAATGAGCAATATCGCACTCAGGAGAAACATCCAGTCATAGCCAATGCGCTGCCATAAGGCCCCAATCCCCAGCGCAATCAGGGCGAACCCTAGCGAACCCCACAGCCGCATCGCTCCAAAATCGATCCGGTGGCGCACGGCCATACGCGCTATCAGACTATCGCTGATCGGCCCGACCGGGCTGCGCCCCAGCGCCAGCAGCGCCAGCAGTGGAATGAGCCCAACGAAGCTGCGCGGGAGAGTAAGCAGCAGCAGCGCCAGTGCCATACCCAGTAGCGACAAGGTGAGAATGCCCACCCGTTTGCCAGTGCGATCACCTAATGCGGCCAGGGCCGGTGCAATTGTCAGGGTTACCAGCGGCATGAAGGCATTCAGCAACCCGATCTGGCTGCCACTAAGACCAAACTGGGCAAAATGTACGTTGATGAAAGGGATATAGACGGCTACAGCGCTCCAGTAGGTGAAATAGAAGAGCGATCCACGCGCAGAGGGCGAGAAATTGCGTTTGGTAGGCACGGAGCTGCCTCTGGTATAAGCCGGCCAGGCACAGGTGGGGCCAGGTAGCCTTCAGAATACCATATGTTTACACGCGTTACGCGGTGGCGTCTTTCGCCTGCGGCAGCATGCGCCAGCGACGTGGGCAACCGCGTAACGCGTGATGTTTATAGCAGGGCAGGCAGCTCGGCCAGGCTAGATATACTGTAAGTGGGCGGCTGATCGAGCTGATCGGTGGGTGTAGCGGCCCGGTTGACCCAGCAGACCGGTAAGCCAAACGCGCGTGCTCCGGCGGCATCCCAGCCATTCGACGAAACAAATAACACTTGCGTGCGCCCCAGCCCCAGAGCTGGCTCAATCAGTGCATACACTGCCGGGTCGGGTTTGTAGCGACGCACACTGTCGACACTCAGGAGGAAATCGAACATACCGTCCATGCTGGTGGCCTGCACCAGGCGTTCAAGCATTGCTGGCGTGCCGTTCGACAAAATGGCGAGCGTAATTCCGCGCGCCTTTAAGGCTTGAAGCGCTGGCACAGTATCGGGAAACGGCGCAACCGTATACCACGCTGCCAATAGTGCTGTGCGCTGTTCCGGGGAAAGCGTGGTGTTAGTGGCAGCACTGGCATAGTGTAGTGCATCGTATGTCACCTGATCGAAATTGGCATAGCGCCCCATCAGCGAGCGTAAAAATGCGTATTCGAGCTGTTTGGCCCGCCACAGGGCAACAAACGCATCGGGCTGAGCCATAACCCCTGCGCATGCCTGGCGCACGGCCGCTACGTCGAAAAGTGTGCCATACGCATCGAATACCAGGGCACGTATATCTGATACAGCAGCGTTCATAGCGTTTTCCTACAACTTGGTGTAAACTAGCGGGCATCATAACAGACTCTGGAAGATACGCATGTATGTGTAGGTGTGGCAGCACCACCAAATAACCGATTAAGCTGAGTATCTTTCGGATTGCCACTGACGGTATCCATATAAGCCACCTCTCCGGTTTTGTTGTTCACCACGAGTGTGAGAAAGTAGATAGAGCCTGATGACCACGTTTCGTCACATTATTGCCGGTGTTGCTGGGCTGCTGTTTGCGGGTATAACCGCAGGGTGTGCTTTCCCCGGCATAGGTGCTAATACTTCAGCCGAAGCTACGCCAACGGTTCACCCAATCCTAGCGCTGAACGTAACGGTAGTGCCTTACCGAAGCGGGGCGATGGAGCCGAATGAACTGACAGGTGTAAGTGTTACTGCAACGCCCTCGCTATTCGATCAACTGGTAGATGCAGTTTCCCCAGATGATCCAATTGCGAGTGCCGGGTTACAAGAAATTACGGCTACACCCGACCCTTTTTACGCGTCTACAGCTGGAATACCCAGTGCCTCACCAGTCGGAATCGCGACTGCTAGTGGTACACAGCTCCCATTGGCAAGCCCGAGCGCGACACTAGTGGGGGCAACGGCAGTAGTGGGTGAGCCAGTAAATGGCGAGGGTACGCCCACCGATGCAGCCACTTCGCTGCCAGCAACCCAGCAGCCTGTGGCAAGTGCAACCCCACTTGAGCCGACACGCCGCCCCCGACCTAGCGTAACGCCTCAACCTACACGTATACCTACGCAAGTACCGACAGCGACACCACGGCCAACCAGCGTGCCGCTGCCAACGCATACACCAGCACCTAGTAGTACTCCGGAGCCAACAAATACGCCGCTCCCAAGCGATACACCTGTGCCAACGAATACGCCTGAGCCAACGGCCACCAACACGCCGCGCCCAACACGCACGCCGCGCCCAACAGCGGTGCCGACCAATACCCCAACTACTGTACCGACCGACGTGCCAACCAACGTGCCAACTGACGTGCCGACCGACGTGCCGACTAATACGCCAACCCCTGCCCCTACCGATGTGCCGACGGATGTGCCTACAACCGCGCCAACCAGCACCCCTTGATAGAGATTGCGGTTTGGATGAGGGCACATGCAAAGCGCTGCGACTAAAGTGTTATTTTGGTCGCAGCGCTGATATAGAGCTTCCGCACGATAGGCTGTGCTTAGATGCTAAACGCCCATTCTCCGGCCCGCATCACTGGCTCGGCTTGCCCCCCTTCGGTGACACCATCGATATCCATATGCTCCGAGCCGATCATAAAATCGGTGTGGACGATGCTGATATTCCCGCCAGCCTGCGCAAATTCTCCATCGCTCATTTGCTCGCCGCCTTGCAGCGTAAACTGATAGGCGCGGCCTAGCGCAATATGACTGGCTGCATTTTCATCGAAGAGGGTGTTAAAGAAGAGCAGCCCCGATTGCGCAATTGGCGAATTGTGCGGTACCAGCGCCACTTCACCCAGAAAGCGTGCGCCTTCATCGGTATCGACCAGCCGCTGCAAATGCTCCTCGCCGACGCTTGCACGAAGCGTTGTTACCCGCCCTTCAGCGAATGCCATCTGGAAGCCGTCGACGAGCGCGCCGTTCAAATTTAATGGCTTGGTGGCAGTAACCACGCCATCGACGCGCGCGCGGTGTGGTAGGGTAAATATTTCTTCAGTTGGCAGGTTGGGTGTGAACGGGATGCCGCGCTGGCTGGTATCGCGGGCGCTCTTCCAAATATGCCCATGCGGCAAGCCAATGGTTAGATCCGTGCCGGGGGCGTGGTAGCGTAATGCTGCGTACTGTTTGGTATTGAGGTAGGCGCTACGCAGCGATAGCTGGCTAATGTGCGTTTCCCAGGCGGCGATCGGGTCGGGCGTGTCGAGGCGGCATAGCCGAAACAGTGTTGCCCAGAGCTGCGGCATTTGTTGTTCGGAGGGTAATTGCGGAAAGATTTTGGCAGCCCAGGCCGGGTTTGGCATGGCAATGCCGAGCCAATTCATGGTGCTGCGCACCACGTGCTCCATATATCCTTTGTAATACTGGCGCTCAACGCGCTGCATCGTCGCCACTGCTTCCGTATCTAATCCTGTGTACAGGTCGGGGTCGGGGCTGATGATTGCCAGCATCGCCTCACCCTGGGCGGCATATTCTTCTATTGCTTTAGCCTGCCAGGCGGGGAATTCAGTGAACGAATCGCGTGGGGCGTAGCGCAACCGTGATACATTTAATTGCTCATCGCGCCAGATGATCTGTACGAGGCGGGCACCATCCTGGTAGGCGCGATCGGTGATCAGGCGCACGAGCTGCACGGCCTCAACTGGTGCGCGGATGAGCAGACGTTGACCGGGCTGAAGGTTTAATCCCACTCGCACAGTAAGGTCGGCATAGCGCTGCAATAGTGTGTTGAAATCAAGCGACATTGGCGTTCCTTCTAGTTAGTTACAGGTTCGCCTGGGCGAACGAGGGTGCTAATGCCTTGGCTGCCAGCGATAATTGCGAGTGAGGCCATGCCAATAAACAGCCCATGTTCCACAACGCCGGGGATGGCATGAATGGCGGTATCGAGCGCGTGTGCATCGGCGATACCCTGAAAAGCGCAATCGAGAATGTAGTTGTGCTCATCGGTAAGAAACGGTTGGCCGTGTGCTGTGTGCCGCAGTGTTGGTGTACAGCCAAGTGCTTTGAGTCGGAGCAGTACTACTGGCAGCGCCATGCGAATAATTTCCACCGGTAGTGGCGAGCGCGTACCGAGCTGGGCGACCGGTTTTGTTTCGTCGGCTACAATAATCAGGCGCTCGGCAGCGCTTTCCACAATTTTCTCGCGTAAGAGCGCCCCGCCTAATCCCTTGATTAAGTTTAATTCCGGGTCGATTTCGTCGGCACCATCAATGGCAAGGTCGAGTTTTGGCTGCTGCTCAAGGGTTGCAATCGGAACACCAGCTTGCGCTGCAAGTGTGGCTGTGGCCTCGGAAGTTGCTACCCCTACGATGCTATGCAGCCGCCCATCGCGCAGGCGCTCGCCCAGGCCCAGCACCACATAGCGCGCGGTTGAGCCAGTGCCCAGGCCGAGCGCCATACCACTACGGACATATGCAAGCGCACGCTCGGCGGCCTGTTGTTTCATTGGTTCAAGATCGCTCATCATGCTATTTTCCCCATATACGTATTGATTCATCGGCGGAACCCGAGGCCAGCATTGCGCCATCAGGCGTGAATGCGACACTGCTGGCCCAGTTGGTGTGGCCTTCAAGGGCGCGTAACAGCATGCCACTGGCAACATCCCACAGGCGGGCATTGCCATCGCCCGCCGCCGAAGCCAGCACCCGGCCATCGGGCGAAAAGGTTATGCTTCCCGCACCGCGCGGGTGGCCTTCAAGCGTGTGTAATAAGGTGCCGTCGGCTACATTCCATAGCCGCACCGTCTCGTCCCATGCGCCCGCCGCCAGGGTGGCACCATCGGGTGAGAATGCCACGCTCAGCACACCGCTGCTATGCCCTTTGAAGGTGCGAATGACATTGCCATCGGCTACATTCCATAACCATACATCACGGTCGTTTGGCCCTGGCTGCGATTGGTTGGCACCCGAGGCCAGCGTTTTGTCGTCGGGCGCGAAAGCCAGCCCCCATACCGAAGCGGTATGCCCTTTGAAGGTGCGCAGCAAGGTGCCATCGCTGATGCGCCACAGTCGGATGAGCTGATCGTCGCCCCCGGCAGCCAGTAGGTTACCATCGTGCGAGAAAACAATGCTTTGTATAGCCTGGGGCCGCGCGAGCCGCGGAATCAGAACGCGAATTTGCTTGCGGTCAGCGGCATTCCACAGCACAATCGCACCATCGCTACGGGCCGCGGCCAGCAGCCCGCCAGTCGGCGCAAATACCACCGCAGTAACGCGTCCGCGTGCTAGCCCACTATCGAGCCTGCTGAGCAGCGTGCCATCGGCGATGCGCCACAAGAGTACGAAACGATCGCTGCGCGCCGCCGCCAGCTGTTGCCCATTGGGGGCGATAGCGATGCCGTTTACGACTGCCCCCGCATCAAGTGCGCGAAGCTCGTGCCAGCCTGCGAAATCGGCCGGGGTTAGGCCAGGCGTAGCTTCGGCAACGGCTGTAACGGTGCTCACAGCGGTAGGGCTATTGGTTGGTGTTGGTATGCTGGTTGGCGCAGGAACGACCGTTGGCAGCGCTGTGGCGGCAATCGTGGTGGTGGTTTGCGCGGCTGGCGCGCTGGTGAGGTTGGGCACTGGCGAGGAAGAGGGCGACGCATTATTATTCATGCGTGTGTAGACCGCCCCGACTACCAGTGCCACAACGATAATGGTTACAAACGGCGCTGCCCAGCTCATCCAGGCAGTACGCCCCACCGAAACCGACTGCGCCGGGGAGGTGGCGACAGGCGCAGGCTCGGGTGCCGGGCGCGGTGGTGGCTCTTCATTGGGTTGGGCTGTGGGCGGCGAAGGCGAATGGTTTCCCGGTATGCCTACTGCAGCAGTATGTTGTTCGCCTATTCCAAAGCTGCCGAGCGATAAACTGATCAGCCGTTTGAGTGGGAGTAATCCTTCGGCCAGCTGCGAGATGCCATTGACCTTCAGGAACCCCGACGCGAGCAGCAGCTCGCCCGCCGCATAGACATGGACTACCAGACGTAGCTCGCCCGTCTTCAGCGGTGTGAGCAAAAAAATCAGCGGTTCGGTATCCTGGAATGGATCGAGTCGAATCTTCTGGCGCGGCGTTGGTGTGTGGAAATCGGTGCTTTCGATGGCGAGCAGTAGCTCCAGCGGGGCGGGTTTGCCTAGCGCATCGCGCGGGAAGTTGGCGGCAAATGCGCGCGTTCGCACATCGTTGGGCTGTGCCTCGAAATCGGCATCGGGCTGGCCGAGCAGTGCGCGCAAGCCAGCTGAGTCAGGTAACCGAATCTGGGTCACTAGCTCGATGGTTTTACCTACGACCACTTGCTCAGGCAGCGCCGCATCCAGAAAGCGCTCATGACTGGCTCCTTCGGGTGGCGGCTCGGGCAGCAATGTGGCGCGGCGGGTTGGCGCGCTTGCCACTGCCGCTACATCGAAGATTTTCCCGTCGGGCGCACGCAGGTACAGCACGGGCGTGCCCCATTCGGTACCGCTACCCGCTGCGAATAGCATTTTACGCGCTTCGGTCAGTGCGGCATCGACGGGATAGCTATCGGCAAGCGCGCCATAAAATTCGCGTGCCAGTATAATTGCCGCCTCGTCAGAAATTTCGAATTGCATCGCGATGACGGCAGGCAGGCCCTGCTGCACCAGGCTCTGGGCTGCCCCGGCGAAAGGGTCGGTGCGCGAGGTGCGCGCGCCTTCGCAGGCATTCAACACCACCAGCCGTAGCGATTGGTGGTCGTGGAGCAGCATGCCTAAATCTTGCCCACTGATACGGTACCCGCTGCCGTCAGGCTCTTCCAGCATGAGCACGCCATCCTGGCTGTGGGTATCGAAGCCACCATGGCCGATGAAGTGCAAGATATGGTAGGTGTTGCGGCGCAGCTGTTGCTGGAGCGCCAGTAGCGAGGCTTGTTCTAGCCGGTCGATTGTGACCAGGCCGCGCTCAATCAGCTCGCCTAGTGCTTCCTGGAGGCGCTGCCACTCGCGCGCCGTATCGAGCGTAGGCTGGTCGCGCGGGCTAGCGATGACCGTCAATACCCGTAGCGGCGTTGCGACCGCGAGTGGCGCAATGCGCTCGGGCAGCTCAAGGTAGCGCACCAGCGGGGTTTTGTTCGAAAGCGCGAGGAAGCGATTGAGCGCCGAGTGGTACAGGTATTCCCAGGGTAAATCGGCTAGCTCGGGGGTGTCGGTGAGGCGCAGGCGGATGCGTAGCCCTTTGCTCTGGCGGGTCGCTTCGTCGAGGCTGCTGCGCAGGCAGGCACGAATATCGCCATTGAAGGTGGCATCGAACAGGCGCGCGCCGAAGGTTTTGGCCGCTTCGGTATCGGGGGCGTCGATCCGGCGCATCACCCGGCGATTCTGGCCGAGCTTCAGCAGGAAATTTTCAAGCTCAAGCTCGGAGAATGGCGGTTGGAAGGCGCTCGATGACTGGCCGGCGGGTGAGTTTACCTCAATGCGATAACTCTGCGCGGCCTGTTCAATTTCAATATCAAAGTCTAGATAGTCAATCTCAGGCACAGCCGGCTCCACTCTGCTTGAACGAATTGGCCTCTCTGAGATTAAACGGGGTAAAGTACGTAGTTATCGTATGCTGAAGCCCAGGCTTTGTCAAACGGGCAGCAGGTAGTGCATTTAGGCCATTTGCTTGCCGTGCCGGTGTCTGTGGCAGTATGTTCTTGTATGGTCGGGAAAATGCGTAATGGCTCGAATAAGCAAAAATCCTGGCAATCAGGGAGGCAGCAGCTACCGCCTCCCTGGCTACAGCGCTGCCTCGTCATTTATGGGGCTGGTGTTCCCATGCTCGCGCGCCCGAAAGGGGGGCGTTGCCCGGTGGGTTGGGGTAGCGCCGCCTGAATGGCGGCAAGCTCGGCGGCGAGGCGGCGGGCTTTTGTGGCACGCTGGCCCTGAAGGTACTCGGCGCTATCTTCCAGCGCGCTGTGAATCCGCGCCAGTAGCTCCTGGTCGGCAGGTGCTTCGGGGCGCGCGGCGGCGGCTTCGGCTGATACTGGTGATGTTTCGGCGGCCAGATCAGCGGCGAGGGTGGTAATGCGTTCGCGTAGCTCGGGCCGTTGGCGCAAATGGACTTCAGCCAGCTCGCGTAGCGCGCCATAGAGCGTAACGCTTGGCCCGGCGATGTGCAAGAGGTTGCGCATACATAGGTCGCGCAATGTATAGGCTGGTACCTCAAGCACCTCAATAATCTGTTCGGCGGCTTCGCCCCAGTGTACCTGTTCGAGTAGGCAAGTGGCCGCCAGAAGGGTGTGGGCGTGGCTATCGAGCCGTTCCCAGATTGTTTCTGCTGCCCAGTTGCTCACCAGCGCCACCCAGTCGTTTGGGCGTGCCAGATCACCGTTCTGGCGGTAGGCTGTTACTGTACGACGAATCAGCTCGGGCATGCCGCCAGTAGTGGCATAGAATTGCTGCCATTGCTCGCCCGGCAAGCGTGGCACGCCCACCCAGAGCAGCTCGGCTTCGCTTTCGGTGAGGCCAGGTAGCGGCGGGAAGGGGACACCTGCTAGCGGGTCGCGCCCGGCGAGCAGTAAGCGGCATGATCGGCGCGCCACCAGGTCGGCCAGGGCATCGAGCAGCGCGGCAGTTTCCTGCGGGTCGGCGCGGTGAATATCGTCGAGCACGATGACGGCAGGGCGGGCCAGCAGCCGGTCGCGCAGCGTTTCAAGCAGCGGCCCGGGGGCCTGTTCGTCGAGTGGCGCCTGGCGAATTTCGCGCCAGAGTGTGTCGTCACCTGCGCTAGCGAGGGCTTGTGCCAGCCCACGAATGATGCCAAGTAGGGTGCAATCGCGTCCAGCGCGGCAGGTATGCCATAGCACCAGCTGGCCGTAACGATGGCCTTCGGCGGCTAACTCAGCCGCCAGCACGGTTTTCCCGCTACCCGGTAAGCCCCAGATGTGGGCGAGGCTTTCGGTTTGAAGCCGCCAGGCGTAGTAGGCTTGCTCGTTATGCCGCCCGACAAAATCGGGTGTGCGTGGTAGCTGCTGGCTTGCGAGCACTGCTGGTGATTGCACCCTGCGCTCGATAATCTGGGATAGTAGCGCCGTAAGCCGTTCGAGACCCTGGCGTTTCGCACGGCTGTAGGTGCTGGCGCTCAGGGCTAGGTCGTTTTGCAGCTCGGCGCGGCTTTGCCCAGCCTCGTATTCGCCTGTGCAGATCAGATAGGGCCACCAGTTACGATCGATGGTTGAGATCGTGCCGGCCGGGCGCAGCTGGTCGAGCGCTTCGCGCAGCGCCTGCTGGAGTAGTATGCCCCGTGGGAGCTGCTCGAGGTCGGCAGGGAGCAGGCGCTGTGCCAGCAGGCTATTACCAAGGGTTAGTGGCGGATCTTCGGGCAGCAGTGGCAGGGCATTTTTCACCGCAGCGCGCAAGCTATCGGGTGGGTCGTCGTCGCGATCGTTTCGCAGCTGCGCGAGGATGCGATAGGCTGTGCGGCGGCTCAGGCGCGCGCTTTCCTCAGGATCGAGTAGCTCCTGGGCGCGCCGCCATAGACGATCGCCGCCTGCCTCAGGGTCTTCGGCCAGGGCATGCGCCAATGCGCGCTCAATCGTAGGCGCGCGGCGGTCACGGCGGCGGCTGCGCGCTGGGCGCGAGCGGAGCGCTTCGAGCGCGCCTCCCTGACTGTAGGCACGCAGCACATTCCGCACTGTACGCTCCGACACTGCGAATGCTGCTGCTGCCTCACGATGGGTGAGATTATCGGCGAGCACGGCGTGGAGCAGGCGGTAGCGTCGTAGCCCATCAGCATCGTTGCGAAACACCTCGGATAGATCGGCCTCCGACAGTGGTGTGAATAGTGGTTGTACAGGCATGATCCCTCCGAAATCACAATCGAGTAGGCCTACAGGTAGTAAGCGACTGGATGTGGTTCTGGCTAGCTCGTGAGACCGGAGGCTGCCCCGCGACATTGGGTGGCAGCGACGAGCACTGGTATGATGCAAGAGCATGCCGGTGTTGCTCGTGTCTCAGGCTATCATGCCGGGGCGGCGCACGCAAGCAAAAAGCTAGGGGCGAAGCGGCTCCATGGGCGACATGAGATCAGGCTGTAATCTTGGCGGGGCCTAAACCAGCGCTTTGCCGCGGGTGCGCGGCGGGGTAATGCCAAATAGCGCGAGTAGCGTTGGCATCACATCGTAAAGGGTGGCATTACGTATTTCGCGACCACCGCCGGGATGCTGCGGATCGTAGAGCACGAATAATCCGCGCGGCGATTCGTAGGCGGCATCGAGCGCAGCAGTATGCACGGTGTGCCACAAATCTGGGTGGCCTACTAGCGCGTTCGTGCGCCAACCGGGTCGCGCGCCTACCACAAAAAGATCGGGCGCAACATTGTGCACACTGGCATACAGTGCCGATGGGCGGTAAGCCGTAAAGGTAGGAGTATCGGCAGTAGATACCGCAGGGGGCTGTAGTGCCTGAATGCGCTCGGTCAGGTGTTGCAGGAACGGTTCGGCTTCATCGGCGGTTATGCAGCCGCTCGGCTCGCGGCCAGCCAGGTTCAGGTACAGCATTCCATTTTCGCTCGCCCATGCACGAGTGGCTGCCCAATCAATATCAGATTGCGTAAGGGACGTGGGCTGGGTGGGCTGCTGGCGCAGGCGTAGCTCACCCTCGGCAATCAGCCAATCGTTTAGGGCAAATTCGCCATCGAGCGGCTGGGCACCACAGGCTGAAACCAGCGCAACGGTGGTGGTGTCATCGAGCAGCTCCAGCAAATCGCTCACCTGATCGTCGATGAAGCGGTAGAAGGCGCTGATAACGCCAGCGAGCGGGTGCGTTGGCTGGTGGCGCAGGTGCGTAATATCGAGCGTGTGCCAGAGTAGCCGCTCGATCTGGGCAAGACCATTGTCGAACAGTACAAAACAATTGTAGCTGGTGCGCGCCAGCATGCGGCGCGCCAGGCGAAAACGCTGCTCGGTGTGTGTGTAGATCTCGGCGATCTGTTGTTCGAGCAGGCTGCCCTGGGCGGGCGAAATGGGCGGTTCGTCGGCGAGCCACTGTGCCACTTGCTGAGCGAAGGCAGGCGGGTAGGCAATGACATTGTGGACGCTGCTCTGGTCGCCGAGTAAGTGTCCGTTGAGCAGCTTCGCCGGGGTAGTAAGCGGCGCGCTCAGCACCCCAACCGAGCGGCCCGCACGGCTCAAAATTTCCCACAGGCGTGGCGCATGCACCGATTGGGCAGTGAGTGGTGCTGGTGGTGCGTAACTATGGTTTGGCCGCTGGGCACTGGCATAGATACCAAGCTGGCCCGGGTCGAGGCTGGTGAACAGGCTGCACCAGGCGGGTAGGCTGGCACAGGGGACAATGCCTTGCAGCCGGCCATAGCTGCCACGCTCAGCCAAGCGGGCAATTGTGCGTAGCGAATTGCGCCAGGCGCCAAGCACTAATTCGGGCGTTGCGCCATCGAGTGCGATCAGCAACAGGCGCTGGTGTGGGTCGCTGCCGCCGGGCATGTTCGACCATTCGGTGGTACTACTCCCTGCGCCAACTTCGCGGGCCTGCCCAAATTCGGTGTTGCCCGCCGCCTGCTGCCCCTGGGCCTTGGGGCGCTCAGCATCCGCTTTAGTGTCGGATTTAGCACCACGGGTTGCAATGCGATCTTTATCAGGTGCGTGCGTCGCCTGCTCGTCAGTCGGCTGGGCTGTGCTGGTTTTGCTCGTACGCTCTTCTTCAGCATCTGTAGAGTCAGGGGAGTCAGGGGCAAGCGATTGCATAGAATGACTCCTTTCAGCATGGGCCTGCTAGTACTGTAGCAGGATGAGCGGGCGAATTGCAAGCCGATGCCTAGTACAAAGGTATACTTCTTGCGTGTATTCAGCGAAGTGATGCTATTATACGCCCACCCTGCGTAGAATAATGGAGCAACGCGTGAACCTAAAAACCGATTTGCTGCCACTGCTGAAGGAAACAGTGAGCGAATTTCAAGATGATGAAGCCGGGCAGTTGGGTGCTACATTAGCATATTATGCCATGTTTTCGCTCTTCCCGCTGTTGCTGTTGTTAGTGGCTGGGCTGGGTTTTGTGCTGCGCTACTGGGATACTGCGATCGATGTGCAACAACAGATTCTTGGTGCAGTGAGTCGCAACTTCTCGCCGCAGCTCAGCGCAACCCTGGCGGGTATTTTGTCGGGCGTAAAATCGGATGCGGGCAGCGCGACGGTGATTGGTTTGATTACCTTGTTACTCGGCGCGTCGGGCGTGTTTCAGCAGCTCGACCTGAGCTTCAACAAAATTTGGAATGTACCCAAGCCCGAGCAGCCCGCGAATTTGCTTCAGAGTATTCTCAATGTTCTGCGTAAGCGGCTGTTCTCGTTTGGCATGGTGCTGGCGGTAGGTTTTCTTTTGCTCATATCAATGGCACTTACTGGGGCGTCACAGGTGATGCTACAGGCCTTTAATACCATTCCTGTACTGGGTGGTGTTGGGGGATTTTTGCTTAGTTTAGTCCTTTCATTGCTGCTGAATACCCTGGTGTTCGCGCTGCTTTTCAAATATTTGCCCGACACAGTTGTGCACTGGCGCGACGTGCTGCTCGGCGCAACGCTTACGGCGCTGATCTGGGAGCTGGCGAAATACCTGCTCGCCTGGTATATTGGCCGCTCGGCGCAGAGCTACAGCGCCTATGGCGCGGTTGGTACCGTGCTCGTGCTGATGGTATGGATTTACTTTAGCAGCCAGATTTTGTTTCTGGGGGCCGAATTCACCGAAGTTTATGCGCGCCACCACGGCAGCCGCGCCGCAAACCCCAACCTTACGCAGGAAGTAGCCGCCGAACGCGCGGCGCATAGCGCCGAAGTCGCTGCATCGCCAGCGCCCACTCCTTTCAACCCGGCATCGATAAGAACCGTGGCGGTGGCCTCGGGCGCGGGTGTGGCGGTGGGTCTGCTTGGCGCTCTTGTGGCAGCGCTGGTGGGTGTGGCCATGGGTGTGCGCAAGCTGCTTGGCGCTGCCACAAGAGTAGGCCGTAAGTTGCGCCCGCAACGTAGCGACGACCTGCCGAAGCGCTAGCTCATCCCGCCTTGCTCTACGTGGGCAGTCGCCACGCGGCACACCCGGCATCGGCTACCGCAATAATATCCATAGGACTTACGCAGTTGGCGGATTGAGCCTTCGGTAGAGCGGTACGCTTCATGTTCGTTGTGTATGGGTTTTCCGCGCGGAGCGCGGAAAACCCATACACATAAGGTCGGAGTACAATGCTGCCGCAGGCACGATCAGCGCGCTATAGAGGCGCCGTGTAAGTCCTGTAAATGACGTGCCGGTTTGACGGGGATAGCTCCCCACACCTATAATGCCGGTACCCCCGTCACCACAATGGTGTGTTCGGCGAGCCGGCTCGATCGGGCGGAATAGCTGCGCCGCGCGTTCGATAAATGTCTAGCTGCGTTGAACGAGGAACACCCATGTCTGTCGCCCCCCTCACGAATGGCGAGCGCCTGTCGGCAACTATCCGTATGCTTGGCGAAACGCTTGGGCAGGTGATCCGCGAGCAAGCCGGTGATGCGGCCTATGCCCTGGAGGAGCGCGTGCGCAAGCTCGCCAAAGCCATGCGCGCCGCCACCGACCCTGATAGCGCGAGCGCCGAACTTCAGAGGATTGTCAATGGCCTGAGCGTGGCCGAAGCGCATGTGCTGCTCAAGTCGTTTGGTACCTACTTTGCGCTGGTCAACCTTTCCGAGCAGCTGCAGCGCTTGTGGGTATTGCACGAGCGTGCCGAACAAGCGCCAGACGCCCCGCGCACCGAATCAATTGCGGCGGCAGTTGCCGAGCTGAAGCGGAATGGCGTTGCGCCAAACGAGCTGCAACAATGGCTGAATTCGGCGCTCATTCTGCCTGTATTCACGGCCCACCCTACCGAAGCGCGCCGCCGCACCACCCTCGAAAAGCTGCGCCGCCTGGCGGATCTGGTTGAGCGTCGGCTGGTGAGCAACGCCCAGGCCGAGCACGTTGAGCTTTCACAGCGCATTATGGAAGAAGTGGTGGGGCTATGGCAGAGCGACGAGGTGCGGCTGATTCGCCCGACAGTACTGGACGAAGTGAAGAACGGACTGTTTTACTTCGAGGGTACGCTCTTCGATGTTGTACCACAGCTGTATCGCGATCTTGAGCGCGCACTGGTGACGTACTACCCCGAATTTCGCTGGCATGTGCCCGAGCTGCTGCGCTTTGGATCGTGGATGGGCGGCGACCGCGATGGCAACCCGTTCGTCACGCCAGATGTGACGATTGAAACAGTGCGCCGCATGCGCAGATGGGCGCTCAAACAGCAAATTGTGGCGGTCGAGGGGTTGAGCCACCGGCTGGGGCAGTCGATTCGCCAGGTGTCGGTGAGCGAAGCGTTGCATGCCTCGTTGGCTGCCGATGCGCAGCTCTTCCCCGAAACCGCCCAGCTGCTCGAACGCCGTAACCCGCACGAGCTGTATCGCCAGAAGTGTACGTATATTCGTGAAAAGCTGCTGCGCTCTGAGCAGCACACCGCCGCGCACGAGCCTGATTGGGGCAGCGCCGAGCCGCTGCCGCGCGCCGGTACGTTCTACCATCATTGTAGCGAGCTGCTCGATGATTTGAAGGTGATGGAACATAGCTTGCGTGCAAACGCGGGCGCAAGCGTGGCCGAGGGCGCGCTGCACGATGTTATTCGCCAGGCCGAAGTGTTTGGCCTGCACGCCGCCACGCTCGATATTCGCCAGCACAGCGAGCGCCATAACAGCGCCCTGGCCGAGGTGTTGCGGGTAGCGGGCGTGTGCGACGATTACCTGGCGCTTGATGAGGCCGCGCGGGTGGCGCTGCTTGCGCGCGAGGTCGCTAACCCACGCCCGCTCATACCGGCGCGGCTGCCATACAGCGCCCCCACCGCCGAAATCGTTCAAACCTTCCGTACAATCGCGGCGATTATTGAGCAGGTTAGCCCCGAGGCGATTCAAACCTACATCATTAGCATGACCACCGGCGCGAGCGATTTGCTGGTGGTGCTGCTGTTTGCGAAGGAAGCACGCCTGTATTTGCCCGAGCAAGGTATTAGCCGCCTGAATATCGCGCCGCTATTCGAGACGGGTGCCGACCTGGCTGGCTGCGACCGGGTGATGGCGGCCTGCCTGAGCCTGCCAGTGTATCGCGAGCACCTGCGGCTACGTGGCAATGTCCAGGAAATTATGATTGGCTATTCCGACAGTAACAAGGATGTAGGCTTTGTCGCGGCCAACTGGGCGTTATACCAGGCACAGCGCGCGCTACGCGATATGGCGCGGCGCGAGAAGATTGGCTTGCGGCTGTTTCACGGGCGTGGTGGCTCGATCGGGCGCGGCGGTGGGCCAGCTAACCAGGCGATTCTGGCGCAGCCGCCGGGCAGCATTGGCAACCAGATCAAAATTACCGAGCAAGGTGAGGTAATCGCCGACCGCTATGGCATGCCGCGCCTGGCCCACCGCCACCTTGAGCAGGTGATGAATGCGGTACTGCGCGCCCAGTTTGCTTCGCGGCACGATGCGCCGCCAGAATGGGAAAACGCGCTTGAGCAGCTTGCCACGTTTGCGCGCCAGCACTACCGCGCGCTGGTGTACGAAAACCCCGATTTTCTGCCCTACTTTCGCACGGCCACGCCCATCGCCGAAATTAGCCGCCTGAATATTGGCAGCCGCCCGGCGAGCCGCCGCAATAGCGACCGCATTCAGGATTTGCGCGCCATTCCGTGGGTGTTTAGCTGGATGCAGAGCCGCCATACGCTGCCTGGTTGGTATGGCCTAGGCCATGCCTTAACCCAGTTCGTTGCGGGCGCAGGCAGCCAGTCGCTCGCGCTGCTGCAAGATATGTATCAGAACTGGATGTTTTTCCGCTCGATGATCGACAGTGCGCAGATGATTTTGGGCAAGGCCGATTTGCAAATTGCCGCGCGCTATGCCGAGCTAACGCCCGACCCGGCCATCGCGCGTTCGATTTTTGGGGCAGTGCAAGAAGAATACTTGCGCACCAGCACAATGATTTGCCAGGTAGCCCAGATTGAGCACTTGCTTGAGCGCAGCCCGGTGTTGCGCACTTCGATCGAGCGGCGTAACCCGTACATCGACCCGATGAGCTATGTGCAGGTAGAGATGCTGCATCGGCTGCGCGCCGACCCGGCAGGCCCCGAGCATACCGCGCTGGAAGATGCGATTCTGCTGAGTATTAGCGGCATTGCTGCTGGGCTGAAGAACACGGGGTAGTATGAATCGAGCTGGTGTTTGCGTATGGCACTATGCTCGCGTAATCGTCACTAATCCTCGGCTGAGCGCCACCGATACTGCTTCGGCGCGGCTTTGCACACCCAGTTTGCCGAAAATATGGCTGATATGTGATTTTACGGTGTTTTCGGACAGATTGAGCTGCGCGGCAATGCTTTTATTACTCGCCCCGGCCACCAGTAGCTGCAGCACTTCAAGCTCACGGCTCGAAAGCTCCTCGCCGCGTTCGCCTTCGGCAATGCGCTCAAGCAGCCGTGCAGCTACCGCAGGCTCAAGCGCGGCCCCACCATGGGCGAGTGCGCGTACCGCCCGCGCCAGCTCATCGGGTAGGGCGTCTTTCAGCAGGTAGCCCTGTGCGCCTGCCGCCAGTGCCGGAGCAATATATTCATCGGTATCGTAGGTTGTGAGCACCAGGAAATGTACCTGAGGCGCTTGTGGCCGTACCTGGCGCATCACCTCAACGCCGCTTAACACAGGCAGCCGCAAATCGAGCAGCACAACATCGGGCCGCAGCTCTAGAATGAGCTGTACCGCACTGCCGCCATCGGCTGCGTCGCCGACGACCTCAATGCCATCTTCATAGCGCAAAATAGCGATTAGCCCATGGCGCACCACGGGATGATCATCAACAACGAATACGCGTATCATAGAAGCAAATACTCTCGTGCTAGGTAGCGAAACTTCTCGCGGCATCTCCGCTGATCTGCACGCTATGCTACTGGGCGCGGCACGGTTGCAACCACATGCGCGCCATCATTATTGTTGAGCGTTAGCGTGCCACCAAGGGACGCCAATCGCTCGCGCATGCCGAGCAGGCCAAAGCCGCCCCATGGCCCCGGTTCGGCTGTAGCTGGTTCAAGGCTGCCCGCGCTAAAGCCCGCGCCGTTATCACGAATACTCAGGCGCACTAGCGTTGGCGTATACTCTAGCATTACTTCGGCCTGGGTCGCGCCCGAATGTTTGGCAATATTCACCAGTGCTTCCTGCCCAACCCGCAGCAAGGCCGATTCGGTGCCCGGCGGTAGCGGCCAGCTGGTACCGTGCTGGGTGAACATAGTGGTAATTCCAGGGTGGAGTGGTCGTTCAGCTAGCTCACGTAGGGCCTTGCTCAGCGCCTGTTCGCCCGTATCTACAGCGGTGAGCGCTGGTGCGCGCAGGTTCCACACCGAGCGGCGTGCTTCGGCCAGAGCCTCGCGGGCCATGCGCTGCGCCAGGTCGATATGCTGGTTGGCATCGGGCGGGCCATCGGCCACTTGCAGCGCGCGCTGGGCTGCCCCCAGCTGCACCACAATGCCAGTAAGCCCTTGCGCCAGCGTGTCGTGGATTTCGCGCGCCAGCCGGGCGCGTTCCTCCAATGTAGCGGCCTCACGCTCCTGCTCAATCAGCTGGGCAGTTTGTGCCTGTACCCGCACTTCGAGCTGGCTACTCAGCGTTTCGAGCGCCTGGGCATGTGCCCGGCTTTGGCGCAGTGCGCGCTGTAGGCCACCCGCCAGCACCGATGTAAGCGCGGCCACGGTGGCAAAAATCGCAATCCAGAAGCCTAAGGCACCATACATCTGGGCGGCTAACGAGGAGGGCGGTGGCTCGCGTGGGATTGCAACGCCATTGGTTTCGAGCCAGGCCAGTGTGCCGACCAACACCGTGGCGAGCGCGGCCAGGCTCACGCTGGCGACCGCATCAATCAGCAGCCCCGCCGCACAAATTGGGATGATCAGCAGCGCGGGCATATACGACGATACGCCGCTGCGCAGGGTGCCAAGGGTGGTGACCAGTGTCCATACGCCGATTAATAGCAAAGCCGAAATGGTCGGGCGCTTCAGGCGGGCCAGAATGATCAGCGAGCTGAAAAATACCACCATAATTACCACGGGAACCAAGGGGCTGGGCGGCCTCGCTGCATCAGGCGGTGGGTTGAACTGCCCTTGATTCGTCAGCCGGAGCAGCAGGAAGGTGATCGCACTTACCACCAACGGAATGGCAAAAATCGGCAATGTGCGCAGAAACAAACGGCTGCGGCGCGTGGTTTCGTCCGCAATGGTTTCAGGTAATAGTGGGTTATTCTCGCTCATAGCGGCATTGTAGCATATTGATATGCGGCGCTACACCGCCATTTGAACACAACCCGATCACCCATTTGGGTGATCGCAGATCACCAGAACTTCCGAGTGCGATTCACCTGCCTCCCCGATGCGGTGTAGCCTTACCCAATGCTATAGTCATACCAGCATATCTGGCCGGTGGGAGCAGAAGTGCCCTGCCCGGCCATTCTTAATGTTGCATGTTTCGAAAGGATTGTTGATATGGCGACAACAGTAAGCCTCCCGCGTCGTCAAGGGATGAGCCGCGGGCGCTGGATCGCCGCAGGTGTAGTGGTTATTGTGCTGGTGATTATTGCGGCGCTGCTGCTGAATCGGGCGACCAGCCGCACCACAACGCAAACCATTGCCACAAGTCCGGTGGCAGCGGGCAGCGTGGTAGCGAGCGTAACCGGTAGCGGTACTGTGGCGGCAGCCCAAACGCTCGATGCGCCCTTTGCTACCAGCGGCACCGTCACGCAGGTGATGGTTAAAGAAGGTGATACGGTTAGCGCAGGCCAGGTGCTGGCGCAGCTCGACACGCGCGACCTTGAGCTGCAAGTTGCCAGCGTACAGGCCGCGCTCGATAGTGCGAACGTGAAGCTGGGCCAGACGCAGCATGGAAATTCCCAACCAGCCGATATTAGCGCCCAGAAAGCTGCTGTTGCGAGCGCACAGGCGCAGCTTCAATCGGCGTTGGCGCAGCTCGATGCCTTAAAGAACCCGACCCCCGATAAACTCTCGGCGGCGCAGGCGGCAGTTACCCAGGCCCAGCTCGATGTTCAATCGCAGCGTGATAATAGCTCGGCGAACAAAACCAAGGCGGCGCAAGATCTGCAAAAAGCGACCGATGCGCTGACCCAGGCCCAGTCGAAATATTCGACTGCGCTACAGAATTGGCAGTATGTGCAGGATACCGGCAACGACCCGGTAAGCCCAACGCGCACCAATGCACAGGGCAAAACCGTTGCCAACCGCCTGAATGATGCCCAGCGCCAGCAGTATTACGATGCGTATATTCAGGCCCAAGCTGCGATGCACAGTGCCGAAGCGGCAGTGCAGCAGGCCCAGGTAACCTACGATACCGCGCGCCAGGCCGAGCCAAATAACATTCAGCAGTCCGAAGCCAAGCTCGCCGATGCGCAGGCGCAGCTTCAGGCGCTGCAAAACCCAAATAAGAACGATATTGCACAGAAGCAGGCCAGTGTTGATCAGGCGCGCGCGAGCCTGGCCCAGGCGCAGGCAAATCTGTCCAAGCTCACTGCGCCAGGCACCGATTCAGATGTCAATATTCAGCAGCTTGCGATGACACAGGCTGAGCAGAGCTTGAAGCAGGCCCAGCTGAAGCTGGAAAATGCCACGCTCACGGCACCGTTTGCCGGGGTGATTACTGCCGTCAATATTGTCCCAGGCAGCAGCGCTTCGAGCGCCAGTGGGGCGATAAGCCTGATCGACCGGAGTACGCTCCATGTCGATCTGAAGCTCAGCGAGAACGATATCGCGAAGATTTCGATGAGCCAGCCGGTGACGCTGACGATCGATGCGCTTTCGGGCTGGAATGCCCAGGGTAAGGTGAGCTATATCGCACCGGCTGCCGAAACCAATAATGGCGTCGTGACCTATGCGGTGCGCGTGAGCTTCCCCGATAACGATGCGCGCGTGAAAGTGGGCATGACCGCGAACCTAACGATTACCACGGCAAAGAAAGACAACGTATTACTGGTTCCGAATAGCGCGCTGCTGCCCAATGGTGCCAGCCATGCGGTTGAGGTACGCAACGCCGATGGTACGACCCGCACGGTTCCGGTTGAAACTGGCCTGAGCGATGGCGTAAATACCGAGATTATAAGTGGGCTGAAAGCGGGCGACCAGGTTGTAACCACGCCGGGTACCACCACCACGCAGCGGAGCGGCGGGCTCTTTGGAGGGCCGCGCTAGGCGCTGGCGCTTCTGCTGCTACAGCCAACCAGCTACGAACAGTGTGCGGCTGTTCAGCGCGCACGAACGACCACGCACGAAGGACGAACACCATCGCGTGCACCCTTTGTTCTTCGTCGTTCGGCATACAGAGCGAAGGCGTTACAGACAGCTTTTAAAGGAATGAACTCTCATGGAAACGATGATTGGCGTTTCTGATTTACATAAAACGTACCAGATGGGCGAGGTGAGTGTGAATGCGCTGCAAGGCGTTTCATTCACCATCAAGCGCGGCGAGTTTGTAGCGATTATGGGCCCAAGCGGCAGTGGCAAAAGTACGCTGATGAACATGATTGGCTGCCTGGACACGCCCACCAGCGGCAGCTACCAGCTCGATGGCGAGGAAATTGCTACTCTGAGCGGCAACGACCTTTCGGCAGTACGCGCGCGCAAGCTCGGCTTTGTGTTTCAGCAATATATGCTGCTGCCGCGCCAGAATGCGCTGCGCCAGGTCGAAATGCCGCTGATCTATCGCGGCGTGCGGGCTACCGAGCGCCAGCGCCGCGCCGAGATTGCACTAAACATTGTTGGCATGGGCCAGCGCATGCATCACAAGCCGACTGAGCTTTCGGGTGGGCAGCAGCAGCGTGTGGCGATTGCGCGCGCGCTGGTGGGCAGCCCGGCAGTGCTGCTAGCCGACGAGCCGACCGGCGCGCTTGACACGCACACCAGCGAAGAAATTATGCGTATTCTGCAGCGCCTGAACGTAGAACAGGGGCTGACGGTGGTGTTGGTGACGCACGAGGCGGATATTGCCGCCTATGCCCAGCGCATACTCACGATGCGCGATGGCTTACTGGTGAGCGATGCCGCGCCGCATGTGCAGGCTGCCTAGCCAGCTTCTATAAAGAATAGGATAGAACGATGGCCACAATGACCAATACTGAGCGGCGGGCGGCAATCGCGCCACCGCTGGTACTTGAGCCGCTGGACGAAACGGCCCAGGGCAGCGTAAGTTTACTTGAAGTGGTGCGGCTGGCGTTTGATAGCTTGTTCGCGAATAAAGTGCGCGCCCTGCTCACCATGCTTGGTGTGATCATCGGCGTGGCCTCGGTTGTGGCACTGATGGCATTGGGCAATGGCGCGAGCGCGTCGATTACCAACCAGATTCAGTCAATGGGCACGAACCTGCTGACGATTATGCCTGGCTCGCCGAATCGGCGCGGCCCGGGTGAGCAAGGGGCAGCCCAAAGCCTTACCCTGGCCGATGTCGTGGCGATTAGCGCGCTTAAGCTGCCAATCGTTGGCCCATCGCCGCAATTCGGTGGCAGTGGGCAGCTGGTTGCCCCGGCGGCTGATACCAGTGCAAGCATCACCGGTGTTACGGCGGTCTACCAGCAGATCAACAATTTGACATTAGCACGCGGTTCATTTATTAGCGATGCGCAGGTGAGTGGTGCCGAGGGTGTGGCAGTGCTGGGTAACACGCTCGCAAAAACGCTGTTTGGCAATGGCGAGGCAGTGGGCCAAACCGTGCGCGTGAACGGGCATGGACTGCGCGTGATAGGCGTACTGAACCTGAAGGGTAGCGGCGGGTTTGGCTCGGTGGACGACCAGGCGCTGGTGCCGATTACGACTGCGCAGCAGCAACTGTTTGGCGGCCGAACTCCCGATGGTAATGGATGGCGGATTTCATCGTTCCAGGTATCTGTTAATCGCAGCGACCAGATGGATAATGTTCAGGCGCGTATTTCGGCATTACTGCGCGAGCGGCATAACCTAGCTTATGATGGCACAGAAGACGATTTCAACGTAATAAACCAGGCGTCGATTCTAAGCTCGCTCTCTACCGTCACAACAATGCTTACGGCCTTTCTAGCTTCGGTCGCCGGTATTTCACTGCTGGTGGGTGGCATTGGCATTATGAATATTATGCTAGTGTCGGTGACCGAGCGCACGCGCGAAATTGGCCTGCGCAAAGCAGTGGGCGCTCGACCGCGCGATATTCTTTTGCAGTTTGTGGTCGAGGCATTAGTCATCAGTCTTTCCGGCGGGCTGATTGGTCTGCTCATCGGTGGCCTGGTGGCGCTGATTGTGACGCTCACGGGCTTTCTGACTGCGGTGGTAACACCTGGTTCAGTGTTGCTGGCTGTCGGTTTCTCACTGGCGGTCGGGCTGTTCTTTGGCATCTACCCGGCGCAGCGCGCGGCTCGGCTCAATCCTATTCAGGCGTTGCGGTACGAATAAAGTCGTTGCATGGCGGGAGTTCGGGGGCGGCAAAACCGCCCCCGAATTTCTTTTTCTCGTATGGGCTGTCTATTGCACGATGCTAGACGGCTAGTGGCGGCAGCGCATATGGCTCGGGCATGTGCGCCAGCCGCCGCGCAACATCGCGCACCGCACCGCGTGCCAGCGCTTTGAAAAAGACCGCGCGCGGCAGCCAGCCCTCGGCGGGCAAGCCGCGTGAGAGCAGCCAGACCATCCGCCGACCGTATTCGGGGTCGGTGACGAGCCAGCGCAGCCAGCTGCGGTACGCCCAGGCGGGGTGCTCGGTGTACAGCTCGCGCTTCACACGATCCATCGTCACCGCATACATGGGAGCAGTTTCGGCGCGCACGGCGGTAGTGTATTGGTGTAAGGCTTGCTCCCAGGTGATGCTGCCGTTTCGCCAGGCTACCAATGCCTGGGCCAGCAGCTTGGCAGTGACGACAGCATCGTAAATCCCCTGACCATCAATCGGGTCTTTCTGGTGCAGCGCGTCGCCGACGAGTGCCCAGCCCGGGCCGCCAGCTGTGCGGTACATGTTGCCAATGTTGCGCATACCGCGTACCTCGGTCACTTGCTCGGCACCAACCAGCCGCCGCCAGACGCGCGGATGCTGCTGTAAGAGCTGCAGGTACAGTTCGTGTGCTTTCGCATCACCTAATTCAAGCGCATTTGCGCGGCCCTCAATCACCACGCAGGTGGTGCCGTCGGCGCTATCCATCAGGCCAAAACCATACCCGCGCCCGGTGGCATATGAATGAACAATTGGCGCACCGCTGGCATATGGCTGCACCTGTTTCCAGTAGGCGTAATAGATTGAGGTTGGCATGTCGCTCTGTTCATCGTAGCTGGCGGCACCGGCTTTGCGCGCCACCAGGCTAAAGCGCCCATCGGCACCAACTACACCGTTCGCGGTGAACTGCGTGTCGCGGCCATTGGCGCGACCTGTAATGCCCACAATGCGCTTGCCATCGCGCAGCACATCGGTAACGCTAAAACCATCGTGCGTGGTGACGGTCGGCTGGCGCGCAGCAGTACGCCACAGCGCCGCATCGAAGCGCGCCCGGTCGATCGCGTACAAATAGTCGCGGCCAAACAGGGCGGGCAGATCGAAGGTTACGCGAAAGTCCTCACGAACTTCGGATACGAGCCGACGGATGCGCGGCGTGTTATGGGCATAGTCGGCTTCGTCGGCACCAATTTCATCAAGTAGCTGCATCGTGGCCGGGTAGATGATTGGCGATGAAGCCGCGGGCAAGCTTGGCATAACCGCGCGTTCAAGCAGCAGCACGCGCAGCCCAGCCTGGCCTAGGCGCGCCGCGAGTGTTGCGCCCGCTGGCCGCCCACCAACAATAATGATATCGTAGTGGTTTCCAGCTGTGTTTATGTGCTCACTCATCCTGCGCTCCTCTCATATGTTGTCCTGTGGTGAGTATACCCACCGAGCCTACTCTACTCATATTCGGCTCGTAGCGCGCTCGTATCTGGCGCGGTGCGAATCGCGCTGGCTAATGCGGCGAAATCGCGGTTGGTATACAGCACATTCAAGGTCATTGCGCCGATTGGGCGTTCGCCTGGTTGCGGTGCGCGCGCGCGCCCTGGCAGGAATTGCGCGCCAAACAGCCATAAACCGAGTAATATTGGTATGATCAGTACTGCCAGCGCGGCCCAGCGGCGACGCCATAGTGCCAGGAGCAGCAGTACCTGCAGTGGCAGCATCAATGCCAGCGCCAGGTCGCTCAGGAATGCCACCCACCATAGACGATCGCCGGTAGCGGCTTCCAGCCCGAACCAGCTTGCAAGGGCAATAGCATACAGTGCGCAGAGCGATGTGAGTATGGATTTATGGGGGCATTTGTTCAAGGGAGTAGATGTGTTGCACGATGATTAGCGCATACCTATGAAAGCCCAGAACAAACAGGTGGCAGCGGCTTCGTTTGGTGGAGGTTGTGCATCGCATCAATAACGGCGGCAATTCGCGGGTACGTGCGCCTGTAGCAAGACTGAATATTGCGAAACTGTCACATTCTTGATTATAGCATGGTGCGGCGGTATCTTGTAGCCACCAAGCCGCTGTGTTATACTTTACACATCCGAAGTCGTTTCAGCAACACAACGAGGCAGTCGATTGAGCGCCGAACAACCGGTGGTGCTGCGCGAGGCGCACAGTATTGTAGCCGAACAGCTTCACCGGCTGCGCCACCTCGCCGACACCACGCGGCAACGTGGGGCAGCCCTTGGCATTGCGCTGCGTCAGGCCGAGCGGCAGCTCGATGAGGCACTAATTCAGCAACGTTCGACATCGCAATCGCGCCTGATACAGGCGCGCAGCCATACGCAGCGCGTTGCGGAGAGTCGGGCGCGCTACGAAGCCGCCGAACGCGAGGTTCGTAGCAATCAGCACGCGTTAAAGCAGCTTGAGCAGCTGATTCGCCAGATCGAAATGAGCAGTGGCGCGCTGACAACCACGGATGAGGGCGGCGCTGGTGACCCCTGGGTATTGGCGTTGCGCGCGCAGGTGATCCAGGGCCGCGAAGATGAGCGCACCCGCCTGGCGCGTGAAGTTCACGATGGCCCGGCGCAAGTGCTTGCCAATTCGCTGATGCTGCTTGAGCATGCGCATACGCTGGCGCAACAATCGGGGTCAGAAAAGCTAAGCACGATGCTCGTGCGTATGCGCGATGCCACCCGCGAGGGCTTGCAAGAGGTGCGGCGCTTCATTGCTGATCTGCGGCCCGGCGCGCTTGAAGAGCAAGGACTGGTTGGTGCGCTCAGCGAATATATTCGTGGCTACAATAATGCCTATGGTGCGCACGTCACATTCGATGCCGAACCGCTGCCGCGTCTGCCGCGCGAAACTGAGATTGTGCTGTACCGCATTGTGCAAGAAGCATTGCAGAATGCCCATAAATATGCACGCGGTGCGCCAACGCTGGTGCGCCTGGTGCATCTGGCCGATGGCTTACACATCACTATCCGCGATGAGGGGCCAGGCTTCGATCCGCACGAAGTGGTGCGACGTACTGGCCGGAGTAACTGGGGGCTTACCAGCATGCGTGAGCGTGCCGAGCTGGTAGGCGCGCAATTCAGCGTTGCCTCCCGGCCTGGGCATGGCACTGAAGTGACCGTAGGCTTGCACCTTGCAGAGTAACCTTGAGTGTTCAGCTTAGGATTTTTGCTGCCGTCGCAAGCATATACACGGCAAGCGAAAGTCCTAACCATGTCTTAGGCGAAGCGAGCACTGAAACGAGTAACCGGCTAAAGGACTGATATGGCGCAGAAAATACGCGTACTGATTATTGACGACCACCCGCTGTTTCGCCAGGGCATCCGCTGGAGCCTGGAAGAAGCGGGTGATATGGACGTGGTGGGGGAAGCCGAAAACGGCCAGGAAGCGATTAAGCTGGCCGAGCGGCTGCTGCCCGATGTGGTACTGGTCGATATCAATCTTCCGGGCCTGAATGGCCTTGAGGTAGCGCGTGTGATCAAGCGGCGTGACCCACGCATTGCGATGATTGTGCTGAGCGTATATGAAGATGACGAGCAGCTCTTTCAAGCAATTAAAGTTGGCGCGGCGGCCTATTCCTCGAAAGATGTGCATCCGAACTCGCTGCTCGCCATGATTCGAGATGTGTCGCGTGGTCGCTACCTGATTAACGAGAGCGTGCTTGCCAAGCCGCATGTTGCGACCCGGGTGCTGCACCAGTTCCGTGAGCTGGCCTCAACCGAAGATGAGCAGACATCGGCACTGTTTGCGCCGCTAACCTCGCGTGAAATTGAAATACTCGATTGTATTGCGCGCGGCCTTTCGAACAAGGAAATTGCTAACGAGCTAAGCATTAGCGGCCAGACGGTGAAGAATCATATTACTTCAATTCTCTCGAAGCTACAGGTGAACGACCGCACAATGGCTGTGATCTATGCGATTAAGAAGGGCTGGATCAAGATGGGCTATGATGGCGCCCAGAGCCAGCAGGTTCCCAGCTAGCGCGCATATAAACCCGAGCAGGCCCATGTATCACCAGAAGCGCAGTGTTTGCGCCTCTGGTGATTTTTTGTGGGGTTATTTCTTCACATACCAGCGCTCGATGTTCGCCAGGTACATTGGGGTGTTCAAATTCACCGGGCCATCAAGGGTGGTAAATTGGGCATTCAGCGCCACCGGAATGCGATCGGCCCAGAGGAACAGGTAGGGTCGCGCCTGCATAATCCGTTGCTGGGCCTGTTCAATCGCCTTCAGCCGCTCGGCGGGGGCGTAAAGCTGGTGGGCCGCTGCCGCCTGATTATTGTAGGCCGGGTCGTCGAAGCCGCCAATATTTAGCACCGCGCGGGTATCGGCCACGCCCTGGTTGATCTGGCTATTATGAAATAGCGCGAAGTCATCGGGATCGTAGAAGGCATAATCGGCGAATACCGGGTCGCCCGCGCCATTGCTCCAGCTGCCGAGCAGCAGGTCGAAATCGTATGGCGGCGCATATTTCGAGGTAATCACTGTGGCGAAATCGGCACGCTGTACGACGAGGTTCATGCCAACCTGCCGGGCGGCCTGGGCAAGTAGCTCGGCGGCGCGCACCCGGCGTGGGTCGTCGCCGCGCACAAAGAGCTGCACCGTGAGGGTAACACCGTTTTGCGCGCGAATTTGCTGGCCTTCGGGCAACTTCCAGCCGGCTTCGTCGAGCAGTGTGCGCGCGCGGGCCAGGTCGAGGGTGCTGGACGGCGGCGGCACATCGGCCCAGCTGCCGGGCGCAATGCTCGTGGCGATTGGGATGCCCTGGCCGTCGGTGGCGGCGCGCACAAGCGCTGGGAGATCGACCGCGCGCGAGAGCGCTTCGCGTAGCCGTTCGTCGGCGAACGGCCGCCCGGCGCGCACATTAAAGGCCACGAAATAGTAGCCGTTTTCGGGATAATTCCCTGCCTGCATGCCAGGAAGCGTCTGGCTGATAGTTTGGCCTTGCGCCCAGGGTAACTCTGCCAGGCTCAGCCGCCCATCCTTCAAGGCGGCAACGGCTACATCAGCATTCGCTACCAAAAATACCGCGCGATCGAGCAGCGGCGCCCCTCGGTAAAAATGGCTATTCGCCGCCAGGGTGATAGAGGTGCCGGGCTTTCGTTCGGCCAGCTGAAATGGCCCGGTGCCAACTGGCGCATCCCACAGATTGAGGGTAGCGAGGTTTTTTCCAATCAGCACATGTTTGGGTAGAATTGGTAGCGTAAGCTCGGCAAATAGCGGTGCGTACCGCTCGGTGAGCGAAATAACAACTGTGCTGGTGGTAGGTGTTTGAATCTGCGCAATGCGCCGCAAGTCGGTGAGTAGCGCGGTGGTGGGCGAAAGCTCGCGCATTGCGCCGAGGGTATAGGCCACGTCGTCGGCGCTGAAGGGCTTTCCGTCCTGCCAGCTCACGTCGGTGCGTAGGGTGAAGGTGATCAGGCGGCCATCGGGCGAGGCATCCCAGCTGCTTGCTAAGTCGGGTTGGGGTTGCAGCTTGGCATCCAGGCGCATCAGGCCGTTGTAGAGCAGCCCACTGATCTGCTCTTCGGCGCGCGAGCGTGGCTGCCAGGGGCGTAGCTCGGGCACATCATTGGCCATGCGGATGGTCAGGTTGCCCCCGCGCGGCAGCGGCGTAGTTGTAGGCGACAGCGGCGTAGGTGTTGGCTCGGCCGCAGGATCGAGCGCGCAGCCAGCCAGAATAGCAAGTATCAGGGCAGCAAGGCCCAGGCTGACCAGCATTATGCGGCGGGTTGGGATGTAGCTCATATGCCCGATTATACCATAGCGCCTCGCTGCCCGATGACAAGAATGTTATTTGCCGCGCTGGAATGCGCTTTGCTATAATGACGCTTAGAAGGGTGAGTATGGCCTGGCACGCGGAGCGTGTTCCAGTGTATCGTGGCCGGGCAGCGCTGCCTGGATCGTAAAGGAGTAAAACCATGTCCTCGTATCGCGGCCTCGGTATCCAGGTACG
This sequence comes from Chloroflexi bacterium SZAS-1, assembly GCA_018266315.1. GTDB lineage: Bacteria > Chloroflexota > Chloroflexia > Chloroflexales > Roseiflexaceae > Kouleothrix. The sequence continues at coordinate 33,438 of JAFEAS010000007.1, read as the reverse complement.
GACGGTACGCCCGATACGCCCGCTGGGTGTTACGATTATCGGCGCAATTGGTATTCTAGGCAGCCTGATTGGTTTGGGCATTACGATCATTGGTGTATGGTCAATCATGCGTGTGAACGTTGAACCAAGCCGCCAGTTTGGGCTGTATAGTCTAGGGGCGCTCGTATCGCTGATTGCGCTGCGGATTAACTGGGGCTTTTGGGAACAGATTAAACTCGCGTGGTGGGCGAACCTATTGTTGACACTCGTGGGTATTGGCATGAGCGTCCTCGCGCTGCGCGCGGTACCCGATATTAGCAATCTGCTTGGGCGCGTACTGCCACAAATCGCCGCATCGAGCTATGTGGTGGCCCTGGCGATTGCAATCGTCGTATTTGTGTATCACCTGATAGTACTGCTCTATATGGTGGTCGCTCGTGCCGCATTTGGTGTTGGCGTCAAAGATGAGCGCCCGCTGTGGGAAAAAGTGCAGCGTAACTAGTCCGACTGGACGTATCCGCGCTCCTTGTGTAGCATGGCGCCCGCCATCGGTTTGCACGAGGAGATCTCCATGAACATTGCACTCGAGCAATTGCCCTACGCTGCGCGTCGCCAACCAGTATTCGTAACACAAGGAATGGTAGCTACTAGCCAGCCGTTAGCGGCCCAGGCTGGCCTGGCAGTGCTGCGCCGCGGCGGTAACGCGGTCGATGCGGCCCTGGCTACGGCCATAACGCTTACCGTCGTCGAGCCAGCATCATGTGGGATGGGTGGCGATGCTTTTGCCATTGTGTGGGATGGTCAGCGACTGCATGGCCTGAACGGCTCTGGCCGCGCACCAGCCAGGATTTCGCTCGCGGCAGCACGCGCCAATGGCCGTACCCACATGCCCGAGAGCGGCTGGATGCCAACCACGGTGCCGGGCGCGCCCGCAGCCTGGCATGCACTCCATGCTCGTTTTGGCCGCCTGCCCTTTGCCGATCTGTTTGCCGATGCGATTGGCTATGCCGAGGCGGGCTACCCCGTTTCACCGCGCTCGGCGCGCAATTGGGGCTTTGCCTACACCCGCTTCGCGCAGGAGCTGCAACCCGAGGCGTTTGCACACTGGGCGGCAACTTTTGCGCCAAACGGGCATGCACCCACTCCCGGCGAGCTATGGCGCAGCCCCGATATGGCGCGTTCGCTACAGCAGCTTGCCGAAAATGGAGCGACGGCATTCTACACCGGCGATTTAGCCGAGCGTATTGGCGCATTTGCCGAAAAAACTGGCGGCTGGCTGCGCGCGGCTGATCTAGCGGCCCACGCCAGTACCTGGGTTGAGCCGATCAGGGTGCGCTATCGCGGCTACGATGTGTGGGAGATACCGCCAAATGGGCAGGGCCTGGCTGCGTTGCTGGCGCTCAATATCCTCGAAAACTTTGATCTCGCCAGCATACCCCGCGATTCGGTACAGAGCTACCATCTGCAGCTTGAAGCGATGAAATTAGCCTATACCGACGCACACCGCTATATCGCCGACCCCGACCACGCGCAGGTGCCAACTGCTGAACTACTGTCACCCGCCTATGCTACCCGCCGTAGTGCGCTGATCGGTCGTGAGGCGTTACTGCCTGCGCCCGGCGAACCACTTAAAAGTGATACTGCCTACCTGTGTACGGCTGATGCCGATGGCATGATGGTCAGCTTTATCGAATCGACCTTCGATAGCTTTGGCAGTGGGATTGTCATTCCTGGTACGGGCATCGCCTTGCAGAATCGTGGCGCGGGCTTCTCGCTCGATGCGGCCCACCCAAACGTGCTTGCGCCGGGCAAGCGCCCATACCACACGATTATTCCGGGCTTTCTTACGCAGAATGGCGTGCCAGTTGGGCCATTTGGGGTGATGGGCGGCCATATGCAGCCACAAGGGCATGTTCAGATGATGGTGAACATGCTCGATTACGGCCTGAACCCGCAGGCAAGCCTGGACGCGCCGCGCTGGAGCTGGTGGGGCGAGCGGTACGCGAAGCTCGAAGCCCATGCCGACCCAGCAATTGCGGCAGGCTTGCTGGCCTGCGGCCACGCGCTTGAGGTTGATACCGACTCTGCGCCGTTTGGGTGCGGTCAGATCATCTGGCGGATGCCCAATGGGGTATATGTTGCGGGCAGCGATGGCCGCACCGATGGCTGTGCAATCGGCTATTAACGCTTTGGGTTTTGCCGAACGCTACGCCCACTGCGTGCATACATTCCATGCTGAGGAGTGGGTAGTGTATAGGTAATGGCTTGGCTATGCTACTGGTTCGGGTGTTGCCAGTGGTAGCCGTACTGTAAATGTACTGCCGCTCCCCTCGGTGCTTTCAACAGCGATAATGCCGCCATGCAAAGTCACTATTTCTTTAACTACATATAAGCCGATCCCCAGGCCACTAATGTGCTGGGCTTCCGCGTTATCGGCGCGGAAGAACCGCTGGAATAAGTTGGGTAATGCAGCTTCGGGTATACCCATACCCTGATCGTGTACAGCGATATTCACCCAATTGGGTTCGGTGCACACGGTGACAGTAACCGGGCTAGGCTCTGTACTATATTTCAGCGCATTCTGGATGAGGTTTTGTATCACTTGCTCCAGTCGCAGCGCATCGCCGCTTATTATGGCGGTTTCTAGTTGGGTGTGAAATTCAACTGTGCGGTTCTCGTGAGCTGTTTGTAGCTCCTCAACCGCGCGCCGTGTCAGTGCCACAATATCTAGTCGTGCGTGTTCGATACTGAGCTGGCCGGTTTCGATGCGTGCGGTATCGAGCAGCGCCATAACCATTCTGTTCAGTCGGCTGATCTGATTGTTGATGATGTGCAGCGTGTGCTGATCGCGCGGCCCTAAAAACCCTTCGCGGTTGGCCCGGCGTTGCAGAAGCTGCGCCTGCCCCATCAGCGATGTAAGCGGAGTTTTTAGCTCGTGAGCGGCAATGCTCAAGAACTGTTCGCGTAGCCGCACCGCCTGTTCAGTCTGCTGATACAGCTGGGCATTATCGATGGCCTTCGCTGCACGCTGTGCTAATGCCTCGGCAAAGCTTACATCGTCCTGCCCATACATATGCCCTGCGCTTGCAGATACTAACATCAGCGCAGCAAGGGTATGGCCACGCGCAATCAGTGGCACAATCATCGCCGATACGATACCCAGACTGTGCAGAGGTTCCTGCTGTTCGGTATGAGGCGCGATGTCGCGAAAGGTTTCGGCGGTGATTTCGGGAAGGAGGATTGTTTGGCCGGTATGTAATACCGCACCAATACCAGTATTGGCGGCGAGTGAGGGCGGGTAGCTATGGAATAGCTCGTCGATAAGCGGCTCCTTGGCAGGATCGACATGTGCCATTGCTATCAGCTGAACATTCTGGTGGGCATCGAGCAGATGGATCGTACACCAGTCGGCTAGCGATGGCACAGCAAGCTGGGCAACCGCGCGCAGGGTGGTTGGGTAATCCAGCGAGCCGGAGAGTAAGCGGCCCGCATCAGCCAGAAAGGTAGCCTGGCGCTTGGCTGTTTCGGCTTCGGCGCGGGCGCTCTGCTCGCGTTCCAGCAGTTGCAGGCGCTCGGTTTCGGCCTGTTTTTGTTCAGTAATATCGTGAATAATTGAAATAGCCAGGATAATGTGCCCTTGTGCGTTTCGCACAGGCCGCGCCTGAATTAGCACCCAGCGCGCTTCGCCGCTGGCGGTATTACGGTAATAAACAACCTGCTCAGGCTCATCGATCCCCTGAAATGCCTGCCTGCTAGGGAGCTGTTCGCGCAACAGCACGTTTTCATTCTCGTCCATCAGTACAAATCGTCGCGCGCGCTCTTCAGGGTTCGCAACCATCAGTGCCTGGGCCGAGCTATACCCGGTCATCTTGGCGGCAGCTTCATTGACATAAATAAGACGACCGCTGGGCAGTTCGGCCAGTACGCCATCGGCTATATTATCGAGGATGGTCGCCAGCTGGTCGTGTGCGCCTTGAAGCGCAGCATCGGCTTCGATGCGCATACTTACATCGCGGAACACGACAACGACACCCAGCAGCTTGCCATGATAATCGCGTATTGGCGCGCTACTATCGTCAATTGCGCGCTCTATTCCATCTTTAGCACGTAATAATGTGTGGCTCGCAGTGCCAGTTGCCTCGTCGTGTAAAACGCGCGCTACCGGGCTTAGTGCTGGTTCGCGCGTTTCAGCATGAATAACCTGAAACACCTCGGTAATCTTTTTCCCTTCGGCCTGGTTGCGTTCCCAGCCGGTAAGCTGCTCGGCAACACTATTCATAAAGGTGATAGTGCCATTTGCATCGGTAGCGATGACCGCATCGCCAATGCTCGCGAGGGTTACGGCTAGTCGTTCTGCCTGCGCGTATGCCTGTAGCGCAGCGTTCTGGCGCGAGGTGCTTAGAAAGCTAATCAGAGCGGCGACGAATAGAAACACTATTCCACGAATAACGTCACCCTCGTTAATGTTGAAGTTGCCTGCAGTAGAGACTAGAAAATAATTCACAAGTACGGCCGAGCAGAGTGCGCTAAGAAGGCTAATAATGAAGCCACTGTACGCTGCAATAATAGCGATTGCTGCAAAAAACAGCACAAATGGACTAGGTTCAATGAGTGGCCGAAACAAGAGCGATAAGCCAAGCGCAATGGTTAGCGTAACGAGCGCAATGCCAACGCGCAACAGCAGCGGTGATGGCGTACTAAGCCTTGGGGAGAGCAGCATCTTCATAGCCCGTTCTTTGCCATATGACAGCGAGGGTGGCGGCAGCACGACCAGCGTTGTCGTAAGCCATTCTACGCAGTGTACAGTCGGTACAAGTGATTGTGCAGCTTGATGGCTGCACTGTTCTTGTTGCGAGTGCAACTGCCAACTACAAGGGTAGCGCGGTGTAGCAGAAGGTTCAAGGCGGTCACCTTAACAGCAGGATATGGTTGGTCAAGAACAGTTGGCAGGAGCGATTGCACCTCCTGATGCTTTCCCAGCCCCTGCAAGCAGGCTCAAGCTGCTGCAACATCCAATAGTTTGTGCCACTTATTATACTGCCTTTCACGCTAGGTTTCAGCTAGCTATTGTTTGGCGGGGCGAGGACAATAAGGTTGGCAGAACGTTAGCCCATCCAATACTTGACAATGAAAATAGAATAACGTATATTGAAAGTGCTTTCATAAAAGTATAATCACAAGTGCAGGAAACGATGAGGAGAAGAGTATGTCCTCTCGCACATGGCAGGCCGCACCTCAGCCGCCGCGCCGCTTGGAAGTGCCGATTGCAGGCTTATGTTGGCTGGGCAAGAATGTATGACAGACGCTTGACAAAAGTTAGCCCGCATGCTATTTTGAAAGTGCTTCCAGCAAAGGATAAACCTACTTTCGTTCAATCTATAGGTCGGCCCGGTCAGCGGAGAGCAAAGATGCCGGATGCGACTATTTACGATGTCGCTAAACGCGCGGGTGTGAGTATTACCACGGTCTCACGTGTGTTGAACGCGCCTGATCGGGTCAATATCTCGACCCGTTCGCGGGTGCTCGATGTGATTGACGAGCTTAATTTCGTGCCCAAGGCCGAAGCTGCCGCTCGTGCTCGCAAGGGAACACGCCGCATCGGTGTACTTGCGCCATTTATCACGTATCCTTCATTTGTGCAACGCCTTCGCGGGGTTGCCACCCTGGCCGATTCGGCCTACGAGCTAGTCATCTATAATGTTGATTCGTCTGCGCGCCGCGACAGTTACCTTGCGACCTTGCCTGTTACTCGGCGCTTAGATGGCTTATTGGTGATGGCGCTACCTTTTGGCGAAACTGCTGCTCAACGCTTGGTCAGTAATGCGATGGATGCGGTGCTCATAGAATGCTCGCATCCAGCGTTCAGCAGTGTTGAGATTGACGACGAGGATGGCGGGCGGATGGTAGCGGCGTATCTCGTCGAACGTGGGCATCGGCGGTGTGCCTTTGTTGGCGATGCAGTTGTTCCTGATTTTGCGATTCATACGAGTGCGCGACGATTAGATGGCTACAAAAACGAATTGCGCGCTGCCGGGCTGATGCTTCCGCCTGAATATATTGCACTTGGCCCCAATGGGCTTGAAACAGCGCGTCAGCTGGCGCATCAGCTGTTCGATCTCCCTCAGCCGCCAACAGCAGTTTTTGCGCCAAGCGATACCCAGGCGCTTGGAATTCTACGTGCTGCCCATGAGCGCAGCCTACGTGTTCCCGAAGATGTGGCCGTAATCGGGTTTGACGACGTTGAAATAGCCGATTATATTGGCCTGACAACAGTACGGCAGCCGCTCGAAGAGTCGGGGCGGGTAGCGGTTGAGTTACTCTTAGCTCGGCTAGCCGATCACCGCCGCCCGGTGCAACATGTACGGTTACCACTTACATTGATCCAACGCAGAACCGCATAACCAGGGTTTGCATCAGTATGTTCTTGGCAGCCTGCGGCGGCGTTTGCTCGTTGAGCCTGATGGCACCATCAGCATCAACAAGCCGCAGGCGGCAGCGGCATTTGATCGCGCCAAGTCGTGGATTGGCAGCATCACCCCCACTGGCGTAACTGGCTACCAGGAAGAGGAGTTGCGTGGTGTATGGCAGGCTGGTAACGCCGCGTTCATATGCAACTAGCCCTATGCCTTCTCGCTTGGCCAGGCCAACGCCAAGCTCAAGGTTAAGTTTGATGTCGTACCGCTGCCCAAGGGCGATGGCGACACACACGCAACGCTGTGATACTCTGGGTGGCTGGCAGCTCATGGTTAACAAGAACTTGGCTAGCAATGAGGCAGCGATTAATTTTGTGCAGTACATGACCAGCCCTGAGTTGCAGAAGGCGAGTGCGATTGAGCGCTCACTGCTGCCAACTCGCCCGGCTGTGTACGATGACCCCGACGTATTAAAGGCTACTTTCTTGCCTGATGGTGGCTTTAGCCTGGGCGTGCGAACCATTCGGTTGCTGCAGCTGCTTGTTCGGGTGTATTGATGTTGATAAACGAGCGCCCGGTGGGATCGTAGCGCTGGGTATCGCTCGCGGCAAAGAATGTGACGCGTACCTGTGGAAAGAATGCAGCGATCTGGCGGTTCCCACTTTCGAGAGTGGCCTGTATGGGTTTGAGGCAGCTTCGCCCATAGATTGCGTGCAGCGTTTCAGCGCCGAGTAGATTGCGGGTGGTGCCTGCTGCGAGCGCTTGCGGCACGAGCGCATCGTAGTTGCGCGGCTGCGCCAGCATAGCGCTTAGCAGCGCGGGGTTAAGGAAGGGCATGTCGCAGGCTACCGCTAGTGCGTAGGGATGGCTCGCTGCACACAGCCCTGCGTAGAGGCCACCGAGCGCGCCGCCATCGGCGTAGATGTCGGGTACGCGGCGCACCGAAATATGCCCCCAATTGTCGGCATCATTCAACACAACGATTACTTCGGCACAGAGCTTCCCAACCACCTGTACCACATGCTCGAGCAATGTTGGGCCAGCCGCTCCCCAGAGCCTAAGATAGCGCTTATCGTAGCCCAGGCGGCGGCTGCGGCCACCAGCGAGCACAATCGCGCTGGTTGGTGGGTGCGGGTGCATCGGTAGCCCTTCATTCTATACAGCCCGGCTGTCGTTGGCGTGATGGTGGCTGAGCGGCCGGGGGTTGCCTTCGTACGCCCAGTATAGCATGCGTCTTGTCGTTCGAGCCGCGCTACTGTATGTGCGCGCCAACCGGCAGTATGTTGCCCACGCAGTTGCGTCCCTTTTTCTAACTCATAGTACAATAGCGAACCGCACAATGATGTGCCACACAGCATCGCCGCTGAGGTAACCGCGTGTTCTTGGAGGTGCAACGATGCGAATTGGCATTTTGACTGGTGGTGGCGACGTACCTGGGCTGAACCCATGCATCAAGGCGGTGGTGAATCGTGCCTGCGATGCAGGGATGGAAGTGGTTGGTATTCGGCGCGGTTGGGGCGGTTTGCTCAATTTCAACCCCGATGATCCGGCATCGCACGATGAGTGGGTTCAGCCGCTCAACCGCGTCAATGTGCGAACCATTGACCGCTATGGTGGCACACATCTGCATACCTCGCGCACAAACCCGGCCCGGGTGAGCAGCAAGATGATGCCCCAGTTTTTGGAAGGTAAGTTTCCATTCAATGGGCCGAAGAATACTGCCGATGCTACGCAGCACGCGCTACGGGCGATTGAGCACCTTGGCCTCGATGCGCTCATCCCGATTGGCGGTGACGATACGCTGTCGTTTGCCGTGCGCCTGCATAAGGAAGGCGTGCGCGTGATTGCGATCCCCAAAACGATGGATAACGACGTATTCGGTACCGACTACTGTATTGGCTTCAGCACCGCCGTCACCCGCTCGGTCGAATTCATCAACTCGTTGCGCACGCCCACTGGCTCGCACGAGCGCATCGCCGTGATTGAGCTATTTGGCCGTAATTCGGGTGAAACCGCGCTTATTTCCGCCTACCTGGCCGATGTTGATCGCGCGCTGATCAGCGAGGTGCCATTCGATGTCGAGCGGCTGGCGCAGCAATTGGCTGACGATAAGCGCAATAACCCTAGCAATTATGCCATGGTGGTTATTTCCGAGGGCGCGAGCATGATCGGCGGGCAAGTTGTTGAGTACGGCCAGGAAGATGCTTACGGCCATAAGAAGCTGGGTGGCATTGGGCAAATTACCGGCGAGGCGCTACATACGATTACTGGTATCGACATCGTTCATCAGCAGGTGGCCTACCTGATGCGCGCCGGTGCACCCGATTCGCTTGACCGCATGGTGGCAATTTCGTATGCCAATCTGGCAGTTGATCAGCTATTGCAGGGGCATAGTGGCCGCATGGTCGCGTTGCAGAACGGCCAGTACACCACGGTGCCGGTCGATACGTGTACGCAAGGCCTCAAGCGCGTTGATGTGCACGAGCTGTATGATGTTGAGGAATATCAGCCGAAAGTGCGGCATGTGCTCAGTAAGCCGATGTTCCTCTACTGAGGCATGCCTTGAATTGAGGGCGCGGATGATAGCGACTGCTCTACGCAGGTTCTATTGTCCGCGCGCTTTTTTATACGGGTTATCCTGGCGTGCATAGCGTTGCCCGTTGCCCTGATGTATGGTACACTCGCGGCTCATCAGGCGAAGGGAAGGCATGGGGCGCGATTCAACAAGCTACGCAGCGCAAGCGGCCAGGGCATCTGAACCCGGCGCAGTGTCGTTCGGGAGTGGCATGGCGCTGGCGCAGCTGGCGCTAGCATTCCTGGCAGGCGCATTCCTCGTCGCGCTGGCCTACCAGCTTCCTGTAACCCATATTATCGATTTTGGCGGCTATGATGCGGCCTATGTGCAGGGCATGGGCGAGCCACTTTCTGCTATCCCGGCGCTGGCAGGCTCCGATGGCAGCGCGCGGTTGTGGGATGCGCAGGGTGCGCTCTTGCTGCCACAAGCCGGCTTGCCCGCTACGCTCATCCTGCATGCCCGCAGCCCCGACGAAGCCCCCCACGATGTGGTTATACTGCTGAATAGTGCGCAGGAGTTGGGCCGCTTTGCGGTTGGCCCACAGTGGGAAGCGCACAGCGTTGCCATCAATAGGGGGCTGCTCAAGCCGAACGATGTGGTTATTCAGCTGCGCGGGCCTGAGCCGGGGGTGCTGGTTGATTACGCCGAATTTCGCGCAGGCCCGCCGCCGATATTGCCCTACCCGCCGCAGCTACTGTATGGCGCGCTGGCTGCCGGGCTGCTGTGGGTGCTGGTGCATGGGCCGCAGGTGCTTGTGCCCCGCCCGGCGCTCCTATGGCTGGCTGGCGTGTTGCTGATTACCCTGGCATTTCTGCTGCTCTATCGCATGCAGCTGCTCTACCCCTATCCGCTGCTGCGCCTGCTGCCCGCGCTCGATGCGCTGCTGGTCGCGCTATGCGCCCTGCGGTTTGCGCCAGCCGTGGTACACCGCGCCCCCGCGCTACCCGATGCACTCGCACTTACTGCTATTGGCGGCTGGGCGGTAGCATTGCTCATGGCGAACCGTGCGCATGTCACGCTATCGGTGCCGGGCGCAGAGAATGATTTCCGCGTGTTTGCGCTGCGCTCGGCGCATCTGGTAGGCGCATTCCCGGCAGGCATCGACGATGCCGCGCGCGATGGCGTGCTGCGCGCCGACGGCTTCTATAACCTGGGCTACCCATTCTTGCTCTGGCTCGTGCGTCCGTTCACCAGCGACAACCCGTTTCTGGCGGCGCGAATGATTGCCACCCTCAGCGGCGTGCTGCTGCTGCTGGCTGGCTGGTTGCTGGCCCGGCGGCTGCTCGGGCGCGGTGTGGCGCTGTTGGCGGTGCTGCTGCTGGCGCTCAGTCCGCTAGCGGTACAGTATAGCCTCTACCTCGGCACCGATATGCCCTTTGCGGCGCTGTGCGCGCTGGTATTGGCGCTGCTGGTGCCACAGGCGCAGGTGCGCGCAACCGCCGACGCTGCACATAATTCTTCGCTCTGGCAGCTGGCGGCAGCCGGGCTCGTAGCTGGGGCAGCTTTTTTGGTGCGCCATCCCGGTCTGCTGCTGCTGCCGTTTGGCTGGCTGGTGATCTGGAGCGCTGCATTGGCGGATGGCAAACGACAAGCGCTGCTCCTGCCGCTGCTGGCCTTCACCCTGGCCTTTCTGCTGGCGATTACGCCGCAGCTGGCGGTAAACCTGCGCGATACTGGCACCCCGCTATACAGCCAGCAGGCCAAGAACGTGTGGCAGGGCATGTTTGGCAATGGCGACTGGAACCGCTGGGCCGGTGCGCGCAACGATATTGGCATCGCCGAGGTGATTGCGCTCGATCCGGGGCGCTTCCTGGTGAACTGGTGGAATAACTTACGCGGCTTTGTTGGCACTGGCGGCGAAGATCTGCGCGAGTTTGGGCAGGCGCTTCAGCTGCGGCTACTAGGTTTCCCGGCCAACTGGCTGGCGGTCGGTGGGTTGCTTGGCTGGCTGTGGCTGGCAGGCAAACAGGCGAAAGCCCAGGGCTTCGCTGCGCTGCGTGCGCCTGGGCCGTATTCCTGGCTGATGCTGTGGGCCGGGCTGTATGTGGCCGCGATTAGTGTGGGGCTGCCATTACAGGGCCGCTTTGTGCTGCCGCTGCTGCCGGTCTACGCTGTGGCGGCGGCCTGGCTGGCGCTGCGGCTGACTGGGCCGGTGCACCTGCTCTTGGCCGGGCTGGTATTGCTGGCGCTGTTGTGGGGCGGCTTTGGCCTGGGCACCAGCTATGTGCTACGCGCCCAGCCTACGACCACTACGCCCGGTCAGCCCGCCGATGAGCTGGCGATTATTCAGAGTGTGCAGGCGCGCCTACTCCCCGACGAACGCATTATTGTGCGTGCCGACCCGCGTGTGCCGCTGGGCAAGTATTCAGCGATTGCGCACCTGGTGCAGCCCGCGCCCGCCGCTGACACGCCCGCTGCCCTACGTGCCAGCGGCGCAACCTACCTGATCTGGTCGACTTCGCTGGGGCCAGCCCCGGCGCTTGGCTCGCCGCTGGAGGTGGCGGGCAACTACGAGCTGTATTCTTTGCAATGACGACATCGACTGCTGCTATACGCGCCCCGGCACGGCGCACCTCTGCCTGGCGCAGGCTTGCCGCGCGCATCGATTGGCCGCTATTGGTGCTGGTGCTGCTGGGCGTCGCGCTGCGCCTGTGGTTCATACGCGCCAGCTCGCTCGACCCGCGCTTCTCCACTGCCGACGATGGCGATTATTACCGGCGCGCACTGCGCTTTGCTGTCACCGGCCAGTATCTCGACGATAGCTGGCTGATTCGCCCGCCGCTGCACGTTTTCTTCTTCGCGTTCTGGCTGCGGGCCGCGCTGCTGTTTGGCTCGCCAACGCTGGGCGTATTGCTAGTGCAGCTGGCGCAGGTCGGGCTGGGCGCACTATCGATTGTGCTGGCCTATGGCTGTGCGCAGCGCCTGTTCGCCAATCGCCGGGCGGGCCTGCTGTTCGCCGCGTTTCAGGCGCTGTGGTACCCGTTTGTCGAGCAGCCGAGCGTGCTGTTCAGCGAGCTGCTGTACCTCACGCTGTTTGCGCTGCATTTCTGGCTTCTGCTGCGCTTCGACGCCCATCGGCGCTGGCGCGACCTGGCGCTTGCGGGCGTGGCGCTCGGCGCATCTGCGCTCACCCGCTCACCCGCGCTCTACTCGATCGCGTTTGTGGTGCTGTGGCTGCTTGTGCGCGGCTGGACGCCTGGCGAAAAAGGCGCGCAATTACGCAATAATCGTAGTCGGTGGTTAGTCGTCGGGGGGCAGATCGTCCTGTTCCTCGCCTGCACGCTGGCGGTGGTGCTGCCCTGGACGGCGCGCAACTATGTGCTGTACAGGCATATCATCCCGGTCGACACCCTGGGCCAGACCAACCTCTGGCTTGATCTCGACAGCGTCGATCAGCGCGAGGCTCACATTAATGCGCTGCGCGCGCTGCCCCAGGCCGACCGCGCCGGCTATGCCATGGCCCAGGCGCGCGCCATCCTCGCCGCCGATCCGCTCCGGCCCTTCCGCCCGATGTGGGATACTTTTCGCCACATCTGGAAGGCTCAGTTCGTAGAAGATTATTTCCTCAAACGCAGCTTCTTTACCCGCCCGCTGCGCGAAACTGCCGCGCTTGGCCTGCCGGGTGATCTGCTCTGGTTCGTGTTTACCATTGCCGGGCTGATTGGGCTAGCGCGCTCACCGTCGCGCACTGGTCGGGCGCGCGGCGAGGGCTGGCACAACCGGCTATTTGTGCTGGCCTGGCTCGGCTACTCGTTCTTCACCGTGCTGCTCTTCCATGTCGAGCCGCGCTACCTGCTGCCGATCTGGTGGTGGCTGGGCCTGTACGGCGCGTGGGTACTCGCCGATCTGCCGATGCTGCGCACGATTGGCCTGGGAGCGCGTAACAATGGGAAAAAAATCGCGCAGTACCTGTTGCAAGGCATTCTCGTCATCGCATTCCTGGCGCTGTTTTTCAGCTACCGCGACTACCCAAGCATGATCGCGAGCGGCGCAGCGCGCGAGCGCGGCATGATCGCGGGCGACCAGGCATATGCCCGCAACGATTACGCTGCCGCCGAGCAAGCCTACCGCGCTGCACTCGCCGCACAGCCCGATTTCATCGACGGCCACACCAGCCTGGCGCTGGCGCTGGCCGCACAGGGGCATAACACGGAAGCGCGCGCCCAGCTGCGCCCCAATCAATCGCGCCGCAGCGACCTGGTGCTTGGTGCGCTCGCCCGCGATGCTGGCGACCTCGATGCGGCGCGCGCGCCGCTGGGCAGCGCCGAGAATCGCGCGGGCGAAGATATTCAGCGCTGGGCACTTACATGGCTGCGCCCGCCCGCCATCAATAGCTTGCAGCTGAGCAAAGGCTTTGATCTCGGCTATATCGACGGCTTCAGCGGCGGCGAGGAAGGCCCGGCAGGCACCTTCCGCTGGCTCAGCGGCGCAGGCCAGGTGCGCTTGCCGCTGCGCACACCGCTAACGCCTGCGAGCAATGTGTTCTTGCGGCTCACCAGCGGGCGGCCGAGCGCGGTGCCGCTGGATGTGTGGGCGGGAGATCACTGGCTCGGCCAGGCGCTCGTTTCCAGCGGCGAATGGCGCGAATACCGCTTTGCGCTGCCGCCCGAGCTGGCTGGCACCACCACCCTTGAGCTGCGGCTGCGCGCCCCAACCTTCGTGCCCGCGCGCGAAGACCCCGCCAGCGACGATGCCCGCATGCTCAGTTTGATGATCAGCCAGGTTCGGGTACAATAGGGCGCCGATTTACCGGCAGCTGAGAAATGCTATTGGAGATAGACCTAGATATGCCATCACTACCAACCTTGCTCGCCACCGATCTAGAAGGCGTGCTGGTACCTGAAATCTGGATCGCCGTTGCCGAGCGCACTGGCATCGAGCGCTTGCGCCTGACTACGCGCGATATTCCCGATTACGATCAGCTGATGCGTGAACGTATCGCCATCCTGCACGAGCATCGGCTGAAGCTTGCCGACATTCAGGCCGTAATCGATACACTCGATCCGCTGCCTGGCGCGCGCGAATTTCTCAATTGGGCGCGCAGCTGTATGCAAGTCATCATTCTGTCGGACACTTTTTACGAGTTTGCCGCGCCACTGATGCGCAAGCTGGGCCAGCCCACGATCTTCTGCAACTCGCTCGAAATCGACGCGGGCGGCAACATTGTAGGGTACCAGCTGCGCCAGCGCGATGGTAAGCGCTACGCCGTCGCGGCGCTGCGCCAGATTAACTTTCAGGTGATTGCGATGGGCGATTCGTATAACGACACAACCATGCTGGCCCAGGCTAATCATGGCATTCTGTTTTGCCCACCCGCCAATGTTATTGCTGAGTTTCCGCAATTCCCGGTGCATACCGACTATGGTACGCTGCAAGCCGAAATTCTGGCGTTTCTCGACAGCACTGCGTGATAGACAAATATCCACGGAGTAGGATATGACCCTTACCGACATCGAGCGCCCGCGTACTGGCCCAGCTCCGCACGTACCTGCACCATCGTGGCCGTTCAGCATCAGCATCGTCATCCCGGCTATGAACGAAGGCGCGACGATCGCACATGTGATTCAGGGCGTGCGCGAACAGTTGCCAGACGCCGAGATTGTGGTGGTAGACGATGCCTCGCGCGATAACACTACCGATGTCGCTGAGGCGGCTGGCGCGCGTGTGATTCGCCGCCCCTATAATATTGGCAATGGCGCGGGGGTAAAAACCGGCGTGCGCGCGGCAACCGGCGATGTGGTTGTGATCATCGACGCCGATGGGCAGATGAACCCGGCTGATCTGCCGCGTTTATTGCAGTATATTGGACCATACGATCTGGTGATCGGCGAGCGCGACCGCAGCGGCCAGCAGAATACCTTGCGCTGGCTGGGCAACACCGCGCTCAATCGCTTCGGCACCTACCTGGTTGGCTTTGAAATGCGCGATCTGACTTCGGGCTTTCGTGCGTTTCGGCGCACGGTGATGCTCGAATTCCTGCACCTGCTGCCCAATCGCTTCTCCTGGTCGACCACCAGCGCCATGGCGTTTGCTAAGGCTGGCTACCATATTCGTTTCGTGCCGATTGAGATGCGCAAGCGCCAGGCCGGCCAGAGCACCCAGAAGCTTATGCGCAACGGTGTGCGCTTCGGCCTGATTATTCTGCGCATTGTCACGCTATTTAACCCGCTCCGGGTGTTTTTCCCAATTTTTATTGCGCTTGAACTGCTGGCACTGGCAGCCTACTTCTGGTCGATCGCAAGTGGCGACCGCTGGCTGCACATCCCGCCTTCAACGGGTATCTTCTTCCTGGGCGGGCTGATTATCTTCTTGTTCGGGCTAATCTCCGAGCAAATCGCCAGCCTGCGCTTCAAGGGGCCGGAACAATGAACAAATATGTCCGCTGGGCGATTCGGCTGATTGGCCCGGCGCTGCTGGTGCTCTTCCTGTGGCGCAGCGATTTTAGCCAGCTGGCGGCGGGTTTCAGCCGGATTCAGATTGTGCCGCTGCTGCTGTCGCTGTTGCTGTTTTTTCCTTTTGTGGCGATCAAAGCCTGGCGCTGGAATGCGCTCATGGCTGAGCTAGGTATGCACCCGCCTACGCTGCGCTTCTCGATGGCGCTGTATATGATCGGCCTGTATCTGGGCGGCACTACACCCGGCCAATCGGGCGATTTTATTAAGGCGTGGTATCTGCGCGAGCGCGGTGAAGCATTGGCTCCGGCGCTGTTCAGCATCGTGCTCGACCGGCTGTTCGATTTCTTGATCATGGCGCTACTGGCACTGCTGGCACTCGTCGCATTTCTCGATATTCTGCCCAAGTCGGCGCAAATCGCTACCATTGCCTTTGCCGTGGTGGTATTTCTCACCACCCCCTCGTTGATGGCGCGCGGCCCGCGCGAATGGCTTTTTGCGCGCGTACTGCCGATAACACCGCAGCGCTTGCGCGCCCCGCTCGAACGCTGGCGCGAACAGTTTTCGCAGCTCAGCCTGCGCCCTGGCCCGGCGGCGAAATTGCTGCTGGCCTCGGTTACTTCGGCTGCCTCGACCATGTTGCGCATTTATTTGCTCTTTCTGGCGCTGCAACTCGGTAATGTGCCGCTCCTCGCCATCATTTCATCTACGGCGCTCATTGCGATTTTGCAGGCGCTGCCGATTAGCTTTTCGGGCATTGGTGTGCGCGACGCGATTTTAATTGCGGTGCTGGCGCGCTACGGCTACACTGCGGAGTTAGCGCTCATTCTCTCGGCGCTGTTCTTGCTGCTTAATATCGAACATATGCTGATTGGCTTTCTGGTATCGCTGCGCTACCCGCTCGGCGCACAGCCCGATGCGAGCTTGAGCGGCGAACCGCGTGAGCCAGCCGCGAGTGGGTAACATATATGCGAACAGTTGGTTCTACACTGGTGATCGTGCTAAGTGCATTGGTACTGCTGGTAGCATGCGGCGGTGGCCGCCCGGGTTATAGCTCGGCGTCGCAGGCAGCCGATGGGGTAACCATTACGCTTGAACGCCCCGCGAATATTACCCCGTTGCAGGACTACGAGTTTTTTGTGACGCTCACCGATGGCTCTGGCAAGCCGCTCGATGGCGCGACCGTGTTTCTTGAGCAGGATATGCCGGGCATGCCGATGGGCTCAAATCAGCCGCTCGGCGAAGCGCTGGGGAATGGTCAGTATCGCATTCGGGGTGTGTTTACAATGGATGGCAAGTGGGTTGTCAAAGTTCATGCGATGGTGGGTGGTAACGAGCACATAGCCAGTTTCGACCAGGAAGTGAATCTACCAAAGTAAACGCGCAACAATAAGCCCGGCAGTGCTAGCCACTGGCCGGGCTTTGTCGTGCCTAGATGTGTGGATTAGGCCGCAGGGAGTACCATACTGAAGGTGCTGCCTTCGTCAGGGGTACTCCGCACCCAGATCCGGCCACCAAACAGCTCGATGAGTGGTCGTACTAGCGAAAGGCCCAGGCCAGTGCCGCCAGCTTCAACCTTAAGCGGGTTTTCGGTGCGGTAGAAGCGCTCGAAGATACGATGAAGGTCTTCGGTAGCAATGCCAACGCCGGTATCGCTAATTTCAACGAGCGCGTAGCGGGTGAGCTTTAGCCCTTCACGTAAATATTCAGGCACAGCCTCCAAATCAACTTCGCGCGCCTCCAGCGTAATTTGCCCGCCGCGTTGCGTATATTTAACTGCATTCGAAAGCACATTACCCAGAATCTGATTGAGCCGCTTACTATCGGCGAGCACTAGCGGTAGGCCCGGTGGAATATTGATCGCGAGGGTGTGCTCGCGCGTGCGGATCAGGGGTTGGAGTTCGAGCATCACGGTGCTCAGCGCTTCAGCCAGGTGAATTGGCCGCATGTCGAGCTCGACACTGCCGGTTTCGATCTTGGTAATATCCAAAAGGTCGTTAATAATTGAGATCATGCGCTCGGCATTGGAGTGAATAATCTCAAGAAATTCCTTCTGGGTGTCGTTTACCGCTCCCAGGCTACCCATAGAGAGTAGCTGGGTAAAGCCTTTGATTGATGTCATAGGCGTGCGCAGCTCGTGCGACACGGTGCCGATGAACTCGGTTTTCAGCCGATCCGATTCGACTTCGCGTGTGATATCGCGCAGCACAGCTACCGCCCCTATCAAAGCTTCTTTGCTATTGAGCACTGGCCCTAGCGTAATGCTAATGGTGCGAGTGCCGAGCTGAAATACGGTGGCAAATGAGCGTGGTTGGCGAAATTCGTCGATTGGCCGTTCGAGCAGATCTTCAACCGGCACTTCATCGGCGCGGCGGCCCAGCAAACGGCGTAAGAGTTCAGGGAGATTCCAGATCACCAGCTCTTCGAGCGCGCGCTCAAGAATGCGTTCGCAGGCCATATTTGCCGCTAGCACCGAGCCATCTTCACCACACACGATCACGCCATCCGAGAGGCTTTGGAGAATGGCCTGGCTCTGGCTAGCCTCGGATTCCTGGCGCTGGAACATTTCGCTGCGGTGGAGCAGTTCTTTTTCAAGTTCGGTGTAGAGCTGGGCATTATTAATGCCAATCGCGATCTGCCCGGCCGAAGCGTTTAGGAGCCGTAAATGATCTTCGTTGAAATATCCAAGATCATCGTGCGAAAGCTGTAGTACGCCGAGCACTTGATGGTGCGCAATCAAGGGCACCACAATCAGCGACCCGCTCATTTTACGTGTGCCGCCGTGTAAGTCGGGCAGCGGTATCCAGCGTGGGTCTTTGGTAACATCGGGCACAATTGCCGGGCGCTTGTGCTGGGCAACCCACCCAGCAATGCCCTGGCCGATTGCCAGGCGGGTAAAGCCCAGGTCGTTGCGGCGACCTAGTACGGCGCAGTCAATCAGGTGATCAATTTCCTGTTCCACCAGCATAATCGAGCCATATTTTACCCCCACAAGTTTAGCGAGCATATTCAGTGATGAGTGCAAGAGCGAGTCACGGTCGAGGGTACTGCTGGTTTCGAGCGCGATCTGGTTTACGGTTTCCAGTGTGTCGCGCTCGATCTGGAGCTGCTGCGTGCGCTCGGCAATGCGCTGTTCAAGCACCGAATTGAAGCCCAAGACTTCGTTATACAGGCGAGTATTTTCAAGTGCAATCGCGGCCTGGCTGGCAGCTGATTTAACAAAATCCTGTTGTGAGCGGTCGCTGAGGGCAGCAGCCGAAGGATCTTGCAGCACAATCACCCCGACAACCTGGCCTTGTGCAACCATAGGCACGCTGAACACGGCCAGGCCGGGCTGATACCAGAATCCTTGCTCATCGGGCGCGGCTGTCTCTCTGAAAACAGGATCATTGTTAGTAAAGGTTCGTACAATAATGTCTTTGGTATGCTCTAGTGGTAAGTGCGGTGGGGTGGGCAGCGTCACAGCGCCGTATAATACTTCAGATGTCCAGTAACGCACCAGCGTGAGCGCTTGATTTTGCGCATCAACAAGCCATACCGAAAGAGTT
This sequence comes from Chloroflexi bacterium SZAS-1, assembly GCA_018266315.1. GTDB lineage: Bacteria > Chloroflexota > Chloroflexia > Chloroflexales > Roseiflexaceae > Kouleothrix. The sequence goes on along the minus strand of JAFEAS010000007.1, from coordinate 14,531 downwards.
GCTACATCTAACGTCGATTGCAGAAGGTCGCCTACGATTTCGAGCTGTTGTTCGCGATCCATGCTAGCGGCCAGGCCATGCGCTAGCTGGTTCAGGTTTGAAACCTGCATCGTAGTACGGTCGTTTTCTTCTGCGTCGTGGTATATGCTCTCAACGAGCAACTTTGTCTCGTGTAGCTCCTGTTCCACTGAGCTGGCAGCCTGTGCCCAAGTGGCCGACGCTTCAACCGTTGCCTGGTCAATCACTTGATCAAGCTGCTCAACCAGTCTGCTCCATGGCTGGAATGTCTGTGGGTCGGTGGGGCGTTGGCTAGGATCGTTGAGTACGTCCCATGCAGCGCGCCGTAGCGTAACAATCAGCCCAAGCAGGGGCTGCAACCCAGGCGCTTCTCTTGAGGTATGCTGAGACTCTGCTGCCCCCAGGGAGGTGCGCCAGGCAGAAAAATCACCGGCTGCCGCCTGCTCGAACGCAGCATACAATTGCTCAAGGGTACTGGCTGGTGCTGTGTCGATGATTGCTACTGGCTCAGCTGCGGTTATGTGTGTGGTACTCTGTAGGCTTGCAGCCAGGGGAACAGGTTCCGCTACAAGCGATTGCCACCGTACCAATAATTCGGCGCGATGTTCAGTAAGCCATTGGTGGAAAAGCAGTGTCATACCTATTTTGCAGTATTGAGTACCACTACGGTCGCATCGTCGCTAAACTTACCATAGCTTGCGAGGATGCGTTCCGCAATGGCTTGTGGCGGCTGCCGGATGTCGATAGTTGGATCTTGCGTGAATTGTTGTGAAACGCCATCGCTGTATAGCACAAAAATATCGCCAGGATCATATGTATAGTGCAGCTCTAGCAAAGTTGGTAGGCGAAAACCGAGAATACCATTCTTCGAAATTGGTTTGATTGGCTGGCGGCTATATACCTGAATTCCAATATTACCCACGCCAATGTACGAAGCTTTTGCCTGCGTAAGCTCTAACCGGAGCAACCCAACTACTGCGCCACGGGTGCTATGCAATGCCGTATGTGCTTGCCGCAACATATCTGGTAAGGGAAGCGCAGGCGTTTGCTGAAATACTTCTACTGCGAGATGTGCCGCGCGTGCGGCTTCAACCCCACCGCCTAAACCATCGACAACAGTGACAAGAAGCTTCCCCTCAGCGTATTCATTAACAAAATATGTATCACCAGATACCGATTGGCCTTGTTTGGCACGGCCTATAGCCCCCCAGGTAATGTTCATAATACATACCCTCTGCTTATTACTGGCTGAGGGCGTTGGGCTAGCCATTTCACTGCACGAACCGTGGTACCAACCCCTACCTGTGATGCGATCGAGAATTCGTCGGCAAGGCGTCGCACGCCTGGAAGCCCTGCACCTAGCGAATTGGCGGTGCTATACCCATCGCAAAGTGCGAGTTCAATGTCTGCAATTCCTGGCCCACGATCTTGGGCTACTACAATAATGCCCTGCTGTTGGTCATTACAAAGCTGCTCAAGTTGTAGCTCGCCGTTGCCAGCATGCACCAGCAGATTACGGGCGAGTTCAAGAATAATGATTTCAATTTTGGTGCGATCGATCTCACCAAAGCCAATTGCTGATGCAATATCGCGCCCGCGGCCAATTGCGAGGTAGATATCAACTTCCCAGCGAATTGCGCACGTGATTATTTCCATGAATGTACCTCGAGAAAACTGATTGCGCATATGATGTAGTATTACAATTCGATAACGACGCAAGCTGGCGCAATCGTTTGGTTATAGTGTACTGGTTTAGCTCAGAAGGTACCTGATCAAAACAGCAACAATCTAGGTGCGTTTCGTATCGAAACCTATGCAGCGCTGTATTGCGAGCTGCAATCGTAGGATGGTGTGTTATGCGCGTGCGCCGCGCCAATCGTACCAGCGCTGCCGGAGGTGGTCGATCGACCAGCTGGAGGGAAAATAGGAGCCATCGCCGGTGACAACGATCGCGCGCACATTGGCGGGTACGCGGCCATAGGCGCCGATGATACGTGCATCGAGCGATGGATGATAATGCATAATTGCCGCTATATCGGCGTAGCGAACAGTCAAGCCATCGTATCCGAGCCAGAGTACATCCATGATTCATTACGATTTACGATTTACGATTTACAAGCGACATACTCTAACTCGTAAATCGTAAATCGTAAATCATAAATGCGGCTTAGTCGCCAAAGCTTACGCCAAGGCCGTGCGCGGTGCGTATCAAGTCATTATGCGGACGAACAGTTTTCAGGTGCCCAATCACTGACTCGATTGGGACGGTGATAATATCCTGAGCGCGGAGCGCAACCATTTCGCCGGTAATACCGTCGTTGAGGGCAGTAACCGCTGCTGCGCCATAGCGTGTTGCCAATAGGCGATCGGCGGGAGTTGGCGTGCCACCGCGCTGTAAGTGCCCAAGCACAACACACCGGCAGTCTTTGCCGGTCATCTGCGCCAGCTGCTCGGTGACGGAGTTGCCGACGCCGCCCAGGCGACCCGGTGCCATGTAGAATGCCGTGCCGCCTTTGGGCATAGCGCCTTCGGCAGCGACGATAATACTAAAGTTACTGCCGTACTTCTCACGCTCCATAATTTTATCGGCAACAAGCTGAATGTCGAATGGTATTTCGGGGATGAGAATGACATCAGCGCCGCCCGCAATACCGGAGTGTAGGGCAATCCAACCCGCGTGGCGTCCCATTACTTCGAGCACCATCACGCGGTTGTGGCTGGCGGCTGTGGTGTGCAGCCGGTCGATGGCATCGGTAGCTACCTGAAGTGCGGTATCGAACCCGAAGGTACGGTCGGTGCCGGGGAGGTCGTTATCAATAGTTTTGGGAACGCCGATAATTGGTGCGCCCATGCGTACAAGCTCAAGCGCAATCCCCTGCGTACCTTCGCCGCCAATGGTAATCAGGCCATTGAGCCCAAGCTTTTGAATATTTTCGAGTGCTTCGCTGTATGGGTCGTGCTTTGCACCCTCAACATGTTTTCCGCTAAAATGCCCTTTATTCGTGGTTCGCAGTATGGTACCGCCGCGTGGCAGTAGTCCGCGCACATCGGCGCCGGTTAGCACCCGATAATCGGTGTCGCCCAGCAACCCTTCGTAGCCCTGCTGGATACCAAGCACTTCGTAGCCTAGCCCATTGCCCATCTTAACCACTGCGCGAATGACGGCGTTAAGCCCTGGCGCATCGCCACCACTGGTGAGCACACCGAGTCGACGTTTTTGTGTGTTTGTCATACTTGCCTCCATGTACGCATGATGAAACGGCGTACCTGATCGCCGCGGCAGCTCGAAGCCCTCTGGCCGAGCCAGAAACACCATTGTTTCTCCAGATAGGGGTCGCGTGCGAGCATACTGATGCTTATTATACATCAGCTCTTCAAAACATAGATTGCAGATGGTTCATTTGCTGTTGCTTATATGGTTCAGTGTAAGCGTTTGAGCTGCCCTGCAATGTCGTGCAGGAAGGCATCGGCGTAGGCGTGCTCAGCAATGCGGGCATCATAGGCGAGTGTGAGCAATGCGTTGAGCTGTATGCTCAGGCGCTCGCCTTTGCCAGCCGACACCACGGTAGGCTGCTTGCCAGGCGCGCTGCATGTAAGGAGCGATGTTTGCGGCGCTACTGGCAATGGCTGGGAAAATAGCGCCCAGCTTTTCGTTGTAGTAAAGCTGAAGGTTGCACGCCAATGTTCGGGTATGGCGCTGGCGTGCTGCGCCGAAAATGCCCGCGCGAACCCTTGCAGATTATAATCCTGGGCGTCAGCGAGCAGGCCAGTGCGCTCGCCAAACTGGTAGGCAAGTTGTACCCGCTGCGGCATGATAATACATTCGGCATCCCACCAGGCATTGAGGAAAGGATAGCGCATGAGCGCACTGATTGCAGCCTGCGCAATGTAGGCAGCGAGATCTACATGCAGACCGCGCCGGGCAAATAGCGGGGCGATAGAGGTGCGGTGGGCCTCTGCTGCACTAAGATCGACAGATATGCTTGTGAGGACGAATGTGTCGTCCGCCGCTGCCAGCCGTGTAGGGATAGCTATGGCCGGAATGCTCCTGCCAGTGGGCATTGGAACAGGCGTAGCATCGGCTGGGGCGGAGGCGCTAGCGGGTGGAGCAGCAGCGCGTAGGACATCGGCTTTCACGATCCGGCCCGCCGCACCCGTGCCGATGAGTTCGTTTAGTGCGATGCCCAGGGTGTCGGCCATACGCCGGGCTAACGGCGTGGCGCGCGGCGTAGCCGGTGGTGTGGATTCTGCTGCTAGGTCAGGCGTGAATGTGGCAATGGTCGCATTAGGAATAACGTTGCTGCCCTCGGCTGCGTGCGTGGTGAGGATACCATCGACAGGCGTGGGTAGCGCAACCTCGATGCGATCGTTGAGCGCGATTAGGAGCGGCTCGCCCGCCTGGCAAGCGTCGCCAGGGTGTTTGAGCCAGCGTAAAATTGTTATTTCAGCGCTGCCCAGCGGCAGGGCTGGCATCTCATATGTGGTCGACGTCATTGTCTTTCTTCACAGCGTGCGGCCACAATGCCGCATATTCTGCGCTATTATATACTATCTGCGCACAAGGTTTCGGCGAGGGGAGCTGTATGGTAGGGATAGAAGGCGCGTTACCAGATTTCGATGCGCTGTGGGATTACGACGACCCCGCAGCAACCGAGCTGCACTTTCGCGAGCTGCTGGTGCAAGCCGAGCGTAGTGGCAATACCGGCTATTACGCCCAGCTGCTTACCCAGCTTGCGCGAGCGCAGGGGTTGCAGCAGCGTTTTGCTGAGGCGCATGTCACGCTTGATCAGGCTGCGGCGTTACTTTCTTCTCTTCCAACCGTCGCGCAGCTGCGCTATTTGCTCGAACGTGGGCGGGTGTTTAATAGCGCTGGTATGCCTGACACAGCGCGCCCCTTATTTGATGCGGCATGGCAGCTGGCGCAAACCCTGGGCGATGATGGCTATGCCGTGGATGCGGCGCATATGTTGGCGATTGTTGCGCCACCCGCTGAGAAGCTGGCCTGGGAACAGCAGGCGCTTGCGCTGGCCGAACGGAGTGCACAGCCCCGCGCGCGGAAGTGGCGGGCATCGCTGTATAACAACATGGGCTGGTCGTACCACGAGCAGGGCCAGCACGCGCAGGCGCTAACGCTGTTTGAGCAGGCGTTGGCGGCGCGCGTTGAAGCGGGGAATGCGCACGACATCCATGTTGCGCGCTGGTGTGTGGCGCGTGAATTGCGCGCATTGGGGCGCTATGCCGATGCACTTGCGGTACAGCAGCAGCTTGCCGACGCGCTGGCGCAGCGCGGCGCGCACGATGGCTATGTAGAGGAAGAGCTAGGGGAGAATTTACTGGCGCTAGGCCGCGAAGCCGAGGCGCAACCATATTTTGCGCGGGCCTACCAGGCGTTGGCGCAGGATGCATGGCTGGTAGATCACGAACCTGAGCGACTCGCACGCTTGCAGCATCTGGCGATGTAAATAGTTTCTGGGAGGGCTGGCTCGTCCAACCCTCCCAGAAAAGCGCTTATTCGCTAGTGCCCGCCGCGCTGCTTAAGCTCGGTAATGAGCAGCGGCAGAACCTCGTTGACATCACCCACAATGCCGTAGCTGGCCACGCGGAAAATTGG
>JAFEAS010000007.1:8415-8837 GCA_018266315.1 Chloroflexi bacterium SZAS-1 | reverse complement strand
AGCTTCGGGCTAACGGTTTTACCCGTCTGGCCGACCTGATGCTCGTAGGGCACCCAGCCTGCGTCAACGACTGCACGCGATGCGCCATAGGCACCGCCCACAGCTTCGGCCAGCGGTGGGATGAGCTTGAAGTAGTTTTCGGGGTTGCCCAGGCCGCGCCCACCCGACACAATGACCGCAGCATCGGCCAGGTTGACCGCGCCTTGCTTGGGGGCAATATTCGTCACTTTGGTGCGAATTTCGACCGCTGGCATGGCTGCGTTTATTACTTCACCCGTGCGGCCTGGCTGCTCAGCGGCTTCAGCGAAGCTCTGCTTGCGCGCAGCCACGACGGTTGGTTTGCCAGCCGCGAAGTTAAGTGTGTTGACGACATTGCCGCCATGTGAGGGGCGCACAGCGCTGATCTGCCCGCCCTCAATAGC
>JAFEAS010000007.1:1933-8375 GCA_018266315.1 Chloroflexi bacterium SZAS-1 | reverse complement strand
CGGCTGATACTGCTGGGCCAGGGCGGCAGCGGCACCCACAAACCCGTCGGTGGTATACTGCGCCAGGGCGGCATTGTCTACCACATAGGCTTTATCGGCACCGTAGGCGAATGCGCGCTCGGCCAGTACCCCAACGCCTGAGCCAAGCACCAGTGCTGCCAGCGGTGCGCCAGCAGCATCGGCGAGCTGGCGGCCTTTGCCTAGCAGCTCGCGCGAAATAGCGGCAATATTATCGGCTTGGCGGGCCTTCTCGATCACTACCCAGATTTCGTTTGACATGCTATGCTCCTAGGGCGTAGCAATAGTGCTGATAGAGACGCACTACGCACTACGAAATATGCTAGATCACCTGGTTTTCCATCAGCTTATCAACCAGCTTGCGTACTTTCTCGGCGGCATCGGCCCCGTCCACAATTTCTCCCTTGGGCCGTGGCGGTGGCGGTACGCGCCCGGCTACGCTTGCGGCGCTGCTGGCTGCACCGACATCGGCAGCACCCCAGGTGGGGATTTCGACTTTCGCCACCTTCTTGATGCGCAACAGTGAAGGATAGCGCGGCTCGTTGATATCTTTTACGACGGTTGCCACTGCGGGCAGGCTCGTCTCAACGGTCTCAACTTGCTCTTCGAGGTGGCGCTCGACCACCATCTTTTTCGCGCCGTCGTTCACTTCCAGGAACTTGCCGACATAAGTAAGCTGCGGCCACCCAAGGGCACGCGCCAGCGCCGGGCCAAATGCGCCCGACTCGTCGTCGGTGGAGTTGCGGCCCGCCAGCACTAGATCGACATCGCCCAGCTTCTTGATGGCATCGGCAACGACTTTCGCTGCGCCCAGCACATCCAGATTCGCATACGATGGGTCGTTGAGCAGTAGCGCATCGGTTGCACCCATGGCCAGCGCGCGGCGAATCTGCTCTTTCCACTCGTCGGGGCCAAGCGACAGCACGGTAACTTTGCCGCCCAGCTTTTCGTTCCACTGCAAGGCTTCTTCCATAGCATACTCATCGAACAGGTTCATAATCTGCTCGATGCCCTCGGCGTTGATGCTCAGGTCGTTGTTGATCTTCACCGAGTTGTCGCGGGGGACTTGCTTCATACAGACAACAATGTGCATTTCATTCTCCTCATGAATGAAGGCATATGACGCAGTGCATTATAGCATTATTGGCATACGTATACAATGAAGAAATGGTAACGGCAGCCGTAATATCGGCAACTCTCGCGCCGTTTTAGCCCCACTCTTCGGCGCTGTAGGCGGGCAGCTCGCGGCGCAGCGGCCTGTTTTCGCGCGTGCCCAGCGCAAAATCGGCTTGTAGCAGCTCTTGCAGCTCGCGCGTGCCCTCGTAAATGATCGCGCCGCGTGCATTGCGCAAGTAGCGCTCGACGGGATATTCATCGCTGTAACCATAGGCACCGTGTACCTGAATCGCGTCGTCGGCGGCCTCGAAGCTGCTGACGGTGGCATGCCACTTGGCGAGCGTCGTTTCGCGGGTGTTGCGGCGGCCCTGGTTTTTCATCCAGCCAGCGCGGTACACCAGTAGGCGGCTGGTATCGAGCTTGCGCACCATGTGGCTGAGCATACGCTTCACCAGCTGGTGGTCGGCGATCGGCACGCCAAAGGTATGGCGCTCCTGGGCGTAGCGCAGGCTAGCTTCCAGGCTGGCCTGAATCAAGCCGGTCGCGCCTGCTGCCACGGTGTAGCGCCCATTGTCAAGCGCCGACATCGCGATCTTGAAGCCCTCGCCCTCTTCGCCCAGCCGGTTAGCGGCGGGCACGCGCACATCTTGCAGCACCACCGAGCCAGTGTTCCCCGCGCGCACGCCCAGCTTACCGTGAATCGGGTGGCTGCTGACACCGGGGAAGGCGCGCTCGACAATGAAGCACGAGATGCCGCGGTTGCCCTGGGCCGGGTCGGTTTTCGCAAATACCAGGAAATGGTCGGCGACATCGGCCAGGCTGATCCAAGTCTTCTCGCCATTCAGAATATACGAATCGCCGTCGCGGCGGGCGGTGGCGAGCATGGCCCCGGCGTCGGTGCCGCTGTTCGGTTCGGTCAGGCAGTAGCCAGCGAATTTCGTGCCCTCGGCCTGCGGCTTGAGATATTTCTGCTTCTGCTCTTCGGTGCCCCATTGTAGCAGCGAGAGCGAGTTGAGACCAGTGTGAACGCTCAACACCACGCGCAGCGCGCTATCTACCCGCTCAAGCTCTTCGCACACAACCGCCAGCGCCAGGTAGTCCATACCTGCGCCGCCGTATTTGGCTGGCACGCAAATGCCCAGGAAGCCGAGCTGGCCCATTTTTTGTAGTAGCGGGCGGATGTGCATGCGTGTCTCAGGCCCTTCGGCCTGTGCGCCACTGCGATCCCACTCGCGGATGTGTGGTGCGACCTCTTTTTCGGCGAAGTCGTGCACAGTTTTGCGCAGTAGCTCGTGCTCTTCATTCAAAAACATGTCGTAGTTAGCGGTGAAATCCACAGGGCCTCCTTGTTTGGTAATGAATGGCCTATCGACGACTTACAAATATACTGGTTGTAGGAGTGTTGATCGAATTGATCTTCAGGTTTCCTCAGGTGTGTAGCCCAGAGTGCGCGAAATCTGGGCGGCGGTGGCAACCACTGCCGGGCGCAGCTCGTGCTGTAGCCGCTCGGCGCTGATGCTGCTGATTGGGCCAGAAACATTGATTGCGGCGACGGCCTGGCGGCAGCGATCGTAGATTGGGGCGGCGGCACCGCGTAGCCCAATGGCTAGCTCCTGGTCGCTCAGGGCGTACCCCTGCTGCCGGATTGCCGCCAGCTCTGCGAGCAGCGCGGCGCGATCGGCGAGCGTATGTTCGGTCAGGCGAGTCAGCTCGGCGCGCGCCAGCCGCGAAAGTAATTCAGGCTCGGGCAGGGCCGCCAGCAGCACTTTGCCAGGCGACGCTGAGTGTGCGGGCAGGCGCGAACCAACCCCCAGCACTATGCCAACAATCGCGCGGTTGCGAATTCGGTCGATATAGATAATGTCGAGGTCTTCGAGCACTGCCATGCTTACGGTTTCGTTGAGCTGCTGGGCCAGCCGCTCAAGGTAGGGATGCGCCAATTGCTGAATTTCTAGCCCGGCCAGCGCCGCAAAGCCAAGCTGGAAGACCTGTAAGCCCGGGCGGTAGCGCCGGGTATCGACATCCTGCTGGAGGTAGCCCAGTTGTTCGAGGGTGGCGAGGATACGGAAGACGGTACTTTTGGCTAGCCCTAACTGCTCAACGATTTCGTTGAACGAAAGCGCTGGCCGCGCAGCCGTAAAGAGGGAGAGTACCTCTAGGCCGCGTGCCAGCGCTTCGATCGTATATCGCGACTTCGTTGTCGGTTCTATTAGTTTCATTAGAAGAAACTTGGTTTTATACAGTGAATTCGCGCTAGTGTAGCACCCCTCGTTACGATTGTCAATGCCCGGGCTTGGTGTGTGGCTCCTTTGCCGCCCATGGGTGTTGCGGGGTAGTCGCTAGCGCTGGCGTACCACCAGGTATTCACCCTCGCGCGTGGCGCGAATGTTGCTCGTGCCGCGCAATGCGTCGGGCAAGAGGACATGCCGACGGTACGGCCCTACTCGCACAATCAGCTCGTCGCTGCTGAGCGTGAGCTGCAACGCACCTTTGGGCAAGCCGGGCAGCTCGATTGCCACGGCAGGCGCGCCCTGCCAGGTGCTGGCGATGGGGGCCTGAGCGGAAGGATTGGCCGCTACCTGCGCACCAATTGCGACCAGCGCGTCGCGGGCCGTGGCGTCGGCATGCAGCGGGAAGCTCCGCACGGTGCGACCATGCCAGGTTGTGGTGGCGCTAGCGACGATCTGTTTGTGTTGGGCGGCGAGCGCGCTCAATGCAGGCGAATCTGCCTCTTCGGGTAGTAGTGGCCCGACTAGCACTGCAGCCACGGCTAGGCCGTGCAGCTGTAATGCTGGTATTGCAATGCGCGCCTCGTCGAGCGCGGCCTGGTCGGGTCGTAGCACATACCGAACCGTCGTGTTGCTGTTCAACAGCAGCTCGTCGCGCAGCTGCTCGGCGCGCACGCGCGCATCTTGCACCCCGGCGTAGGCATCGTTCGGGATGAAGGTGGTTGGCAGCAGCGCCCGCCCCAGCGATGCCGAGCTTCTTCCCGAACCGCGATCAAGCCCGAATAATAGCCGCACTGCCCATCGCAGTGCATCTGGGGCAGCGAGCGCACGCAACAATGGCTCGTGGGCACCAGTATCGAGCACGATCGTAGTGTATGGGGCGGCGAGGTTGCGCATATGCAACAGCCCGAGCAACAGGTCGGCACCGGGTAGCAGCGGCAGTTCGTCCCCGGCGACTTGAGCCAGTCCGCTGGGCATCTGGCTGCGTCCACGCTCCCAGGCGCTAGCGAGCAGGGCGGGCGCGTCGAGGGTAGCGGCATCGAGGTTGGGAGCAACCGTGGTAGGTGCGCTGCCCACCTGTGTGCCGAACAGGGCAGTAAGCCCGGCTGCGAGGCTCGTACTCAGCAGAAGAGTGCGCTGTCCGGTGGTCGCATAATGTAGCGCCGTCGCGGCGGCAGCGGTGCTGCTACCAGGGCCGGCGCTGCCAGTAAAGACGATTGCGTTGCGCATAGGTGGTGTACCTGATGGTTTGGCGAATGCTGGTCGTAGTGTAGCACGTTTGGTGGGGCGCTGGGAGCGATACCTTGTAGCGCGAACAAGGCGTACCAGTTGCGTGTTTCATGGCCGCTGCGCAGCTGCAACGAAGCCATATTCATGCCCGGGCAGCGGCTTGTGTAGTAAACTGCTGCGCTACAACCCTATCCCGCGCATCCCGATAACGCCCGCCGCCAGCAGCAGTACGATACCCAGAATAAAGTACAGCACTGCCGGGCCGATTGCGCGCATCTGCGGTAGGGCCGGCCCCCGGCGCGGCGGCGCTAGCTCGATCCGCTGGCCGCGCCAGTACGTCACCCGGTTGCGCTCGGGTGGGCCACCTTCGCGCACCCAGGTTTGCCAGCCCATATATAGTAACCATACGCCAGCCGCGCCCACCACTAGCGCTGTCAGCAGCGGTGGCAAGCGGCTGGAATTAGTTAGTACCACGAGCACAGCAATGACCCCGAGCCAGCGCCAATCGAACCGTAACCCTCGCACGTTCGCACTCCTTATACCAATAGGACTTTCGTTACTTGTTTATTCGCCTACGGCAGCACGGTACTTTTTCTTTTTTCTTGGTGATGTTTTGCGGGAGCGCAAAACATCACCAAGAAAGAGAAGAATTTGCTTGAGTAAGCGAAAGTCCTAACCATGTTCGGTACGATACGACGCATTACGAACTACGTTCTTGGCTTTGTAGAGCGTAAGGTGTACTATCGTATCAGTAAGTCTTTAACCAACCTTCGTATTATAGATGCAGTGATGCAGACGTAAGTATGCCCTTATTGCCTGATTTACGCAGTGCCTGCATAGCACACTGCTCGTGCCTGCGGCAGCATCAAGCCACGACGCAAATCCTATTACTGATATGACGCTAACAGCGCGCAGATTGTTGACGCGCAGGTGGACAGCATTATAGCACTTGCGTGTTTAGGCAACCTCTCGCATAATGCACCCTATGCAAACTGCCAATCTGCCATTCTTGTGGCGCCGCCTGGGTCGCGCCGCTGTGCTTATGTGCCTTACGGTTGCGCTGCTGCTGGGCTTAGTCAGTGTGCTGGTGGTGCTCGAAGGGCGGCGCGACGACCTGCGCCAGGCGACGGTATCGCGGGTTGGGGCGGCAATTGTGCTCGGCGCAGCCCAAGTCGATGGCGCACCATCACCGGCATTCCAGGCCCGGCTCGATCATGCCCTCGATCTCTATCGGCGCGGGCAGGTGCGTCAGATAATTGTGACGGGCGGGCCGAGTGCAAGCAGTAGCATCAGCGAGGCAGCAGCGGCGCGTACCTACTTGCTGGGGCGTGGCTTGCCACCCGAGGTGCTGCTGGCCGAGGAAACAAGCACCAGTACACTGCAAAATGTGCAACACAGCGCCCCGCTGATTGCGGCAAATAACATTCAGTCGGTGGTGCTGGTAAGCGAGCCAACCCACATGCTGCGGGCGCTAAAAATGGCGCGCGACCTGGGCATTACGGCGTATAGCTCGCCGTCGCCCGGCAGCGAGCGGCTGCTCGATACCGCTGGCTCGGTGATTGTCGAAGCGGTGAAGTATTTTGCCTACCTCTTTTTCGCCTGGTGAAGTTGGCCCACGTTTATTTTCCCAAGGTTTCAAGTAGCGACGTTAATGGCGCGATCCAGCCATCGTCGGGCGGCAGCGCGCGCCGGTCGAGCCGCACAAATTGCGGGCCAACCCGCACTGAGGTATCTTTGCCAAAGCGCCGCCGCAGCTTCTCGCGGTCAAGCGCATCGCCCTCGGGCAGGCGAATGATGAATTCCTCGGCGGTAGTAACCACCGATGTGACCCCGGCAGCCAGCGCCAGCGC
>JAFEAS010000007.1:0-1753 GCA_018266315.1 Chloroflexi bacterium SZAS-1 | reverse complement strand
GGCTGTTTCCTGGCTCCTGGCGATTGGCGCACGGTTGTTGGCGGCTTGCTTGCACCTTCGTCTGGTGCCACTGCAGGTAGTGGCGTATCCTCTTCGGCGGGCAGCTGTTGGCGGTCGACGGGAAGTTCGCGGAAATTTGACTCGATGAGCTTTGCCTTCATGGTGCGCACCGCCTGCTCAAGCAAGCGCGAATACAGATCGAATCCCACCGCGGCAATATGCCCGCTCTGCTCGGCACCCAGTAAATTGCCCGCGCCACGTATCTCCAAATCGCGCATCGCAATGCGGAATCCCGCGCCCAGCTCGGTCGCTTCTTGAATCGCCTGCAAGCGCTCCTGGGCATCGGGCGTCATGCGGTGGTCGGGCTTGTAGAACAGGTAGGCATAGGCGCGCTGGGCGCTGCGGCCCACGCGACCGCGAATCTGGTACAGCTGCGCCAGGCCATAGGTCGTCGCGTCGTCGATGATGATCGTGTTGGCATTCGGCACATCCAGCCCGCTCTCGATGATCGTCGTACACACCAGCACGTCGTCTTTTCCGCTGAAGAAATCGAGCATGACCCGTTCGAGCTGGTGTTCGCCTAGCTGCCCGTGGCCCACGCCAACCTCGGCCTCAGGCACCAGCTGCTTAAGCTTATCAGCCACGTAGTAGATGCTCTGCACGCGATTATGCAAATAGTAAATCTGCCCGCCGCGATCGAGCTCGCGCAGCGCAGCCTCGCGCACTAGCTGCTGGTCGTAGGGTAACACGTAGGTTTTAATCGGCACGCGATCCTCTGGCGGCGTGTCGATGACGCTCAAATCGCGGATGCCCGCCAGCGCCATGTGCAGTGTGCGCGGAATGGGTGTGGCTGTCATGGTAAGCACATCAACGTTGGCACGCATCTGCTTAATACGTTCTTTGTGGCGCACGCCAAAGCGCTGCTCTTCGTCGATCACCAGCAGCCCTAAATCTTTGAAATGAATATCGTTTGAGAGCAGGCGGTGCGTGCCGATAATAATGTCGATCTCGCCGCGCGCCAACTGCACGGTCATGGCTGCCTGCTCTTTGGGCGAGCGGAAGCGCGAAATGACATCGACTTTTACTGGGAAAGCCGCCATGCGTCGGCTGAAGGTTTCGTAGTGCTGCTGGGCCAGTACCGTCGTTGGCACGAGCACAGCCACCTGCTTGCCATCTTGCACTGCCTTGAAGGCGGCACGCAGCGCTACTTCGGTTTTACCAAAACCCACATCGCCGCAAATCAACCGATCCATGGGCTGCACCAGCTCCATGTCGTGCTTTACATCGGCGATGGCGCGCAGCTGGTCGGGCGTTTCGTGGTAGGGAAAGGCGGCCTCAAGCTCGCGCTGCCACTCGCCATCGGGGCTGAAGGCGAAGCCCTGGCTCAGCTGGCGCTTGGCGTACAGGTCGAGCAGATCGTTGGCGAGCTCTTGCACCGCCGCGCGGGCTTTGCGTTTGGCGCGCTCCCAATCCTGTGTACCCAGCCGCGTCAGCGATGGTGCGGCATCGCCCGCGCCAATGTAGCGCGACACGCGGTCGATCTGGTCAATCGGCACATACAGGCGGTCGCCATCGGCATAGCGCAGGTTCAGGTATTCGCGCTCGGTTTTGCCCACTGTGCGGCGAATCAGCCCTTCGTATACGGCGATGCCATGCTCGATATGCACAACATAATCGCCATGTTTCAGCCCGCGCAAGAAGGCGGCGCGCTCTTCGGCGTTGCGGTCGCGCTTGCGCTTGCGCTCGGCGGTGG
>JAFEAS010000079.1:66897-72535 GCA_018266315.1 Chloroflexi bacterium SZAS-1 | reverse complement strand
CCCGGCCAGCGCGCGATCAACTGCCGCCATGGCCCCACTAATACCTTCGCGCGCAGCGTCGCGGGCCTGCTGCTTGAGCCGCTCAAGCCGCTCGGCATCGAAGCGCCATTCACGATCGTTGATCCGTACATGCATTCGTCCACGCCGCTCACCGCGCCCCGTCGCCGCTTCGGCATCGCGCTGCATGCGCTCTTCGGCGCGGCGGGCTTGCTGTTCGGCATGGCGCACCTGTTTCTCAACTTGCCGCTCGATCTTGAGCTGCCAGCCGGGTTCGCCTGGCACCGTATCTGGGCCAAATGCACTGTTTAGTTCACGGGTTAAGCGCTGGCCTAGCTGGCTAAACTCACGGCCAAGCTCTTGCCCCAGGCGGCTCATGTCGTCGCCAAATTGGCCCCAGTCCCAACTCGAGCTGGATGTTCGCGGGCTGCTGCCCCCCTTCAGATGTAAATCGCCGCCGATGAGCAGATCGATCCGCGCCGCACCTTCGCCATACACCGCCGTAAACATTCCCCCGCCGCTACTCACCAGCCGCTCGCCGCTAACATCGCCGCCGACAGTGGCCCGAATGGTCAGGTTCGCATCGGCGGGAATTTCAACCACCGCATCACCTCCAACTGTCGCCCCAGTCACACTATCCGGCGCGAACGCCACACGCAGCCGCAGATCACCGCCAATATTCCCTAGCCGGGTGTTTGCGCGTTCGGCGCTAATGCTTGCGTCGCCGCCTACACTCCCCATATGCAGCTCACCACCCACATTACTGACTGTGCAATCGCCGCCCACACTGCCCATAAATAGGTTATTGCCAACCATATTTACAGAACAATCGCCGCCCACACTGCCCAGATGCAGCTCGTGTTGTACCTGGTTGGCCGCAAAATCGCCCCCGATATCGCCGAGTTGAACACTGGCAGCCTGATTGATCGCGGCATCGCCGCCGACCGACCGCACCACCAGCTCACCCACTGTGTTGGCGGTGAAATCGCCACCTATTGCGTCGAGCTTGGCGGTCTGTGAACTGGTTATATCGGCATCGCCCTCAACCCGCTCGATCTCAAGCTGGGCGACGGCGCGCGCCAACAGGTCGCCTTCGAGGTATCCCGACACATGTAGCACTGGCAGCTCATTCGCCTGTAGGTCGCCGCTGACGTTGCTGATCTGCGCGCCACTTGTTAGCCGCACAATACTGACATCGCCCTCGATTGCGCGGGCCGCCAGCGCGCCAAAACCACGCGCGGTTACGTCGCCCTCGGCCTGTTCGATCATAATATCGGCATCGTAGGGTACGCGTAGCACCAGCTCATCGTCGACCTGATCGATCATCAGCGCCTCCCCCGTTTGCTGGATGCGCGGCCACTCGTCGCTGGTGATTTCGACAGTGCGGGCGTCCCAGCCTTCAATCTTCAGGTCACCGCTGCATGTACCTATCACAATACGCGGTGCAGTTCCCACCGCAAAAGATTGTGTTGCCATGGATATCACTCCATTTCTGGTAGTACCCGTGTGGGTATCACTCAACAAAAATCTCGATCCGTTCGCCTTCGTCGAGATCCTGTAGCTCGAAAATTCGCCCGGTTGCGCCGGTTTCGATGGCTTGCATCAGCTCATCGGGGTTGGTTTTGGCCAGGCGCGGCGCGAGCCGGGCACCAAGCTTCAAGCCCACCTCAACTAAGCTCACCGGAATGGTGACATTGATCGTCTGGCGGTGGGTTGCCAGGTTGGTAACCCGCACGCGCAAGGTACGCGCCACCGCTGGTCGCGCGCGTTCACGCGGCCCACCCAGCGCATCAATCAGCTGCGCGCCTTCTTCAGCACTCACCTGCCCATCTTCAATAAGCTTGAGAATGCGTAGGCGTTCTGGAGCACTCGACATCTGTTCCTCCTGCGGCTGGCGTGCGTATTGCCATTGGCCGCTGTTTAGCTCAGCTGCGCAGCAGTTTCATTGCTTCTTCAACCGAAATTTCTTTGGCAGCCAGCCGATCGAGCACGGCGCGACGATCGGGGCGACCATTTTCATCGGCTGTTGGTGTGGCATACCCCAGCGCGGCAACAATGTCGTCGAGCCGATTGCGGGCGGTGTTATATGCAACTTTCAGGTCGCTCGCTACGCTGTTGATGTTGCCGCGGTTCTTCACCATCAGCTCCACAAACTCAAGCTGCTCGCGTGAAAGCCGCCCGAGCCAGCCCAGTGTAAACTGGCCGTCGAGGCTCGTATGGCAATCGTCGCACGCCAGGCGAACTGCATGCAGCTCGCCGCCACAGACCGGGCAAGTAGTTAGTAGTGGGTGCATTGGATTACTCCTTTTGTTCTGATAGAAAAGTGCCTTTTCATGAACTTATGAAGCTATGTATGCCGCGCCGCTTTATTGGCAATCGGCCTGGCCCGCAGTTTGCATAGCACAGCGCGCCTTTTAAAACGAGCACGCTAGTGCATACTCAATGTGCCGCGCATCTGGCAGTAACGCTCGATGCGCTTGAAAACGAAATAGCCCAGCGGCGTCATTACTGCCATAAATCCGATCAGGATCGCAATCTCGTAGTGCAATGCCAGCAGCGGACGCACCCCCAACAGCAGCGCGCGTATCGCATCGAAGCCGTATGTGAGCGGGAGCGCCAGCGATAGTGGCAGCAAAAGGCGCGGTAACACCTGCACAGGGAACTGGCTACCCGCCAGCATTGAGATCAGGTAGTTCGACACATCGACCATTGTGTTAGCATCGCGCATCAGCAGCACAATCGCGGCAAATGCGAAGCCAAAGCCATAGAGTGCCACAAGCATTGGTATCAATATCAGTGCCGCTGCCAGGGCATTACCCGAAACCTGAAAGCCAAATAGGAGCCAGCCCAGCAGCAGCATGCCAGCACTATTGAAGGTGGTGATTGCCAGGCTGGCAAGCGTTTGCCCTACCAGCAGCAATGCGCGCGGGATAGGCGCCATCCAGTTGCTTTCGAGCACGCCCGCATCCATCTCCGATTTCAGCGCGTAGCCCATACCCCAAAAAACGGCGGCGATGTAATTAGCGAGCACTGCCCCTAGCAAAATGAATGACATATAATCATTCGTGCCGGTGTAGGCTGCAAAACCCGTGTTACCAGCTGAGCCAGCGAAGCTTTTGCCCAGGAAGTACATAGGCGTCAGCCACGCAATTGGTTCGATCACCCGGAAGAGCGCATTGGCCGGGTAGCGAAAGAAAACAATCGTATCCTTGCGCGCAATCGCCAGGGCCGCGCGAATATACGAGCGCCAGGTTGGTTGGGCGAGGCTTGTGCTTGGCATAGAAGCCCCCTTCCTAATACTGTCCCAGGTCGCCACGGCGACGGGCACCGCGCTCAACAATGCCAAACAAGATGTACCCAAGCAGCGGCGCGGCAATGGCATAAGCACCCAACACCAGCAAATCAGCCGATAGTTCGGCCCACCCCGCGTTAGCCAGCAGGGCCGCGCGCACCGCGTGGATGGCGTATGTCAGCGGCAGTACGGCGGCAATCACCTGCATCCACCCAGGTAACACCGCCACTGGGAAGGTAATCCCACAGAAGATCATAAAAATACCGCGCACAAGAAACACCATCGCATTCGCTTCCTTGAAGCGCAATACCAGGCTGGCAAAAGCGATACCAATGCCATGGACGATAGGGATAGTCAATAGCAGCGCCAGCAGCGCCAGGCCGACATTACCCGCTAACAAGTGCACACCTAACAGCACGCGAAATTCCAGCAACGATATGAGGATGAATGCCACCGACACGAGGAGCTTGGTCAGCGCTCCGCCCAATATCAGCGAAACACGCCAGGTTGGGCACAGCCAGTTCGATTCCAATGTACCGTGCATCTGCTCATTGCGTAAATACATCCCTACATCCCACAAGGTCATATTCAGCCACATCCACAAAATACTGCCCAGCACAATAAATGCAGCATAGTCGCGCGTACCAGTGAGCTGCTGGAAGCGTGTAAGCGACTCACCGCCAGGCCCGCCTAATGCCTGCGCGGTAAAGATATAGGCAAGCGGCATCAGCACCGGCCAAATGAATAAGGCTATCACCCAGCTTGGGTAGCGGCGAAAGATCATCCATTCTTTGCGAGCGATCATCAGCACAGCGCGCAATTCAGTAGCGAGCGAGCGCCCAGCGCGCCAGGGTTCGGCAATATGCGTGTCCATAGTTAATCTCGCAGCTGCTTGCCCGTGAGGGCGATGAACACATCTTCGAGCGAGGGCTCGGCCACAGCCATATGGCGAATGCGCCCGCTATGTGCCGTAATCAGCGCGATTGCGCGCGGCAGCACGGCCCGGCTATCGGTGCTGTGGAGCGCAAGGGACCAAACGCGCTCGTCGTCGCGATAGCGAACAGCGCTCTGCTGCACGCCAGGAAGCGCTTCGAGCTCAGGCATCAGCGCTTCGTCGAAGGCTTCAACCTCAAGCTGCATCACATCAAGCTGGCGGATCGAACGCTTGAGTGCGGCGGGCGTATCGAGGGCAATAATTTTGCCCAGGTCGATGATGCCGACGCGGTCGCACAGCAGGTCGGCCTCCTCCATGTAGTGGGTCGTGAGCAGCACGGTGCGACCTTCACGCTTAATCTCAAGAATAAGCTCGCGCAAATTCCGGGCCGATTGCGGGTCGAGACCGATGGTTGGCTCATCGAGCAATACCACGGGTGGGTTAGCAAGCAGCGCCTTGGCAATGGCAACCCGCTGCTTCATTCCCGAGGAATATCCTTCGACCGGGTCGTTCGCACGGCTGGCAAGGTCAAGCCGCTCAAGCAGCTCGGCCACGCGCCGACGGGCGATAGCTGGCGGCAGGTGATACAGCGCCGCGAAGTATTCGAGATTCTCGCGTGCGCTTAACTTCCAGTAAATACTACGCTCGCCGGTAAGTACCGCGCCCAGGTTACGTCGCACCATATCGGGCTGGCTGGCGAGGTCGTAGCCATTGATTGTGGCGCGGCCAGCGCTGGGCTGAAGCAGGGTAGAAAGCATACGGATAGTTGTGGTTTTTCCTGCGCCATTGGGGCCAAGCAGCCCAAAGATTTCGCCTTCAGCGATGCCAAAGCTTACTCCGGCCACGGCCACCCGCTCATCGGTACGCTGGGCACGGAGCGCTAACCGCTGCCACATGCTGGCGTCGGGCGCGCTGCGCCGCTTCACAAATACCTTCCGCAGGTCGTGCACATCGACAATCAGCTGCTCGGCGCGGGAAGGCGTGTACAGATGCGCGGCCAGCACATCCGCTGGCACAGGCGGCGGAAATTCTAGTACTGGTGCTGAAGAGGCCATACGGTTCTTTCCTTCCAGCTTCGTTAACTGATCTCGCTCACGTGCCAGGCTGGCTGTGCAGCGATACGCGCGGCATTTTCGGCATAGGCATAGCGCAATAGCGAGCTACCCACGAATACGAGCGCACGGGCGATAGGCCGTACCACAATACGCACAAGGCTGTGAGTGCGAGCGCAGCTGGACACCAGACGATGGCGGGCAGCGCCAATACGCTCGGCCCGCAGGCGCTCATTCACATGTTCAAGCTCTAGTTCAACGCGGCTGTACATCACTACCTCCTGTAAAAAACGCTAATCGAAATAGCACTTTCAATCAAACGCATGGCAATATTATCAGAGTATTTGCAATTTGTCAATATCT
>JAFEAS010000079.1:24259-66837 GCA_018266315.1 Chloroflexi bacterium SZAS-1 | reverse complement strand
TAGCATTTATTAATAGTTCGTTGAAAGCAGTAAGGGCAAGTAGGCCGCTGAAGCCGCATCTCTGGGGACAATTCGGTTTTGCGCCGCCCGCACGGTACGCCCGCTCACAGCGTTAAGCCTTTCGTTCACCAGGCATGCGCCTATGCCCGTAGCGAAAGGCGTGATAGTCTATGCTACGGCACCGGAATGTGCTATGATATTTCGCATCGCAATGCTGGGCGGAGAAGATGATGAGCGAGCGCGTGGGTACTATGGTGCAGCATAATTTGCCCGCCAGTACCGATCTGTTTGTTGGTCGTAAGCACGAGGCCGCCCAGCTTATGGGGTTGCTGGGCGACCCTGCCTGCCGCCTGGTGACGATTGCCGGCCCAGGCGGGGTAGGCAAAACTCGGCTGGCGCTCGAATGTGCCCGCGCCGTAACCGCCGATGCCGCGACGCGCTTCGCCGATGGCGTATACCTTGTGACATTAGGCGAACACGCACCTACCGCTGAACTTCCCGACCAGCTGGCCGATGCGCTTGCACACGGGCTGGGGCTACATCTCGCTACTGCCACACCGCCACTCGACCAGCTGCGCCAGTATCTGCGCACGCGCGCGCTGCTGCTGGTGCTTGATAATGCCGAGCAGATCCGCGGAACAGCACCGACGCTAGCGGCTTTGCTCAATGATGCGCCCGGGCTAGTCATCCTGGCAACTAGCCGCGAACCGCTACATCTGCGCGGTGAATGGTGTATTCTGCTCGCAGGGTTGCCTTTCCCCACCGTTCCAACCCTGAAGCCAGCACCCAATCGCGTAGACCTGAGCACTACCGAGCTTGAAGCGTTCGACGCGGTGCAGCTGTTTGTGCATACAGCGCGCATGGCCGCTCCTGGCTTTACGCTTACTGCCGCTAACGCATCGGCGGTAACACAGATTTGCCGCCTGCTCGAAGGGCTGCCACTCGGCATTGAGCTGGCAACTAGCTGGTTGCGCACCCTGTCGTGTACCGAGCTGGCGACGCTGTTGTCGCAGGATCTCGATATTCTCGCCGTTGCAACGCTCGATCGGGCCGAACGCCAGCGCAACCTGCGCGCGTTGTTCGAAGCTTCATGGCAGATACTTATTCCAGCTGAGCAGCAGGCACTGCAACGGCTGGCAATTTTTCGCGGCAGCTTTACCCGCGCCGCCGCCACTGATGTCGCCAACGTCACGCTACCACAGTTGGCCGCGCTCATCGATAAATCTTTGCTGCGGCGCGAAACCAGCGATAGCGCTACCGAGCAGGGGCGCTACCGCATGCCCGAGTTGGTGCGCCGCTATGCTGCCGAGCAGCTTGAGCGCGCTGGTGAATTCCAAACGTTCGCCCAGCGCCACGCGACTTTCTATGCAGAGCTGCTGGCAACTCAGGTACCATATCTACGCGGAACCGGTCAGCGCGAAGCCCTGGCAGTGCTACAAAGCGAAATGCCACAGCTCCAAGCAGCCTGGCAAACCGCAGTAAGTCATGCCGATTATGTCACCTTGAGCCGTGCCGCCGACGGGCTGTTTCATTGCTACGACATGCACAGCTGGTTCCACGAAGGTGCTGCCGCCTTTGGCGCTGCGGTAACCGCGCTGGAACCCCATGGTACGCATCCTGCCGCCACTCAGGTGTGGGCGCATGCCCTGGCCCGGTATGGTTGGTTCACCTTCCACATCGGCCAGCAGCGCGAGGCACAGGCGACCCTGCAGCGCAGCCTTGATGTGCTGCGCGAATTAGGCGCACGGGATGAGATGCTCTTTCCGCTGAACTACCTGGGCGCAGTGAGCGCCTACCTGGGCGAATACACCGCCACCGAGGCACTCTGCCGCGAAGCACTCGCAATTGCCCAGGCCCTCAGCGACCGCTACGACCAGGCGATTGCCTGCAACATTCTCGGCCAGGCAGCCTACGATCAGGGCCAATACACCGTGGCCCAAAGCTGGTCGCAGCAGAGCCTGGCGCTTGAGCAGCAGCTTGGTAATCGCTGGAGTATGGCGTATTCGCTCACCAACCTGGGGAAAGTGGCCTATATCACTGGGGCCTATGCCGAGGCGCGACGTATGTTTGAAGAGAGCTTGCGCATTCGCCAGGGCCTGGAAGACGCGCGCGGTGTGGCGCATAGCTTCATGCGGCTGGGCGAAACCGCTGTGGCGCTCGGGGCAACCGACGAAGCGAACGAGCAATATAGCCAGAGCCTGGCGATGTTCCGTGCAATCGGCAACCGCTGGGGCGAAGCGGCGGCCCAGATCAACCGGATGCACCTGGCACTCGCCCAGGGCGATTTCGGCACCGCGCTTGAGCTGATGCACGAGGCGCTGCAGATCGCGCTCGACCTCGAATCGCTGCCCCAGGTCGTCACACTACTCGCCACTGTTGGCCCGCTGATTCGCCAGAGTGGCGATGCCACCTGGGCTGCCGCGCTCGACCAGCTACTGGCTGCGGCACCCACTACCCTGCTCGATTACCAATCCGATGCCTACCGCCTGCTGGCCTGGCTCAAGCGCAACCAAACACGTACCTTCGCTGCGCGGCCCGCACCGGCACTGCCCGCCGCCAATAGCGCCTCGGCGCGGCGGCCTACGCAGGCGGGCAACCCGGCTGGCCTCACCGCCCGCGAAATCGACGTGCTCCGCCTGGTAGCGCGCGGCCTCACCGATGCCGAAGTCGCCGACAAGCTGGTGGTGAGTCGCCGCACCGTCAGCACCCACCTTTCGGCGATCTACGGCAAACTGCAGGTCAACTCGCGCAGCGCCGCCACGCGCTTTGCCATCGAGCATGGGTTAGGGTAGGTTACCGCAACCAACGTACTTTCCCCGTTAGCTTTGGCAAGCACATCTCAAGATACCAGCGCACACTGCGCGCCTCGTTCACGCTCGATCGGGTATAATACGGCCTGCCTGGAAAAACAAATGAGCGAGGATCATTGATGGACCGGACCTTTGTAGCCATAGATGTAGAAACTACCGGCCTCGAAGCGGGAACCGACGAAATTATCGAGATCGCCGCCGTGAAATTTAGCGGCGACCAGGTGCTCGAAACCTTTCAGCAGCTGGTAAAACCGCGCCATTCGCTCCCGCTCAAAATTGCGCGTCTCACCGGCATTAGCGATGAGATGCTCAGCGACGCACCACGCTTCGCCGAGGTCGCACCCAACCTGGTGCGCTTTGTCAAAAGCTACCCACTCATTGGGCATTCCGTCGGCTTCGATCTGAAAATGCTCCAGGCCCAGGGCATGCGCTTTGCCCAACCCGCCTACGACACCTTCGACCTGGCTACGCTGCTCATGCCCCAGGCCCCAGCCTACCGCCTGGGCACGCTCGCCGCGACGCTCGGCATCACCCACGACGAAGCCCACCGCGCACTGAGCGACGCCGATGTCACGCGCCAGGTGTTTTTACACTTGCTCAATCGCATCGAAGCGCTCGATCTGGCAACGCTGGCCGAAATCAGCCGCCTCACCGCCAAGCTCGAATGGCCGCTGCGCGACCTGTTCGGCGACGTTGAGCGCGCCAAAGCTAAAACCGTCTTCCTCGACGCCGAGCGCAAAGCAGAGGAAACGAACGCCGATGCCGAGCAATACGCCACACCGTTTAGCACGCGCACATCGTCAAGCGAGCCCACACCGCTGAAACCCACCGGCAACACCAGCTTGATCGATATCGATGCTGTGCGGCAATTTTTCGCACCAGAGGGCGCACTAGGTCGCGCCTTCGACGGCTACGAACAGCGCGAGCAGCAAATCGAAATGGCCGAAGCCGTGGCACACGCCTTCAATCACAGCGACGCGGTGATGGTTGAGGCCGGCACCGGCACCGGCAAGGGCCTGGCCTATCTGGTGCCAGCGGCGCTCTTCGCGGCCCAGCGCGGCGAACGTGTCGTCATCTCCACCAACACCATCAACCTGCAAGATCAACTGTACTTCAAGGATATTCCGGCGCTCCAGCGCATCCTGGCCACGGATACAAATCACCTGCCCGCGAAGCCGCCCTTCACCGCGGCATTACTGAAGGGCCGGGGCAACTACCTGTGCCTGCGTCGCTACAAGGATCTGCGCCGCGATGGGCGGCTCGTGTCTGATGAGATCAAAACCTTGCTGAAGGTACAGCTGTGGCTGCCCACCACCACCAGCGGCGACAAAGCCGAGCTACTGCTGATGGAAAAAGAAAATGCCGCATGGGGGCGCATTAACGCCACCCCCGAAACCTGCACCGGCCCAGGCTGCGCCGATTTTAAGGATTGTTATTTCTTCCGCGCCCGCCGCGCTGCCGAGGCCGCTCACCTGGTGGTGGTGAACCACGCACTTATGCTCGCCGACATCGCCACCGATGCGCAGGTGCTGCCCGAATACGATCACATCATCATCGACGAGGCGCATAACCTCGAAGATGTAGCAACCGACCAGTTCGGCTTTGAAGTCGACCAGGCGCGCCTGCTCGAACTGCTCGACAGCCTGTTCGAAACTGGCGGCGCGAATACCAGTGCTGGCCTGTTTGCCGAGCTACCCAAACACTTTCAGCACAGCGCAGCGGGCCAGGCCGACATGGAGCGTGCCAGCGCGATTGCCCAGGCAGCAGGCCCGGCTGTCACCCGCGCGCGCCAGAGCGTCTACGAATGCTTCAACCTGCTCACCGCGTATATGACGCAAACCGCCGAAGCTTCGGCCTACGACACGCGCCTGCGCATTACCGATGCGGTGCGCAAAGGCGAAACCTGGGCGATTGTGGAACGCGCGTGGGATAATCTGAGCCTGCAGCTTACGGCGGTCGGCGATGCGCTCGGCAAGCTCGATACGCTGCTGGGCGAGCTGAAAGATGCGCAGATGATCGACTACGATCTGCTGTTACTGCGCGTACAAACCCTGCGGCGCTACGCGACTGAAGTGCGCATTAACATCGGCTATATCATCCTCGGCGGCGAAGCAAAGCTCATTACCTGGATTTCGTATGACCGCATGCGCGATACTTTGACACTCCATGCCGCGCCGCTCTCGGTGGCCGAATTGCTCGAAGCCAATCTGTTCGCACAAAAATCTACCGTCGCGCTCGCCTCGGCCACAATGTCGGTGGGCGGCGATTTTCGCTATATCAAAAAGCGCATTGGCCTGCGCGAACCCGAAGAGCTTCAGCTCGAGTCGCCCTTCGACTACCAGAAACAGACGCTGGTCTACCTACCCAACGACATCCCCGAACCCAACCAGCGCGGCTACCAGCAGGCGCTTGAGCAAGCGCTGGTCAGCCTGTGTACGGCGACTGGCGGGCGTACACTGGTGCTGTTCACGGCCAATAATGCCCTGAAGCAAACCTATCGCGCCATTCAAGAGCCACTCGAAGAACAGGGCATTGCCGTGCTCGGCCAGGGCATCGATGGCTCGCGCCGCAACCTGCTTGAGCGCTTCAAGGAATTCCCACGCACGGTGCTGATGGGTACCACGAGTTTTTGGGAAGGGGTCGACGTGGTTGGGGATGCGCTGAGCGTGCTGGTGATTGCCAAGCTGCCGTTCAGCGTGCCGAACGACCCGATTTACACCGCGCGCTCCGAGAGCTTCGACGACGCCTTTAATGAATATGCTGTACCACAGGCAATCTTGCGTTTCAAGCAGGGCTTTGGTCGGCTCATCCGCTCACGCGACGATCGTGGCATTGTTGCAGTGTTCGACAAGCGGCTACTCACCAAGAAATACGGCCAGGTCTTCCTCGACTCGCTGCCGCATACCACGGTGCGTAGTGGCCCGGCCAAGCAGCTCCCGCTCCTGGCAGCGCGCTTCCTGGTATAAGGTCGCCAATACCGCACCCGCGTTACTGCTGGGCACGATTGATCTGATGGATCGCCTGATAGAGTTCGGTAGGAGTAAATGGCTTCGCCAGCAGCGGGCGTTGTGTGGAATCGAGGAAATCGTGCGAACCGAGGTTACTTGTATCGCCGCTGATAAACAATAGCCGCTCAACCATTTTTGGTGACGTATCGTGCAGGATACGATAAAACTCATTGCCGCGCATCCCAGGCATTTTAAGATCACAGAGAATGATATCGAACGCCTCGTGATCTAAAATATTCAGGGCAGCATGGCCGGTACGTGCGACACTGAGCTGATTCTGGGGCATAAGTGCGTCGCGCACGAGGCGCACCACTAATTCATCATCATCCACAATAAGCAGGCGTAGCCCATCTGGCCGCCGGGTTGTTTCTTCGTCGCCAAGGCCCGCTTGTCGCTCTGTCGCATGTTGCACTGGCAGCTCAAGCAGCATTGTGGTACCAGCACCAACTTCCGACTCGGCCCAAATACGCCCACCATGCGCAGCTACAATACCATAACACATACTAAGCCCTAAACCGGCGCCTTGATCCTGTGGCTTGGTGGTAAAAAATGGCTCGAAAATGCGGTTCAATACTTCCGGCGTCATGCCGGGGCCGTTATCGCGCACAGCAATTGTAATGCGTTCGTTGGGCGCATCTTCAACAGCGCTCTTCCAAGCTTGGACACGCATACGCCGCTCGCCCGCATTTAAGCGGAGCGCATGCTGGGCATTACTTACCAGATTGAGCAGCACCTGGCTTAGTGCGCCAGCATCACCCCACAGCATCGGCAAATCAAGCGGCAGTTCCCGCTCCACCGTTATCTGGTCTATCAACAGATCTGCTTGCTTCAGCGCCAGAATCTGATTGATCAGGAGCGAGAAATGCACTTCGCCATGGCCGGGGCGCTGCTGGCGGGCAAATACCTGCAAATTGCGGATCACCGAGCGCATTCGCTCAGCGCCAAGCCGAATCTGGTCAACTGCGCTAAACGCCTCGGGCGAAAGGTCTTCGAGCTGCAAAAGGTCGGTATAGCCTAGTACCGCCGTGAGGGGATTGTTAATTTCGTGCGCCACTCCCGAAATCAGGCGGCCCAAGGAGGCTAGCTTTTCGGTTTCGGCAAGCAGCGAGTTCGTGCGCCGCAAATTGTCAAGTAGCTGCGCATGCTCGATGACTACGCCAGCCTGCTCGGCTAGGAGTAAGGCGGTTGCCTCGGAGGCAGGAGGAAAGGTGGCATAATTATGCAGATTATCGAGAACGAGTGTACCGAAAAAAGCGCCAGAGACAAAAATAGAGCTGAGCAGTGAGCGGCGAATTAAATGGATATCGCCATAGGTGCGCAGTAGCCGGTACGATTCATCATCGAGATATGTCGAATTCCATTCTTCATAGCGAATATTCTGTGAGCGCCGCTGCCCTTCTGGTAACAAACGCAAAAACTGCTCGGCTGGAAAACGCGCCGGTTTTAGCTTTTCTAAATTGTAGCCATACGTGGCATGATAGCGGAAATATTCACCTTCCCGCACTATCAAGCTGCCGCGCTGCGCTCCTGGAACACATCGTACCGCAGTCTCGAGAATCGCCTGCAAAATCGTGTCGAGTGATTGGGTAGTGCGCAACAACTGATAGAGTGCCACAAGCGATTGGGCAAGCTGTTGGGTTTGCTGAAGCGAACTACGCCAGCGGCGGTACGCTTTACGGTGAAGCCGAGCCACATTATCACCCTTCATATATGTGCACAGGAATGAGGCTGACCCATAGCGTAAGGTGCTGTAAGCCACAAACTCATTGTAGCGCATTCTATTCATCTTGTGCGCTGAGCGATTTACGTTCCACCGGGTAAACTTTTTATGTGCTCAATCTGTGTGTTCTATCGGCATTCTCAATCTTTATATCCTGGTGCGCAATTGGCGAGAATAGTTTATCGGCCCCACAGCTGGAGACTGCTGGCCGCACGCCACTGCGCTAGCTCAGTAGCGGTTCGGCCGCGCACCCACACACCTGCGCCACCCGCCGCGGCCCAGGCTCGTAATGGCGGTGCTTCATCGGCGTATAGATCATATGCCCAGATAATCTCGGCAGAATCCTGGTAGTCGGCTGGCTCAGCCTGCGCCGACCATGGCAGCACCAGCCACAAGCGCGGGCTAACGCGCAGATAGTCGGGCGTGGGCATAGTTTGCCGGTACAGGGCCACCCGGTCGAGGTAGCCCGGCTGAAACGGCAGTGCGGCCCGCCATTCGCGCAGTGCCGATGGCATGGGTGCAACGTCGGCGAACATGTAGCAATCGAACAGTGTGCTGGGGTTGGCGGTAATGGCTGCGGCGAGCCAGCTAGCTACTTGCTCAGCATCGGCCCAGCGCGCCACTACATCGACATGATTCGCCAGCTGATCTGGCTTCGCTCCATCCCAAACGAATCTATCCGCATCGGCGAACGACACCCGGCTGATGGGCTGCATGGCAGTTGCTGCCATATATGGTGGGTTGTCAGAGCTCGATTGCAGGGCTTCCCAATTGGGCGGGGGGCAACCCTCAATCTCGTCGGGGTCAAGGTTTGCGCCCAGTTTCAGCTCGCGCCGCAGCCGCCGCAGCTCGGCATAGGCCAGCCGGTCGGTGCCGAGAATATAGTAGGGCGGGCGATTCTGATACACCAGCGCATACTCGGCGACTTGCTGGCGCGTGGCCGTGCCGGGCAGCACTTGCAGCGTAAACACATCGTATGGCCCTACATTTTCGCGCGCAATGAAGTCGAGGGTTTGGGCCACACCGGTGGTATCATCGGCGGGCAAGCCGAGAATCACGTCAAGATAGACCGACACGCCATTGCGCACCAGCCGCCGTGTGCCTGCGGCCCATTTGCGCAGATCGGTGCGGCGATGGGCCACCTGTAAGGCTACCGGGTTCGCGGTTTGCAGGCCAACCTCAGCCACTTTCAGCCCAGCCTGGCACAGTAGTGCAACCGCTTCATCGCTAAGGTGTTCGCCCCGTAGCTCGGCGTACAGCGCCAGCGCGCCATCGGCGTTCATATCGGCCAGGGCGCGCATCAGCGGGCGAAACACTGGCACCAGGTTTAAATTCGCTTCAACGAAATGCACCTGCGTTGCGCCGTGGTCGCGCCCCCAGGAAATCTCGGCCAGCAAGCGTTCGAGCGGGAAGTAGCGGTTGCCCAGCTGCGTGCCCATATTGCGGCCATACAGGCAGAAGGCACAGGCATAGGGGCACCAGCGCGAGATTTCGACCATGATCATTGGCGAAGGCTCAAGGTAGCCCAGCAAATAGGGCGAGGGCAGCACCGCAAGGTCGCTCAGCGGCACCCGCTCGGGCGTGATGTGGAGTGTGCCATGGGCATCGCGGAAGGCCAGGCCGGGAATAGATCGCAGCGCATCATCGCCGCGTTGCAGCTGGGCGAGTTCAAGCTGCAACAGCGCGGCGAAGGTCTGCTCACCTTCACCAATCACGGCAATATCGACGGCGGGGTGCTGCAATACCCAGGCATTATCGGGCTGCACTTCCGGCCCGCCTACCACCACCACCAGCCCGGGCAGGCGCGCTTTCGCCCGCGCGGCCACAGCCAGGCTGCGCTCGCTATTCCAGGTATATAGCGAAATGCCCAGCACCTGCGGGGCGTGTTCAGCGATTGCTTCAACCAGCATGGCATCACCCGCCGCATCGGCCAGCGCACGGGGCAGCATATCAACCTGCACACGTTCAAGCAGGCCCAGGGCATAAGCATAGGCTTTAAGGTAACCCGCCGCTAGTGGCACATTGGTGGCGGAATTATTTGGCACTGGAAGCTGCATCAGCAGCACACAAAGGTGTTCCATAGTGCCACATTATATTGGGCTGACACGTAACACAAGTACGCTGTGCCAAGTCTAGCTATACAACGCCACCACCACAAGCGGCGTAATCAGCCCTTCGATCAGGCCCGATAGCAGGAACAGCGGCACCAGCACAAACAACCATACTTTCGCCAATTGTGCGAGCGCCCATAGAATATTCTGGCCCACGGTAAAGCCCTTCGGCGGCGACATCAGCGCTGCGCCCACGCGCAAGCCCATAGCCGCGCCCAGTATAGCCACGGGCAATTCGATGATGCCGTGGGGCAGCACATAGGCCAGCAAAAACTGAAGCGGGCTACTATGATCAAGTGTGAACCAGCTGCCACCTTGCCGCGCAAGCGAGCTGGCGACAAAACCAACCTGCGCGAACGCGACTGCTGGAACTAAGAACGCAAAGACGCCAAACACAAACAACGAGAACACGCCCGAAAGCGCGGCTACGCGGATGTTATTCAGCGCAACGTATAGCCCGAGGCCAAGGCTAGGCTGGGGCGCGCTGCCAATATTTGCCAGGTAATTATCGAGCAAGCCCACATGGTAGGTAGTACCAATATAGCCGCCGCTCAATAAACCGCTCAGCGCCGCAATCAGCGCCACCGCGAGCGGCAAGCGATAATCGCGCAGCAGTTGGGGTAGCTCGTGCCGGTAGAAGCGCGCCGGGGAAAACTTCACATGGCTGTACTGGTCGGGTGTAACGCCAGCCGGGCGATATTCGCGGAAAAATGTCATCCAGGTACGGCCCACCTGGCGCAGGTTCAGCTGCTCGTGCTCGCGCGAAAGTATTTCTTCGCGATTGAACGCGCCCATACCCGTGCGGATGAGCGCAATCGCCATGACCGTGAGCAGCAGCACAATGATCCACAGCACGCTCCACGATCGCGCCGTTCGCCCAATAATCAGAATCGCCTCGAGCTGCACCACCGAGGCCGTGGGCAGCAGCACAAAGCTCGCCAGCAGATTGGCCGCACGCACGCTGGTGGTATGGCTCGAAATAATCACCGCGCTCGCCACCATCACAACCGCCTTGGTGGTAATCAACAGCACAATCACCAGGATGTATTGGGGAGTCAGACCTTGCGCAAACAGATCGGGGTAGGCCAGCGCCAGCGCGCCACAGAAGACACCCATTGCGGTAAACGCCGAAATAAGTGGCGGTAATAGCGATGAAAACAGCTTGCCCAAATAGAGCGCGCCATCGGAGATCGGCATGGCCAATAATGCTTCGAGGCTATTGCGCTCACGCTCGCCCACAAACGTTTCGAGCGCGGTGATCAGCGAAAACGAGGCCGGAATGAAGCCAACCAGCAGCATCACAAATGGCACCATCAGCGACACCGTTGCGTCATCG
Source organism: Chloroflexi bacterium SZAS-1 (assembly GCA_018266315.1). GTDB lineage: Bacteria > Chloroflexota > Chloroflexia > Chloroflexales > Roseiflexaceae > Kouleothrix. The sequence goes on along the minus strand of JAFEAS010000079.1, from coordinate 55,852 downwards.
CCAATGAAGCGAATAGCAAAGTTGGCCGCGCTCACCAGCAAGAGCGGCAGAATAAACGCCAGAATAAACATCGGCGCAAGAATACGCCAGTCGGTCAGGGTGTCGCCCACTTCGCGGCGGGTAATTGTGCGAATCGCGCTCACGCTCATGGCTGCACCTCTTCGAGATAGATTTCAGCGGTGGCGGGCAGCGCAGCGGCGCGTTCGGCGCTGGCATTCCAGGTTCCGCGTTCGGCATTGTCGTCGGCAACAATGCTCAAGTACACATCTTCTAGGCTGCGCGGCAGCTCGGCTAGCGACACCACGGGAATACCCCGCGCCGCCAGCCGCCCAATCAGCTGCGGGTTTATCGCCCGTGCATCGATACAGCGGTATTGCACCCAATCGTCGCCCAGCGCCTCGATCGGGGCCAGGCCATCGAGCAGCGCCGCCGCACGCTCGGAAGGTGCAGCCAGCCGTAGCTCCCACACCGGCTCGCCCAGCAGCTGGCGAGTAAGCTCGGCGCGCGTGCCCTCGGCCACGATCTGCCCGCCACGCACCACGACAATGCGGTCGGCCAGCGTCTCCGCTTCGACCAGGTTATGGGTTGTGAGCAAAATCGTGCGGCGGGCGGCACGCAGCTCGGCAATCGCATCGCGCACCGTGCGCGCGCTGTGCGGATCCATGGCTGTAGTCGGCTCATCGAGGAATAATACCGGCGGGTCGTGAATCAGCGCACGAATCAGCGCAATCTTCTGCTTCATGCCCTTCGAGTAGCTATCGAGCCGTTTCTCGCGCGCATCCCATAACCCAAACTGCTTAAGCAGCTGCTCGCCACGCTGGGCACACGCGCGCGCCTGCATGCCCTGTAGCGCGCCAAAAAAGGCTAAATATTCCATGGCGCGCATACGGTGATAGAGGCCGGGAAATTCGGTGAGCAGCCCGACCACATGGCGTACCTCGCGTGCTTGAGCTACCACATCATACCCGGCAATCCGCGCCGCGCCGCTGCTCGGCTTGAGAATAGCACCCAGCATGCGCACCGTTGTGGTTTTGCCCGCCCCGTTTGGCCCGAGCAGCGCCACAACCTCGCCCTCGGCTACCTGCAACGAAATCTCACGCACGGCCTGGAATGCGCCAAATTCTTTGTGAAGTTGTACTGCTTCGATCATGCTTTGCTCCCAGTCGCCATGTGCGACGCACCTATAGTTCGAATTTGTTTGTGTAATAATGAAGTATAGCAGGATGAAATGAAGCGGCGCAATGGCTAAATCATAGCGGTTTGCAAACATTCAGCCGAACGCCGTGCCTGCGCGCGAATTGTGGGGGCTGCCAACCGGGCACAAGCGTAGTATAATTGATCGCTAACCACCAACGACCCGAGGCACCCGCCCATGCCTAGCCGCGAGGACATCGAGCAGACGATCGCCGCGCTTGAGCTGCGCCGCGCATCACTCGGCGATGCCCTGACCGATGCGGCGATTGCCCCGTTGCGCCAGCAGCTGGCCGCGCTCGACGAACAGCGCAAGCTCGTCACCGTGCTCTTCGCCGATATGGCAGGCTTTACCGCTACCGCCGAAACCATGGACCCCGAGGATGTGCGCGATGTCATTCGCGCCTATTTTGGCCGCCTCGCAGCCGCGATTACGCGCCATGGCGGCTGGATCGAGAAATTCATTGGCGATGCGGTGATGGCGATTTTTGGCATTCCCACCGCCAACGAGCGCGACCCCGAGCACGCCATTCGTGCCGCGCTCGATATGCATGCATCGCTGGCCGAGCTGAATACCGAGCTTGAGCGCGAGCGCGGCATTCGCCTGGCGATGCGCATTGGTATCAACACCGGGCCGGTGATAGTAAGCTTCCTCGGCGGGCGGCAGGGCGAAGATTTTTCGGTGGTGGGCGACACGGTGAACCTCGCCAGCCGCCTGGAGCACGCTGCGCCGGTCGGCGGCATCCTGATCTCGCATGCCACCTACCGCCATGTGCGCGGACTGTTCGATTTTCAGCCGCTGCCGCCGCTGGCGGTGAAAGGCAAGGCCGAACCCGTCCAGGTGTATGAGGTACGGGGCGCGCGCCCGCGCACCTTTGAGCAGCCGGGGCGCGGCGTGCAGGGTGTCGCCATCCCTATGATTGGCCGCGAAGCCGAGCTTGGGGCGCTGCAAGATGCCCTGCGCACGGCACGCAGCCAGCAGCGCGCCCAGGTCATTACGTTAATTGGCGATGCCGGGGTTGGCAAATCGCGCCTGGTCGATGAATTCCTCGACTGGGGCAGCCAGCAACATGAGCAGTTCTGGCTGTTTCGTGGGCGCGCCGGGCAAGAACCTGGCCGCCGCCCCTACGCCCTCATCCGCGATTTGCTGGCTTATCGCTTCCAGATTCAGGATAGCGACCGCGCCGCCGAGGCCCGCCAGAAGCTTGAGCAGGGCATGGTCAGCTTTATGGGTGCTGCCGGAACCGAACGCGCGCCATTCATCGGCCACCTGATCGGTTTCGACTTTTCGGCGAATCCCTACTTGCACAGCATCCTCGACAACGCCCGCCAGCTGCGCGACCGCGCGTTTCACTACCTAGCCCAGTTCTTTGCCGCGGCCACCGAAGCATACACGGCACTAATCTGCCTGGAAGACATTCACTGGGCCGATGATGGTTCGCTCGATGCGATTGAGTACCTGGTGCGCGCCTGCGAACAGCTGCCGGTGTTCATTCTTATTATTACCCGCCCGGCACTATTCGAGCGGCGGCCAGCGTGGGGTACCGAGCAGCCCAGCCATCTGCGTATGGTGCTCCGCCCGCTGAACGAGCCAGAGAGCCGCCATATGGTTACGCAGCTATTACGCCAGCTTCCCAGCATGCCCGCCGAGCTTATCGACCTGATCGTGAGCCGTTCGGAAGGTAACCCATTTTACCTTGAAGAGCTGATTAAGATGCTGATCGAGGATGGTGTTATTGTGATGGACGGCGGCAAGTGGCGGGTAGAAAAGTCACGCCTGGACGAAACCCGCGTGCCACCCACGCTCACCGGCGTGCTACAGGCGCGTATCGATGCGCTTGCCCCGGAGGAACGCACGACGTTACAGCGCGCCTCGGTGATTGGGCGCGTGTTCTGGGATGCGGCCGCCGAGCGCCTGGCTTCCGATGGCCGCACGGGCCGCAGCGCACGCCAGAATGATCTGCGCGCCACCCGCGACATTGCCAGCATCATGCGCACGCTCAACGAACTCGAGACCTTACGCGCCAAAGGGCTAACATTAGCGCGCCCAACCTCCTCCTTCGCTGGCACGCAAGAGTTTATGTTCAAACATGCCTTGCTACACCAGGTAACCTACGATAGTGTATTAAAGCGCCAGCGCCGCCAATACCATACCCAGGCGGGCGAATGGCTGATCGAGCGCAGCGGCGAGCGTGTAGGCGAATATGCCGGACTGATCGCCGAACACTTCGAGCGCGCCGACGACCCCGAGCGCGCCGCCGATTGGTACGCGCGTGCAGCATTACAGGCCCAGTCTACGTATGCGGCCGGGGTGGCGATCGAGCACTACCGCAAGGTACTGGCATTATTGCCGGCCCAGCACGATCGCGATGTAGCAGGTGCAATGCGGCGCGCTACGGCCTACGAGGGCCTGGGCGAAATGCTGCTCTGGCAGGGCCGCTATAGCGAAGCCGCCGCTGGTTACACCGCCATGCGCGCTGCCGCCGAGCTGGCAAGCGACGCTGTGGCCCAGGCCCGTGCGTGGTATGGCCTGGCCGAAGTGCGCGAGCGCCAGGGCGATTATGCCGCTTCCCAGGAGAGCGCCGCCCAGGCCGAACGGATTGCGCAAGCAATTGGCGCGCCAGTCGAACGGGCTATGGCGCTTCAGTTGCAGGGCTGGAGCCGGTTTCAGCAGGGCCAGATCGAAGCAGCGCTACGGTTAGGTGAAGCCGTGTTGCTGCTCGCTACCGAGCACGACGCCCTACGCGAGATGGGGCGCGCCCTCAACCTGATTGGTGTCATTCACCGCGCCAACGGCGATTTCAAGCGCGCCACCGCCGCGATGCAGAGCGCACTTGAATTGCACAACGAGCTGGGTGACCGGCTGCGCGTGGGCGGTACGCTCAACAATCTTGGACTAACCGCTGAGGGGAATGGCGATTATACCCAGGCCGAAGCTCATTATACTGCGGCACTCGACGTAGCCCGCGAAATCAACGACCCCGACCTCGAATATCAGTCGCTCGCCAACCTGGGCAGTACGCAGGTGGCGCTCTGGCACTTTGCCGAAGCCGAAGGCCAGCTGCGGCAAGCGCTACGCCTGGCAACAACGGCAGGCTGGCCGGCGCACGCACACACTTACTGTCGGCTTGCGCAGGCGTGCCTGGGCAGCGGCGATATTCCGGCAGCCTTAGCCAGCCTGCAACAAGCCTTCGATCTCGCGCAAACCCAGCACGACTATCTGGCACTAGGCTTGGCCTGGCGGGTACTCGGGCAGTTCGGTACACACCCACAAGTGGCAGTAGCGCTACGCACAATGCCCATCAACCTGCCGCGTCTGGTAGCGCAACCGAGTGTACCGGGCTATTTCGCCGAAAGCACGCGCATCTTCGCCGAGCTTAGTATGCCGCACGAGCGTGCGCGCACCCAGCATGCCCTGGCACGCTACGAGCTAGCTCAGGGCAACCACCAGCGCGGTGCCGCCCTGCTACGCGAAGTATGCGCCGTATTTGCCCGTCTAGGCATGGAAGGCGAGCTGCAGCGCATCGAGCACATCGGCACCACCAACCTGCCACCCTGGCTATAATGTCAGGATGCTGTCAGAAAGCCTTCGCAATAACCTATGGTATAATAATCTCGCTCTGGCTTGACATAGCGATAACACCGCCCGATCACCTCACCTTGATCGTGGCTGGAGGATACATCAGTGGCCATCAATCCATTAAACTCCCTCTTTGGAGCCTTCAGCCGAGATCTGGGTATCGACCTCGGCACAGCCAATACCCTGGTGCATGTCCGCGGCAAGGGCATTGTCATCAGCGAGCCTTCGGTTGTGGCGATCGACAAAAAAAGCAAGGAAGTGAAAGCGGTTGGTGCTGAAGCCAAAGCGATGGTTGGCAAAACCCCGGCCAACATCATCGCCGTGCGCCCGCTAAAAGATGGCGTGATCGCCGATTTCGATGTCGTCGAAAAGATGATCACCCACTTCATCAAGAAAGCGCACGATCGCTCGTTCGGCGTTATTTCGCCGCGCCCGCGCGTAGTGGTAGGGGTGCCTTCGGGCGTGACTCAGGTGGAAATGCGCGCCGCTCGCGATGCCGCGCTCAATGCGAACGCCCGCGACGCCTACGTGGTAGAAGAGCCAATGGCGGCTGCGATTGGCGCGGGCCTACCTGTGGACGAACCGATGGGCTCGATGATCGTCGATATTGGCGGTGGCACTACCGAAGTGGCGGTTATTTCGCTCGGCGGTATTGTGATTAACCACTCCATTCGTACCGCTGGCGACGAGATCGATGAAGCGATCGTCAACTTTGCCCGGCGCGAATATAACCTACTGATTGGCGAGCGCATGGCCGAGAAAGTAAAGATAGCCGCCGGTAGTGCATACCCACTCGATGAAGAAATTAAAGTGGTGCTACGTGGCCGCGATATGCTTACCGGCCTGCCCAAGGCGGTTGAAGTATCGAGCGTTGAGCTACGCGAAGGCATTTCTGGCCCGGTGAATACCATCGTCGCCGAAGTGCGCGCCGCGCTCGAAGAAACCCCGCCCGAGCTTGTGGCCGATGTGATGGAGCACGGCATTATGCTGGCCGGTGGCGGTGCGCTGCTCCACGGCCTCGATCGCCGCATTCAGGCCGAAACCAAAATGCCGGTGCATATCGCCGAAGATCCACTCTCGTGCGTGGCACGCGGTGCTGGCAAAATGGTCGAGGAATTTCATAACCCGATCTACCGCGATATTTTGAACAGCACGCAGCGCACCCGTCGCATTCGCTATAAGTGAAGGCTGGTGTTGGGTTGTGTAGTACGCTCCACACATATCGCTGACGTAACCCAGCACCCCATACCCCAAACTCGCCATGCGTGACTCCGTTCGCAATCGCTCGATGCGGCTTCCCCGCCCATCGCCGTATCGCTCGCTCACCCTGATTGTGTCGCTACTGGTGCTAGCCCTGCTGCTGCTGGTGCTCGACCAGGGCGGCCTGCTCGGGCCGCTGCGTGCGCAGGTACAAACGGTGCTCACGCCGCTGATCCAGCCGCTGCGCCGCCTGGGCGACAGCATGGGCGGTGTGGGGCAAAGCCTTACCGAAGTGCAGCAGCTACGCGACCGGGTTACGGCGCTTGAGCACGAAAATAGCCAGCTCAAAGCCGAAAATATCCAGGTACATGAGCTACGCCAGCGCCTCGATCAGCTTGAAGCCCAGCTACGCATTGAGAAAGAGCGCGGCTGGCAGCTGCTCGGGGCCGATGTGAGCGCGCGCTCGCCCGATGGTGGCCGCCGCATGCTGATGCTCAATGCTGGGGCCGAACAGCATATTCGGCCTGGTATGGCGGTGCTTGGGCAAGAAGGCAGCAGCCCGCCAACCCTGATCGGTGTGGTAGAAAACGTGGGGCCACGCAGCGCCAGTGTGCTACTGATCACCGACTACAGCAGCGCGGTGAGCGCCAAGGTTTACCATCAGAATAGCGTGGCAACCGGGGTGGTGCAGGGCCAATGGCAAATCGGCTCGCGTCTCAAGCTCGAAGCCATCGATCGGGCACAGCCGCTGGCTCAGGGCGATGTCGTTTTCACTGCCGGGCTGACGGCGCAGTTCGACAATGAGCTGCCGCGCGCAGCAATCGTCAAAGACATCCCGATCGGCACGATCGAGAATATCGAGATCGACGGCCATAACCAGACCGCCGACGTGCGGCCATTCGTCGATCCCGACCGGGTAACCTATGCATGGGTGCTAATCAGCCAAAACGAATAGAAGAGCGCATTGTCCGCGAGATCTGGCTGGCGTTTGTGCTGCTCGCAGCCGCCATGGCCCAAACGACGCTGCTACCACGGCTGTTTGGCGCAGTACCCAATGTGTTACTGCTGATCATCATCTGCCGCGCGCTGATTAATGGGCCAGCAAACGCCGCCCGGTGGGCATTCTACGCTGGGCTCGGGCTCGATCTCTTTGCTGACAGTGCGCTGGGAACGCACGCGCTGGCATTACTTCTGGCAGTATTGTTAGCGACATTGCCATTAGCCTGGCTCAGTCGCGGGAATTGGCTTCTGCCGCTGCTAGGGGTGGTACTGGGTTCGCTTGGCTACCAGGCGATGTTCATTCTCTTGAACTCGGTGCTCATCGCACCAATCGATCTGCGTGCTTACATCACCGTAGTGGCCCTGCCCACAACAGTACTGTTACTCATTCCGGCACTCCCGCTATTTCTCAGCCTACGCTGGTTCGAAAGCCGCCGCCGGGGCGAAGTACCAATTGATGTGTATTAGCGTAGGGTGCCTGAGCTTCGCTTCGCGATTGTAAACGCGCGAGCGTTATGATCAAACCTGGCAAATCATATCTGATGAATCGCCTTCTACTTCCAAAATTACTGACATTAGTGGTGCTGGTCGTGCTAGTTGGCCGACTCTACCAACTTCAGGTTGCGCCCGACGAAGCCGCGCGCTACCGCGACTCGACGCAAGCACGCACGCAGCGCTACCTGCCGATACGGCCAATTCGGGGCGAGATTTTTGCGGCGGATCAGCACACACTCCTGGCCGAAAGTGTGCCAATTTATACGGTCTCCATCCGCCCTGCCGATCTACCGTCGCCTATAACCGAGCCTGCCGCGCGCAGCGAAGTCTTTAGCCGCCTGAGCCAGCTCCTCACCATTTCAAATACCCTCACAATATCGCCAGCCACTGCCCTCGACGACACCGTGTTGCGGAATGATATTACGCAAGGCATTGGCGCGGCAAGTATCGCCACAGCCCGTCACTTCGAAGAGCATCCACCCGCGCTATTGCGGCTTGCCCCCGAACAACGCCAGGGCGCGGCCCAGCTGGTAGCACGCTACCGCCCGCTGGCCGAGTTCGGCCCTTCCCGGCGGCTGCCATCGACGAGCGGCACACCCGTACCCGATACCCAACCAATCACGCTCGACGGCGGTACCATCATCACTACCACCAGTACGCTGGTGATTTCGCCTTCCAGCACACTCGACACAAACAGCGCTCTACGCGACGATATAGGCACACTCCTTGGCCCTGCCGCGCTCAGCGCTATTGCCCGCCCGCGCGATACTTCCTGGGTTGAACTGACAGTAGCACCACAAGCGCTTCGTAACGCGCTCAAGCTGAGCACCGTCTATAGCCAAACCCTGAAGCTCATAAATCCTCTGGCCGTAAAAATCGCGCAATCGAATGTTCCCGGCTACGAAACCGTGCCAATTAAGCAAGATATTCCACGCGATCTGGCGCTGATTCTCCGTGAGAACGCCGATAGTCTGCCAGGGGTGGTGATCGAGCAAGATTACCGGCGCAACTACCCACTGAGCGGGCAGATTCAATCGTTCTCACATTTACTTGGCTATATTGGGAGCGTCACCGAATGCGAGCTGGTGCGCCAGAACAGCGCGCGTTCGTGGGTTGGTAGCTTGCTCGAATCGCTCGGCCATGCTGAGGAATGCGGTATCGTCACGAAGCAGCTTCGGCCCGACCAATTGGGCGTACCGCGCTACCTCCAGGAATATGATCGGATCGGCAAAGGCGGGCTTGAAGCCAGCTACGAAGATGATCTGCGCGGCCAGCTCGGCTGGAACAGCCTGCTCGTTGATATTGCCGGGCGACCCGTGCAGGTCCCCAGAATCATGCAACCGGCCCACGATGGTAACAATTTGATTCTGACGATCGATGTGCCGTTTCAGCAGCAGGTTGAGCGAATTTTACGCAACTGGATCGATATCGCCGAGCAACGCCGCCTGGCGCAAAGCGGCTCGTTTGCCTTCAAGCGCGAATACAAACCCATGCGTTCGGGCGTAGCCATTGTGATGGAAGTGAAGACCGGCCGGGTGCTAGCCATGGCCAGCTGGCCTGCTTACGACAATAACATCTGGGCCGACCCACAGCGCACCAGCGATTTAAGTGCCATCCTCGACCTGACGAATGCCGAGAATCGCCGCCTTACGCCGCTGCTTAACCGCGCCATTCAGCTGCAATACCCACCCGGCTCGACACTAAAACAGTTTGATGCGCTGGTTGCTCTACAAGATGGCGTTATCACTGCCCAGACCCGCGTGCATGACCCTGGGACATTAGTGGTAGAAAACCGTTTTGCGCCGGGCGTTACCCAAACCTACCGCAACGCTGGCTCGCGCGCGTATGGCGATATCAATGTATCCGATGCGCTGCTGCACTCATCGAACATTTTCTTTATGTCGGTGGTAGGCGGGAATAAAGAGCAGGTGATGAACCTGACCGATGCGCAAAAAAACATTCCTCAGGGCCTCAACGACAAGCGCTTTGCGGCTGGCCTTGAGCTTTTTGGTCTTGGCGAACCAACCGGTGTCAAGCTGGCGGGCGAATTGCCGGGCCGGGTGCCCACGCCCGAATGGAAAACCAAGGCCAAGCTCGAAGCCTGGACTACTGGCGACTTATACAACGCTGCCATTGGGCAGGGCGATCTCGAAGTGACGCCGCTCCAGCTCATTACGGGCGGGGTGGCAGTAGCCAATGGCGGAACCCTCTACCGACCTCAGCTGGTGAAAGCGATCACCGACCCGCGCGGCAATATCATCCGCGAAATCGAACCCGAGGCGATACGGAGCATCTCGATTGACCCAGCCTACTTCCAGATCGTTCACCAGGGCATGCGTCGCTCGGTCACCGAAGGTGCGAACAAAGCCGCAAACGACCCGTGCTCGGGCTTGCAGATCGCTGGCAAAACCGGTACCGCCGAGTTCGGCCCCGAAATTGAATTACCGCCAATCAACGGGCAGGCACGCCTACCAGTGCGCCAGAGCCACTCCTGGTTCGTCGGGTTTGCGCCCTACAACGATCCGCAGATCGAAGTGCTTGCGCTTGTCGAAGGATCAGGCGACCTGGGCGATGGTTCGGCCACCATCACAGTGCCAGCGGTAACGCAGATCATGCAGGCTTACTTTGGGACAACCCCACCCAACCCATTGCCTGCTGGCTGCCAAACCGACTTGCCGCCACTGCCGCTGCGTGTCAATATTGGTGCTACTGCCGCCCCAACCGCCGGGCCTACGGCGCGCTAGCTGCATGGGTTTTCCACAGTCGAGCCTCGTGAATCGTGATAAGAACCAAACATGAATGATAGTAGCTCACTGAAACACTTGACAACATGTGGTATCATGAAAGCTACCAATCATTCCTTGAGTCTACAATAGTACCATGCCAAACCTGATCGCAATCAAAGGCAGCAAAGATGGTTTGCGGCTCCAGCTCGATGAAGCCGCCGACTGGGATGATCTGGTTGCAGCGCTCCGTGGGCAGTTTAGCCAGGGGGCGAACTTTTTTCATGGTGCGCAAATTATCGTCGATATTGGCGAGCGCGCGCTGACCGACGAGCAGCTGAGCACATTGCTGGCGCTCATGAAACAGCATGGCATTCACCCCGAATCGCTCGCTTCAACCACGCGCGAAAGCCGTAATGCCGCCCGCTCGGCGGGCCTGGCAGCGCGCACCCTCACCCGCGCGCCCGAGCCAGAAGAACGCGGCGATGCGGGCTTTATTACCCGCACCATTCGCTCCGGCCAGCTCATTCGGCACCACGGGCATGTCACGGTGCTGGGCGATATAAACGCCGGTGGCGAAGTGATTGCGGGTGGCAATGTGATTATATGGGGGCGAGTGCGCGGTATCATTCATGCAGGAGCATTGGGCGACCGTACCGCCATTATTGGGGCACTTGAGCTTGCACCGACGCAGCTGCGCATCGCCGACCTGATTGCCCGCGCGCCTGAAGGTGGCAGCAACAAATACCCAGAAATTGCCTTTATCGAGAACGACCAGATCAATGTCGAAGCCTGGGAAACCTACCGTAAATAATTATCGGCCATTGAGTTTTGAGCGCTGCACAGGAGCAAAAACACCCGTTCGTATACCCTGCACGCAGCACTGAAGGCTTAGAATTTCGGAGGGGCTATGTCGCGCGTCATTACCATCACATCGGGCAAAGGCGGGGTAGGCAAAACCACCACTACCGCCAACCTGGGCACTGCGCTTGCCATGCAAGGGCTGCGCGTAGCGGTTGTCGATGCCGATATCGGCCTGCGCAACCTCGATGTGGTAATGGGCCTGGAGAACCGGATTGTCTATGATCTTGTTGATGTCATCGAAGGTCGCTGCCGCCTGCGCCAGGCCCTGATCAAAGACAAGCACCTGCCCGATTTATGCCTGCTGCCCGCCGCCCAAACGCGCGATAAGGACGCAGTTTCTCCCGAAGATATGGTCGCGCTCGCCAACCAGCTGCGCGCCGAGTTCGATTACATTCTGTTCGATAGCCCGGCTGGTATCGAGGCTGGTTTTCGTAATGCCATCGCCGGTGCCGATGAGGTGCTGATCGTCACAACCCCGGAAGTTTCCGCAGTGCGCGATGCCGATCGCATTATCGGCCTGGTTGAGGCATTTGAGAAAGGCCATCCACGCCTCATCCTCAACCGCCTGAAACCACGGATGGTCAACCGCGGCGAGATGATGAGCGTCGATGATGTGATCCAAATTCTTGCCATCGATTTGATCGGCGTCGTACCTGACGATGAGGCGATCGTCACCGCAACCAATCGCGGCGAGGTTGCCGTGCTCGAACGTAACTCGCTGGCCGGGCGCGCATTTTTCGACATTGCCCGACGCATCAAGGGCGAGAAAGTGCCGTTCATGGTGCTGGAAGAGCAGCAAGGCGTCATTGACAAATTGTTCGGGATGTTTGGGCGGCGGCCACGCGGTAGCGAACGCTAAACCAGAACGCATGGCGCACCTGTAGCGCGATACTGTTCATGTGCGGCACCAACCTGCACCACAAGCTCGCAACACTGGTAGGCAACCATTCGTCCATATAAAGGAGACGAGCGTGGGCTTTTTTAACTCTCTCTTCGGCGGGAAGCGTGAGCGTAGCTCGGATGTAGCCCGCGAGCGACTATTAACCGTCCTAGTACACGACCGCGTCAAGCTCACACCCGACATGCTTGAGCAGCTTAAAGCCGAACTTTCTGCGGTGATTGCGAAATATGTACCCGCGGTTGAGCCTGGCGAGATCGAGGTATCGCTACTGCGTGGCGAGGCAAACGATCACATCAAGGCCGATATCCCACTTCGCCGCACCGTCTGAACAAATAGTCAGCATTGAACCCCGGCTGCTGACTCAATTGCCATCGTCAGCACCGCACCGGGTGCTTCTCTTTGCACTTATAATCGGGTACAATATGTACCAAACGATTCAGCGCCACCCGGTTTTGCCGGGGGCGTTGTGTTATCTATCCTTGAGGTACTGCCGTGAGTGTTGAACCAAAACCAATCAGGCTCTCATCGACAGCTAAATTCATCGCAGTAGTGATTGTGGTGAGCTTGAGCATCTGGCTGATCTGGCTCGCGCAATCGATCATGGCACCATTTGTAGGTGCAATCATCACGGCATATCTCTTTAACCCACTCATCGGCTGGCTGCATCGGCGTACCCGCATCGGGCGCGCGGTATGGATCCTGGTGCTATACGTGCTGGTTGGCTTACTGATCTATGCGCTGGTGCAAACCCTCGGGCCACTGCTCGTGAACCAGTACAACGATATGATGGCCCAGCTGCCAACAATGAGCGCACAGCTGGAGGCACTGCTCACGGCGCATCAGATCTGGGATCTTGGCGGCGTCACCTTCGATCTCCGCCAGCTTGAAGAGCCAATCTATACATTCTTGCGCGACCTGGCGACTTCGCTACCGGCAACAGTGCCGCATCTGGTGGTATCGGCGCTCGAAAGTGTCGTGCTCTTCGTCACCTACCTGATCGTGACGTTCTATTTACTGTTACAGGCCGAGCAGCTTACCAGCTGGGCGTATGGGCTTGTGCCAGCGCCCTACCGCACCGAGATACGCACCCTCGGCCACCAGGTCGATGCAACACTCAATGGCTATATTCGCGGCACGCTTCTACTTATCCCAATTATGTCGCTGCTGACCTATATTGTGTTGACATTTCTTCAGGTGCGCTATGCGCTGGTGATTGCGCTTGCCAGCGGCCTGCTCGAAATCATCCCGCTGATTGGCCCCTGGTCGGCGGCGGGCTTAGCGGTATCGGTATCGCTGCTACAGCCCACAACGCCATTTGGCTGGAGCCATGCACTGCTTGCAGTGGTCATTGGGGTATCCTATTTCGTGCTGCGTATGGCGGAAGATAATTTTATCATCCCACAGATTATGGGCCATGCTGTGCATCTCCACCCAATTCTGGTACTCTTCGCAATTCTCGCCGGTGGTGCCATTGGCGGGCCGTTTGGGCTGCTGATTGGTATCCCAACCGTAGCTGTGGGACGATTATTACTGCGCTACCTGTATCGTAAGCTGATCGATGCGCCCGAGCCACCGCCCGATATCGCGCAACCGCCCTCGGAAACGCGCCAAATAGCAAAACCACGGGAAGCACCTACGCCAAATATCGTGACCCGCAACCTACGTAAGCGCCGCTCGTAGCCGCTTTATACTTACGTCGCTTAGGTGTGTTTCCTCACGTGGCGTGTAGCTGCGCCGGGTAATACCCAATACTAAATCCGTTGAATACTTGTATATAATACTTGTATATAATGTACGACGTATTACGCACTACAAAGCCAAACGCTACGTGCGTAGTGCGTAATACTACTAGCAAATTTGATTAGGACTTTCGCTTACTGGTTTATTTGCCTGCGGTAGCACGGTACTTTTTTCTTTGTTCTTGGTGATTTTTGCGCTCAGCGCAAAAATCACCAAGAACAAGGAGAATTTCCTGGAATAAGCGAAAGTCCTATTGATATAATTCGGGTGAATACGTACCCAATGATGGGATCGAAGGGCGGCTTGCCACGCCGCGCACCACAAAGGATATGTAAGTAAGCGAAGCTAATATATAACACGGCGGGACTCCCACAGTAGGAAGTCCCGCCGTCCGTTTGCAAGCGAAACAGTTAGTCCAGCAGCGACACGCCAATATTATGAAACCCCGCATCGACATAGATCGTCTCGCTGGTAACGCCGCTAGCCCAATCGCTACACAGCCACAATGCAGCCTTGCCCACATCCTCGATCGTGATATTACGGCGTAGTGGCGCAACCCCAGCAAATTGCTTGTGCAAGCTACGAAAGCCTGCAATACCACTCGCAGCCAGCGTGCGAATCGGGCCAGCGCTAATCGCATTAACCCGAATATTGCGTGGGCCGAGATCATTGGCGAGGTAGCGCACGCTCGCTTCGAGCGCGGCTTTGGCAACACCCATCACATTATAATTCTGGGCTACCTGCTGCGAGCCGTGATAGGTAAGCGTAACAATCGAAGCTCCGGGGTTCAGCAGATCCTGCGCGGCTTTTACCACAGCAGTCAGTGAATAGGCACTCACCTCCATTGCCAGCCGAAACCCCTCGCGCGTGGTGTTGAGATACGCGCCATTGAGCTCATCTTTATTGGCAAATGCGATACCGTGAATCAGAATATCGAGCGAGCCATACACTTCGCGCACACGCCCCATCAATGTATCAATTGCTGCATCATCCTGGACATCACATGGCTCGATCAGCTGCGCCCCCAGGCTCGTTGCCAATGGGCGTACACGGCGCTCAAGCGCATCGCCAACAAAGGTAAAGCCCAGCTCGGCACCTTCGGCGTGCAATGCTTGCGCAATCCCCCAGGCGATTGAATGATCATTCGCAACGCCCATGATCAGGCCCTTTTTGCCGTCGAGCAGCCCCATAATCGGTGTCCCTTCTCTATAGACTGAGCCAATCCCTGTGCCGAAAAGCGCGCCATAGTGGGCAGCGGCACCCGATTGTAATGTCGTGTTGCGGGGTAGTGCGGAGATAACGGGAATGGGCGTTATAATACACCGAATGCAGCAACAGGACAAATAATCACGGCTATGACTATCTTGAGCGCCTTCGTTCGCGCACTTCTGTTCTGGCTCGGAATCTACGAGGGCATTACTGGTTGGCAAGGCTGGTGGGCCGCTAGCTGGCTTGGGCGGGGCCGCCGCCGGGCGCTGCTACTGCCACTGCTCGCCGCGCCTATGAATATGCCTGGGCGACGCTGGCAGCGCGTCATAGGGTTTACGCTGGCGGCCCCACTTGCGCTGGGGCTACAGCTGATGGCGAGCAGCTTACGCAACCGTGCCGCCGACCCGCGTGCCCGACTGCGCCCGGGCGACCACCCAGACCGGCGCGTGAGCCTGGTGCGCATTCCCATGAACGAAGGCTACCTGCCTGCCATTTTTTCGGAACCAGCGGCGGATGCGCGTGCGGCGGTATGTATTCTACACGGCTCGGGCGACCACAAAGGCGGATATACCTGGTGGATGACCGATGCGCTCCTGGCTGCCGGGCTAGCCGTGCTGCTCATTGATCTCGATGGCCATGGCGAAAACCCGCGCACCCAGCAATACCCAGCGATTCTGGAGGATGTGACGGTCTCGGTTGAGTGGTTGCGCGCGCGCTACGACCATGTTGGCGTGCTGGGGCTGAGCCTGGGCGGCTGCATTGCGGCGCGCGCTGTTGCCGATGGCGCGCCCGTTGATGCACTGGTACTCATGGAAGCGCCGCCGCATCTAGCCTTCACCAAAGCCGATATGCGCCGCGAAGCGCTGGCGCTACTGCACGTTCCAGCCATGAGCGTTTTCCGCGACACCAGCGCACGCCAGCTAATCAGCGCCTGGTCAAGCGCGCCAATCCGTGCGGCGATCAGCACGTGGGATCTGATCGCGGCACTTGATCTGCTGGGAAGTCTGCCACACATCCACATTCCCCTGTTGTTACTCTACGGCAGCCGCGACGCCATTGTGAAGCCAGCCCTGGCGGCGCAGGTGCGGGCGGCGGCACCGTCACACGCCGCGTTTCGGCTGGTGCGCGGCGCAAGCCACCTTACCCTCTTTCTGCGCCGCGATGTGCAAACAGCAATAGCTGATTGGTTTGCACAGCAGCTTGGCACAACCACACTGCAATAATTTGCCGGTTGTACTGCCAGAAAAATCAGCAAGCGCGCCCACACGGCGCGCTCGCAAAAACACCGGGATATGCTGAAATCTTAGCCCACTGAGCGATCGAGAATATGGTCGATTAAACCGTACTCTTTTGCTTCTTGCGCCGTCAGGAATTTATCGCGGCTGAAATCTTGCTCGATCTGCTCGGCAGTTTTGCCCGCCGATTTACCCACCAGCTCGCTGGTTACCCGCTGCAAGCGCAATAGCTCATTCACCGCGCGCTCAACATCGGGCGCGGAACCCTCAATCCCCGAAGAGGCCGGGTGAAAGTGGATCGTCGAATTGGGCAGGGCATAGCGCTTGCCCGGCGCACCACCCGTGAGCAGCACCGTAGCCATACTACCGGCCATCCCAATACACACGGTGTTTACATCGGGCGAAATGAGCTGCATGGTGTCGTAAATTGCCAGCCCATCGCGCACACTGCCACCCGGGCTATTGATATAAAACCAGATATCGCGCTCAGGGTCGCTGTGTTGCAAGAACAGCAGCTGCGCTACGATAGGCACGGCCACTTCTTCATCAATTGGCGTGCCAAGCATAATCACCCGTTCTTGCAGCAGGCGCGAGAACAAATCCCACGCGCGCTCGCCACGGGGTGTACGTTCAATAATTGTTGGAATGCGAACCGATGCCATACGGTCTCCCCTTGTGCCAGGCCATTGAGAACGGCATCAGTATAGCACATTCGTGGCCACCACGAAGGTGCCTAGCTTACACTCACCCACGTGGCTAATCCAATATAGTACTAAGGGTTCATTGAGCTATAGAAAGCACTGGGCTAAGATAAACACAGCAATCCAACCGCATCTATAACACCTACAAGGAGAAGCCAATGGCTATGCCGGAGCTTGTTCAGCCCAACAAAGTTCGTGTGCCGTGGTCGTTGCGGGGTAAGGTCGAAATCGGTCAGCTCCAATTTGTCGGGCAGAATACGCTTGGCTTGCCATATGTGCAGGGTGCGATCCGCAACCGCTCGGGGCGGCCATTGAACCTGCGGATTGTGGTGCGGGTGCTGAACGAACGCCGCCAACCAATCTTTAGTGGCACACCCGGTATTCTCGATACATTGACACTCGACTCACAGCAGCAGCGCGCCTTTCGTGTGAGCCTGCACGATGCGGGGCAGCCCGTCCAGAGCGAACGCCAGCGTTTGTGGAATACGCGCTCGGGCCTTGAGGTCAGCATCGAGATGTAAATCTATTTAGGGCTTTCGCTTTCTTGTTGATATGCCTGCGGCAGCATGGTACTTTGTTCTTGGTGATGTTTTGCGCTCCGCGCAAAACATCACCAAGAACAAAAAGAATTTGCTTGAGTTAGCGAAAGTCCTACTATTCTCTGGTTACCTATGCGAGCGCCCACCTGTTTTTTTCGCAGGCGGGCGCTTTTAGTGTGTCATCTACCCACCAAGCAGGCCACCGTGCCCCAACGCAACAATATCGCGCCGGGTAAGATGCTCACCAGCCAGCAGGCGCGGCAGCAATAGATCGACAATGTTTGTGTCGCGCGAACGCACACAGCCGGGCGCACCCAGCACCGGTAGCTCAGCGCCCGCTACCCCAAGGTAGGCCAGCAGCAACAGGTTACCTGGCTCCACCGGCGCACCGTAATGCTCGATACGCCCACCCGCCAAGCGAATACCCTGGGGCGTAATATCATCGCGATCCATAATCGAGGTTTCACCCGCGATGATCAGCAATTGTGCGCCAGCGGTGTGCAATTCCCCAATCGCCGCCGCAACCGCCGCCTCGTCGGCAGGCACATAGCGCACGCCGCAAATTGCCGACCCAAGTGCTTCGACCCGCGCCGCGATTGCAGGGTACACACCGCCCATAATCCGGTCGCGCGCGGCCAGGCTGCCAACCAGGGCAACACCAACGAGCCATCGCTGCAATGGGGCCAACATAATAATTGGGCTGCCAGCACGCCCAACCGCTTCGGCAGCGCGCAAATCGGCCTCGGGGACAGCAAAAGGAATAATCTTGATCGTAGCAACTCGCTTGCGCGCGCGCACCAGCGCGTGGCCCGGGCGGGTGGCGATCGTCAGCCCATCGATCTGGTTGATTTCGAGCAGGCGTCCTTCGTCAATATGCACAACGCCATCGGCTTCGGCCAGCAAGTTCACCCGGCTAGCAGCGGGCGGCCCGGCCACCACCCCACTGCCGCACACCGCCGCTGCGAGCCGCCGCGCCGCCGCATCCTCATGCACATCGCCAGGCTCAAGCACCGCTACACGCAGCAGCTGCACACCTAGCTCGCGCAGGCGTGGCAGATCGGCCTCGGCAATGCGGTGGCCTTTGGCAAACGCTTTGTGGCCCTGTACATCGGCAAGGTTGTGGCGCAAAATATGACCGAGCGCTTGCTCGGGAGGCAGCGTGGCGAGGTGCATGGAACGAGCCTATACCAGATATGATACCAACCTCGGTTGAATCCTTGCACGCCATGCACTACATACTACGCACTACAAAGCCAAACGCTCTGTGCGTAATGCGCATACTCCTGGCGAACTTGGCATGAAATCTGTCAGTTGCGATCGCAATACAATGATCGCCTCAGGATACATCGCGCCGCAGCCAACCTGCTTACGCCGCTCCAGTAGATGAGATCGCGGTAACGAATTCAGTGCCTCTGTGTCTCAGCGGTAAACATTCGACGGTAAGAACTACCTGCTTATTTGTGCAACAAGCGCGCGTAATCTTCGGGCGTGTCGATATCGGCCAGCGGTCGCGCATCATCAAACGGCACTAGTGTGATACGGTCGTGATTTGCGGCCAGCACCGCACGCGCGCCTTGGTCGCCTTCTACCGCCAGCAGCGCAGGAAACAGCGTGCGTGAAAACAGCACCGGGTTGCCGCGCTGCCCAGCATAGAGTGGTGCCGCGATTGGTTGTTCACTCGTGTGCCAGGCAGCGAGCAGCCGCGCGACGATTGCGGGCGTCACAAACGGCTGGTCGCCCAGCAGCACCATGGCGGCGGCACCGGCATGCCCCAGCGCCGCAATGCCAGCGCGCAGCGACGTGCTTTGCCCCGCGGCATAAGCCGAATTCATGACACAATGCACCGGCAAGCCCTGTAGCGCTTCGGCAACCGCCTCGTGTGCGTAGCCAATGACGACGAGTACCGGGAACAGGCCAGCTTCAAGCGCGGTTTCGGCGGCAACGCGCACCAGCGGTCGCCCATTCCAATCGAGCAGCTGCTTGGGGCGGCCCATGCGCGTGGCCGCGCCAGCCGCCAGCACGACCCC
This sequence comes from Chloroflexi bacterium SZAS-1, assembly GCA_018266315.1. Lineage (GTDB taxonomy): Bacteria > Chloroflexota > Chloroflexia > Chloroflexales > Roseiflexaceae > Kouleothrix. Next base: position 36,448 of record JAFEAS010000079.1, on the reverse strand, counting down.
GGCCACCACCGGCGCGGCAGCGTCGTTCGTTAGCGGGCGCTCGGCTACAATTTCGCCATCGGGCAAAACGCTGGTAGGACGAAACCCAACCCCAGCGTAGGTAAATGCCGCCGCCAGATCTTCGGGCCGGTAGCTTACAAAAGTGCCGTGCGAACCCGGCTGCTGGCCGAGGACATCGAGGGCAGCGAGCAAGCCTGCGTGGCCGTAGCCGCGCCCCTGGTAGCGCGCATCAACCATCAGGCGCACGATCCAGTCCTGCCCGCTCTCAGGGTCGCGCCCATACATCACAAAGCCAACCATCTGCTCACCCGCGTAGATCGCGCGCGGCACGAAAGCTGGCTCAACCAGCGATTGAATGAGTGAAACGGTGTTTGAGGCAACGAAATATTTCTGGTGTGGCGCGACATGTAGGCGCAGGCAATCGCCAATGTTATGGGCAGTAATTGGCTCGAGATGAATGTGCATGACGGTTCATTTCAGATTTGCAGACTGCGGGTTTTGCCGCCAAGGCACTGAGAGACCCGCTGAAAAGGAGGTTGCCATGAGGAACGACGAAAGCAATCGTGTGATCCTTTCATCGTTCATCGTTCATCGTTCAGCCTTCGCCCTTGCCGGTGAGGCCGTGCCGCGCCGCAACGATTTCGGCGATGATGCTAACGGCGATCTCTTCAGGGGTGTTGCCGCCAATCTTCAGGCCAATTGGCGCATGCAGGCGCGCCAGCTGCGCTTCGGGCATACCCTCACCGCGCAGACGGGCCAGGCGTTTGGCGTGTGTGCTGGGGCTGCCCAATGCACCAACATAGCGCGCCGGGCTAGGCAGCGCCACTTTCAAAGCCGGGTCGTCGAGCTTGGGGTCGTGGGTAAGCAGCACCACAAAGCTGTTGCTGTTCAGCCGCCCGTGCAGCGCCTCGTCGGGCCACTGGTTCACCAGCTCGTCGGCGTGGGCAAAGCGCTCGGGCGTAGCAAAAGCCCCGCGCGCATCGACCACAACGGTGCGGAAGCCGAGCACTTTAGCGAAGGTGACCAGCGGAATGGCAATATGCACCGCGCCAACAATAAACATCGTTGGCGGCGGCGGGTACGCTTCTATAAACACCTCAGCTTCGCCCGCCGCAGTAGCATAGCGGCGAGTGCCACTCTCAGCGCGCGCCAGCATAGCCAGCATGTCCTGCACAATCGCCACTTCGGGCAAATCTGCGCCGAGGCTACCAAGCGTTTCGCCGCCGGGGCGAGCTAGCAGCTTCGCGCCAACCGCACCCGCGCCACCAATGACGGTGGCAACAACAACTGGCTGCTCGGCGGCGAGCGCAACAGTCAGGGCTTCGTAGATGCTCATATACGCCTCAAATCGAAGTTACGGGTCTAGCGGCTCGACAAATACGTCAATCGTGCCACCGCAGGCCAGGCCAACATCCCAGGCATCATCATCGGCCACGCCAAAGTGCAGCAGGCGCGCCTGGCCGTTGGCAATTGCCGCCTGGCAGGCATCGAACACCGCGCCCTCGATACAGCCGCCACTGACCGAACCGGCCATGCTGCCACCCGACGAGACCGCCATTTTCGCCCCAATACCGCGTGGTGCCGAGCCAAGCGTTTTGACGACCGTGGCAATCGCCACACGTTCGCCGCGCGCGCGCCACTGTTCGATCGCAGGTAGTACATCTTTCATTGGGTTCCTCCGTGCTTGGTATGGGTGCATGGTAGCACATTGCAGGCGCGCGCGCGAATGGAAGTGGCGCAGTATGTACACCAGCGCAGTTATCCAGCGGCACCTATCTGAAGAAGCTTCCACCAGCGCTGACTGGCAACACTTCTTCAGGCATATTGCTATGCTTAGTCGTTAAAGGAGCATACCAAATTGGCTTTGCATAGCTAATTATTTGATACAATACCATCCTTATTCTGATGCTATAGAAGAGTAATAAGCGCGATATTATAGTGAGCGGTGTCACGAGAACGCTGCATTTCTGTATAAATACTTATGTCTGCTATCGTCAGTATTATTATTAACAACTATAATTACGGACATTTTCTGCGTGATGCGATTGAGAGCGTGCTCAAACAAACATACTCATCGGTTGAGCTTATTGTTGTTGATGATGGATCAACCGATGATTCTTTAACGATTATTCATGATTATCGCCACCATTGCATCGCCATCGCGCAGGAGCACAAAGGGCAAGCCGCCGCACTGAATGCCGGGTTCGCCCAGGCCACAGGCGATGTGATTATCTTCCTCGATGCCGACGACCAGCTACACCCACAGACCGCCGCCATCGTTGCTCAAACCTGGGAGCACCATCCAAACCTGGCGCGGATGAACTATCGCATGGAGGTCATTGATCACAACGGCAAATCAACTGGAATGATCAAGCCCGCCCTTCATGTTCCGATGCCCAATGGCAATCTATGCAACCAGGTGCTACACTTTGCGGATGATATGGGATGGCTACCTACCAGCGGAAATGCCTACAACGCTGCGGTGCTCCGCAAGATTTTCCCGATCCCTGAACAGGATTTTCCGATCCTTGCCGATTGCTACCTGAACCACCTGACTCCCCTATTTGGCGATGTTATTGCGATTGAAGATGTTTGTGCCTCGTACCGTATGCATGGGCACAATAACCACGAGCAGGGCTATGTGAACATGGCTCAGCTGCGCCGCTCAATGGTTCACTGGCAGGCAAGTCATCGGGCGATCCATCATTTTGCCGCGCCGCTGGGCTTGAACTCAACTAACCTTGGCTCGGTCACATTTGCCGCCCATCGCTTGCTTTCGCTGCGGCTCGCGCCCGCACTGCATCCCTTCAGCAGCGATAGTTTAGGTAAAGCACTCGGTGCTGGCTGGCGCGCGTCGCTACAGCGCTTCGATCTGCGTATACCCTTACGCCTGCTCTTGCTCTGCTGGTTTGTATGTGTGGCTATCGCCCCGAAAAAGCTGGTGTATTGGCTAGCACAACAATTCCTTTTCCCCGAAACGCGTATTCCAATTAATGCACTGCTCCAGCATTTTCATCGCCGAAGGCACCACAATCAGACTCAGGATGGGTTGGCAGCGTTTTCACAGAAATATTGACCTGCCATGCGTATTCTCATGATTGCGCCAATGCCACCGCAGCCACAACCAAGCAATGGCGTACCGCTGGTTACTCTGGCGCTATTGCATGGCTTGAGCCAGCATCACGATGTAACCCTAGCAACCCTGGCAGGCCCCGATGTAGCAGAACATCAGGCAGTTCAGCAATTGACGAACGAGGGGTTTCGTGTGCATGCGGTGCTGCGCCACGCCGGGCAGCAACGGGTACAGATTGGGCTGCGGATGGCTGGTTCGGTGCTCGGCGGTACTGAACCTTTACGCAGTGGCTGGTACTGGGATGCGCGGTTTCAGCGGCTTATTACACAACTGCTTACGACCAACAATTTTGATATCGTCCAGCTGGACGACAACGCGCTCGGGGCATATACGTTTGCTACGCAGCGCCCGATTGTAATGACCGAACACGAGGTACGTCGCCCGCGCCCGGTCAACTGGCGCACACTTCGCACGGCTGGCCTCATGCCGGGCATCTGGCGCGAAGAGCAATGGCGGCGGTGGGCCGGGTATCAGCGCCGCGTCTGGCGGCGGGCGCAGCGCCTGGTAGTGTTTACAGAGGAAGATGCACAGGCAATGACGGGCATACTGCCCGCGATCGCCAGCCGTGTACGTATCAATCCATTCGGGCTGGTGCTGCCTGGCCAGGCCAACCCCACGCTTGAAGTGCCCAACACGCTGCTCTTCGTTGGCGGCTATAGCCATTACCCAAATTGTGATGCGGCGATCTGGCTGGCGCGCGAAATTATGCCGCTTGTCCGCAGCTTGCGGCCTGGGGTGCAGTTACGCCTGATTGGCGACGCGCCACCGCCCGAGCTGCAAGCCCTTGCCAACGACGACGTTATTGTCGCCGGGCGTGTGCCGCAGATCGAGCCATGGATTGAGCGTGCGAGCCTGGTGCTTGCGCCAGTACGCATTGGCGGCGGTATGCGCACTAAAGTGCTTCAGGCGATGGCAATGGGGAAAAGCGTGGTAAGTACATCGCTTGGCGCGCAGGGCCTGCAGCGCAACGTGCCACCGCCGCTCGCGATTGCCGATACTGCAATGGATATGGCAAACATAATTGTTCGCTTACTTGAAGATGCAGAACAGCGCCAGCGCCTGGGACAACAGGCACGAGCATTTGTACAGCAATACCATAGCGCCGAAGCCTATGCGCGGCGGATGGAATATATTTATTCCGAACTGCTCGCAATGCCGTAGCACCTCGTTGCTGGCTCACTCAGCTTTCCTCCGTACTAAGGAATAACATGATTGGCAAGCGAACGTCCGTAGCGCATACAACTCACTTGCCATAGTAATGATGTCAAATCTCACAAATATATGGCTACAAGCATCAGCATCCTCTGCTATCACCAGGTTGCCCCACAATTGCCGCCTGGCTTCGAGCGCTATAGCGTAACCACCGCGCAGTTTGCTGCCCAGCTGCGCTGGCTAGCGCTGGCCGGGTACCACACGATTAGCTTCGACCAGATGCTCGCCGCGCGGGCCGGGAATGGATCACTCCCGGCTAAAAGCGTCATTATCACCTTTGATGATGGCTTGCGCGACTGTATCCACTATGCCCCGCCCTTGCTGGTATCCTACAAGATGACAGCAACGTTCTTTCTGGTTGCAGGGCTGATGGGCGGTGCAAGCGCGTGGCTAGCGCAGGAGCAGGCTCCGGTAATGCCGATTGCAAGCTGGCAGCAAGCGCGCGATTTGCTCGCCGCCGGGATGAGCTGCGGAGCACACGGCCTGACGCATACGCGCCTGGCTGCAACACCAGCGCTGCAATGCGAGGAAGAACTCGTGCAGTCCAGACGCCTCCTGGAAAGCGAGCTGGGCAGCCCAATTCGCCATATCGCCTATCCTTTCGGTTCATATAATGTCGCAGTTCGCGCCCAGGTGATGGCGGCAGGCTATGCAACCGCCTGCACCACACAGAAGGGGCACGTGGCGCTTACAGATGATGTGTTCAGCTTGCGCCGGGTTCCGGTGTATAGTTTTGAGAATATTGTTGATTTTGCCTTTCGCGTGCGCTCGGGCTACTCGTTCCGCGAGTGGCTCAGAAGCCGGTATCAGAAGAAAACAGCGTAATGGTTGATCTTTCGGTCATCATCCCTACCTATCAGCGGCGGAATATTGTAGTGCGGGCAATCACGGCGCTTGCAGCGCAAACCTTGCCAGCTTCCCGTTTTGAAGTCATTGTAGTGATCGATGGCTCGGATGATGGCACCTACGAGCTGCTGACGGCACTTCGCCCAGCTTTTGCGCTGCGCGTGCTCTGGCAGGCCAACCAGGGCCGGGCGGCTGCCTGCAACCGCGGCATTCAGGCGGCGCAGGGCGCAATTGTTGTGCTGCTGGACGACGATATGCAGCCCAGCCCTGATTTTCTGGCGGCGCATGATGCTGCCCACCAGAGCGCGCAGCGGCGCGGGGTGATCGGTGCAGCACCGGTGCGCATTACAGCGAAAGATACCCTGGCAGCCCAGTATATGGCGCGCAAGTTTAACCAGCACCTGGTAAAGCTTGCGCAGCCAGGCTACCGCATGGTGCTGCGCGACTTCTACAGCGGCAATTTTTCGATTCGGCGCGATGTGCTGCTGGCGATTGGCCTGTTCAATCAGGCATTTACCCGCTATGGCAACGAGGATCTTGAGCTTGCGCTACGCCTGCGCCAGGCTGAGGTTGCGATTGGGTATGATGCAGCGGCGATCGCATTTCAGCACTACCCGAAGGATTTTGCTGGCCTGGCCCGCGATACGTTTGCCAAAGGCCAGACCGCGGTGCAGTTTGCGCGGATGCACCCGGAAGCGGTGCGCGAGCTACGCATGGACGATTTTCGCGACAACTGCCCGATTGCATATGTGCGTAATCGCCTGCTTCAAGCCATAAGTACGCTTGCCATACTGCCAAACCTTATTCAGCTGTTGGCGCACGCTACCGGCTGGCTGCCTGCCCGCCTACGGCAACGCGTGCATGCCCGGCTGCTCGATATATGCTACTGGGCCGGGGTGTATGCTGCACAGCAGGGGCCGAAATGAAACCATCGACCGTCCTGCACTATAGTGATAGTAGCAGCTTTGGTGGGGCCGAGCGGGCGATCCAACAGCTGATCAGCGGGCTCGATCGGCAGCGCTGGCGCACACTGCTGGCCTACCACGATGCCGATGGTATTCGGCCACTGATTGACGCCATTCAATCGGTTTGTACGCTCCAGCAGATTGCGCCGATGCCCGAAGGTGCCCGCGGACTACGGCGCGTGCCAGCCCTGGTGCGGCAGCTGCGCACCATACGGCCCGATGTGTTTCATGCGCATCTGACCTGGCAGCACTCGTGTAAATATGGCCTGCTGGCCGCCGCGCTGGCCCGTGTTCCGGTGGTTGTGGCAACCGTGCAGCTACTAGTCGATCTGCCGGTTACCTGGGCCGAACAAGCCAAAAGCAGCTTATTAAGCCGGGGCGTACATCGTTACCTGGCGGTCTCGCAGGCAACGGCGCGGCGGCTCAGAACGGAGATGGGCATCGCGGCCAGCCGGATTCGGGTGGTGCCAAATGCAGTGCCCGCGCACCAGGCTAACCAGGCGCAGGCGCGGCTGCTACGCACACACCTGGCGCAGGGCCGTCCGCTGGTGCTGGCGCTGGCACGGCTAGTGGCACAGAAAGGGCTGGATACCCTAATTGAGGCGGCAGCGCTGGTGCCTGAGGCGACCTTTGCGATCGCGGGAGAAGGGCCGCTCCGCCCCGCGCTCGAAGCGCAGATTGCCCGGTTGGGTATTGGTGCGCGAGTGCAATTGCTGGGTTTCCGCAGCGACACGGCTGAGCTGCTTGAGGCATGCGATCTACTGGTGCTGCCATCACAGTACGAGGGTTTTCCGCTGGCACTGCTCGAGGCCATGGCTGCCGCGAAGCCAGTGATTGCCAGCGCCATTGGCGGGAATGATGAAGCCGTGGTACATGGCACAACCGGTATACTGGTACCGCCGGGCGATGTGCCTAAGCTGGCCCGCGCAATCCGCGCGCTGCTGGCCGCACCAGCAATGCAGCAGTGGATGGGCGTGGCGGCCATACAGCGCTTCACGCATTCGTTTTCGCAGCAGGCCATGGTGGCAGAGGTTGCGGCCCACTATGAGGAATTGCTGGCCGCGTGCCCGAGGTACTCATGATTGAGCTTGCGCCAGACACCCCCGAACGCGAACGTAACCGCTGGCTGCGCCGCCTCGATTGGCGCTTCCTGCTGCATGAACCAGCGCCGCGCCGTGTGTGCAGCCTGTTGCCAGCCGGGCAGAGTTCGCTGAAGCAAGCGATCCAGGCGTTCGATCTTCAGCCAGCGCCGCCCGCTGATCTGGCGGTGGTACAGAATCCAACCCGCGCCCGCCTGGCTCAGGCGTTTGCGGCTTTACAGACAGGCGGCGAGCTATATGGCGAGTGGCGCTTCCCAATGGGCGGCGAACGAGCCGTGCGGCATGCGCTTACGCAGGCTGGCTTTGTCGATATTGCATGCTACTGGGCCTGGCCCGTGCCAGGCACGCGCCCGCCTTCCTTCTGGCTACCCGTCGATGCGCCACACGCCATTCGGGCATTTCTGGCGCTACGGCCTGCCACGCGCTCGAAGCGTATTACCACACGCCGCACAGCGCTACGCTATCTGTGGCAGGCGGCCTATCGCGCCGGGGTGGTGGCGCCATTGCAGGTAACGGCGCGGCGTCCCAATGGGCAACAAGCACCGCTCATCACTATGCTACACGAGAATGGTATCGCGGCCAGCCGGGTTTCCTCACTTTTGCTCACTGGTGGTGCGCGCAGTGTGAACAAAGTTGTGCGACTGCTATTTCACGAACAGCAGCCTGAACCCGTGGCGGTGGTGAAATATCCACGCGTGCCCGCATCGGTTGAGCCGCTGCGCCGCGAGGCCCGTACCTTGCAGCTGCTTCACCAGCTACGCCCGGTGCCCTTAGCCGGTGTGCCAGAAGTGTTGCACTGGAATGAGCAGACCGGCCAGCTTACCGAACATGCCTTGATGGGCAAGCCTCTCTATTCGCTACTTACTGCGCAGAGCCTGGCGAGCTATGCAATGCGCGCAAGCGACTGGCTAAGCGCGCTGGTATATGGGCCAGCCACAAACGATTGGATACAACGCATTGCCCAGCCCGCACTCGCATTCTTCAAAACCCATTTTGGTGCCGTTATTGATGTGCAGCGTGTTGATGACCTGGAAGCGGCCCTACAGCGCGTCGGTGTGCTGCCCACAACCTTTGAACAGCGCGATTTTTCGCCCTGGAACGTGCTGCTCGATCGCAATAACCAGCTGATTGTGCTCGATTGGGAATCCGCCGAGCCACAGGGGCTGCCTGGCCTGGATTTGATCTATTTCCTGAGCTACCTGATCTTCACGCACGAACAAGCGATGGAGAGCAAAAAGTTCCGCGCAAGCTACCTGCGCCTGCGCGATCGCCAGCACCCGGTTGGCGCACTGGTACACCGATGTCTTGCGCATTATGCCCAGGTTACCGGGCTCAACAGCGATGTATTGCGCGTATTGTGGCCCTTCACATGGGTGCTGCATGCGCGCTCGGAATATACCCATATGCAGGCCGATTGTGGCGGAACACCCACGCGGGCGCAGCTTGAAAGCAGCCTGTTCGTTGATCTCTGGCGCACTGAGATGGCGCTTTTCGGCCACACCAATCGGTAGAAAGATAGCCTATGCCGTACCCAACCTGGATTTCACAACTTCCACGCCGCGTGCGGCGGCTTCAGCGGCCCGCCCACCTGGGCACCCTACGTTCGCTACAGCCCTTGAGTGATGAATGGGGCTTCGACCGAGGCACACCGGTTGACCGCTACTACATCGAAGGGTTTCTTGCGCGCTACCGCAGCACTATTCGCGGGCACGTGCTTGAGATGAAGAATAATGCCTATACCAGGCGCTTTGGCAGTGGTGTCCATACCTCAGCAGTGCTCGATATCGATCGGCGCAACCGCGCTGCAACCATTATTACCGATTTGATGGCGGCTAACAGTATTGCCGATCATGTCTTTGATTGCTTTATTCTCACCCAGACATTGCAATTTATTGCCGATCCAGCGGCGGCGCTCTATCACGCCTGGCGGGTGCTGCGCCCCGGCGGTGTGTTATTGATGACGGTACCATGTATTAGTCGGCTTGCGCCACGGTATGGGCTAAGCCAGGAATATTGGCGTTTTACTGCGGCTTCGTGCCGGATGTTGCTTGAAAAACATTTTCAGCCAGGGCAAATTACGATCCAGACATATGGAAATGTGCTCAGTACGATCGCCTTTTTAAGCGGTATGGCCAGCGAAGAGCTTGAACCCACCGAACTTCAATACCACGATCCCTTTTTTCCGTTGATTATTGCTGTGCAAGCAACCAAAACAAGCGATGAACCAAACACCCATGAGCAATGACCTGCCGCCGATCTCACTCATTATTTGCTCGTATAACCGCCCCCAGCTGCTTGAAGAAAGTGTGCATTCAGTGCTGGCAGGGTCGGTGCTACCCCACGAGCTTTTTATTATGGATCAGAGCGAGGTGGCACATCCGGGGCTATCGCGCCTTACCCACCCAGGCTGTAGCATTCGCTATACACAAACGCTGGTACGTGGTGAATGCCCGGCGCGCAACCAGGCGCTGCGACTCGCCCAATACGAGCTGCTGGCCTTCACCGATGATGACGTGCTGGTGCAGCCCGATTGGCTTGAAACCCTGGCGCGCAATCTGGTGGCAGCCGGGCCAATGGCAGTGGTCACCGGGCGGGTGTTGCCCGAAAAACAGCAAGCCGGGGGATTTGCCCCCAGCACAATTACCGACACCGAACCAGCGATCTACCAGGGACGGATTAACCGCGACGTGCTATTCCCAATGAATATGGCCTTCTGGCGCAGTGCCCTCGATGCGGTAGGGCTGTTTGATGAGCGCCTGGGTGCAGGCAGCCCGTTCCATGGCGCCGAAGATAACGATTTCGGTTTTCGCCTGCTTGAGGCGGGCTACCAGATTCACTATGTGCCCACTGCTACTGTGGTGCATCGGGCCTGGCGGCCACTGCGCGATTATGCCAGGTTGCACTGGTATTATGGCTATGGCCAGGGTGCCTATTACGCCAAGTACCTGAACCTGCGCGATTCATACATGGCCCGGCGTATGGCCCGGAGCCTGGTTGGCAATACAAAGCGTAGCATCAGCCTACTTCGGCGCAATCAGCGCGAGGCGCAGGCAAGTGTAGCCTATGCACTGGGGATTGTGGCCGGCGCTACACACTGGCTCATATGGCAACGCAGCGAGCGATCACACGCATGACACAGAAAACGGTTGGCCGCCGTATCGCTATTAATACAATAAGTAATTATATCGGCCAGATTGTGGTGCTGGCGGGTGGGCTACTGCTCACGCCTTTTCTAATTGAGCATCTTGGTAGCAGCAGGTATGGGCTGTGGGTACTGGTAAGTGCGATTGTGGGCTATGCTGGGCTGCTCGATCTGGGGATTGCGAACGCCATTGTCCATTATGTCGCGGCATTCAAAGCGCAGGGCGAGCCACAACGCGCATCGGCACTGATTGCGACGGCGCTGTGGCTCTATATTGGGCTGGGCATGCTGGCAATGTTGCTATGCGTACTGCTGGCGCTGCTGGTGCCTGGGCACATGCACCTGAACGCCGCCGAGCAGGCCGACCTTGCCCAGCTGATGCTTATTTCGGCGGTTGCGGTTGGCGTGGGCATCCCCTGCGTAGCGTCGAATGCAATTCTGCGGGGGTTACAGCGCTTTGATCAGGCGAATGCAATTGTGGTTGGCGGTACACTGCTGAGCATCGGCAGTATGATCGCGGCGGTGAACCTGGGCTGGGGATTGCCGGGAATGATCATTGCCAATATGCTGGTCAATATACTGAGCCAGATTCCCAGCTACCTCCTCATTCGTCGCAGCGCGCCCGATATGCCCATCGACCTGCGCCGGGCGCAGCGCAGCCTGGTACGCGAAGTAGGCCGCTTTAGCTGGTCGCTCTTTCTGGTAAATATTGCCAGCCAGCTCACTTCAAAAACCGACGAACTGGTGATCAGCACCCGCCTGCCGCTTGCCGCAATTACGCCATATGCGCTTGGCCGCCGCCTGAGCGACGTTGCGCAGCTGCTCACGTACCAGTTTGTGAAGGTGCTGATGCCGGTGGCCTCGGAGCTCCATGCTGGGAACGAACAGCAACAGCTGCGTGAGCTGTATGTTACCAGCTCGCGCCTGGCGTTGGCAGCAATTACCTCGGTCGGGCTGGTGATCATTCTGCTGGCCGATGCGATTTTACGGCTGTGGGTTGGGCCGCAATTCGCTGTGGCAGCACCGATTGTACTGATATTAACGCTGTCCAATGTGCTCGATATGAGTAACTGGCCTGCGGTGCAAGTATTACAAGGGATGGGAAAACATCACCCGCTATCGATTATTTCGATGATGACGGCGGCGGCAAACCTTGGCCTCTCGCTTCTGCTATTACCGCAATTCGGGGTCATTGGTGTTGCACTCGGTACCTGCATTCCCACGGTTTTTGAGGTTTTTTGCTTTGTGTTACCTTATGCGCTTCGTACCCTGCGCGTTTCGGTGTTAACCTGGCTGCGCTCGGTGCTTTTGCCAGCGCTGATTCCTGCGCTCCCAACCGGTCTGCTACTTTACCTGGGACATCAGATCAGTGCGCTATCAACACTGCTTGAGCTTGGCCTGCTCGGTGGGCTTGCCGGAATAACCTACCTTCTGGTCTATCTGCTGATCAGCCCACCCGAGCGCGTGATAGTACGTAATGTGTTGCGCGCATATTGGGTAGCGCACAAACGCGCGTAGGCGCTCCGCAGGTGCGCGTGACGAGCAAGTATAGAACTTTCGCTTAGCGGATTTTTTGCCTGCGGCAGCAAGGTACTTTCTTCATTTATGCTTGGTAATTTTTTTGCGCGCAGCGTAAAAATTACCAAGGACGCGAAAGTTCTAACGTATTCAAGCACGGCTGCGTGGGGCAAGCAACGCACGATATGCCCGGCCCATTCTTCGATGCAAGCCTGTCGTTCCGCGATTCAGCCGCTTCGTTCCGCGATTCAAGCCTGTCGTTCCACGATGCAA
>JAFEAS010000079.1:0-24150 GCA_018266315.1 Chloroflexi bacterium SZAS-1 | reverse complement strand
CACGATGCAAGCCTGTCGTTCCACAATGCAAGCCTGTCGTTCCACAATTTAGCGGAACGCTAACGTTCGATTCATATGCTTTAACAAACAATGCCTGAAGCGCAACTGTATCTGCAACCCTGTGAGGCATATAATAGCTTTGCTAGCTACAACCAGGCGATGCGCAAAGCAACATGGCGTTTTTCGGTTGAGCACCCTAATTAGCTTCCGCGAAAAGCGAAACACATATCACACGCATCGAGCGCGCCTGTGCTTCACAACGTATCACTGAAAGGACATACATGGTACTTGCGGCAGCATAGTATTTCGACCGTATTTGGTGTGTATTTTTTCGCTATGTGCGAACACACACGCGAAAAGATAAAACGTACTGCGCTGCCCCCAGCGAACATGTCTACCGCGTATGTTCTGTCACTGACACGAGTGACGCGGTCGGCCTTTTGGCCTGCGGAAGCGCGGTACTTTTGTATCATGGTGTTCCGCTGTTGGCGCTTCGCGCCAACAGCGGAACACAAAAAACAGTTTGGTACCTTGCTGCCGCAGGCACTATTCCTTAAACGCGGGCGACCGCGTCACTCGTATCACTGAAAGAATTGGTATCACAATGGCATTTAAGCGCTGGCTTTACCGCGGTGGGCGTCCGCATACATTAGCCAAAATTCTTAACAGTGGGTGGGCGGCTGTTCACTCGTGGGGGTTCTTCCCTAATTATATGGTTACCCTTGAGGTGATGGGGCGAATATCTGGCAATGTAGTACGTTTTCCCCTGGCAATGGTCGTGGTGAATGGCGAACGCTACCTGGTATCGATGTTAGGGCCGAACGCCAACTGGGTCAAAAATATTCGCGCAGCGAAGGGTTACGCAGTGCTGCGGCATGGCAAGCGCGAATCAGTTCGCCTTGTAGAGGTAGAGACGCAGATACGCGCCCCTATTTTGAAGGCCTATTTGCGCGTTGCCCCCGGTGCGCGCCCGCATGTTGCAATCGACAAAGATGCGCCAATTAGCGCATTTGCCGCAATCGCCGCCGATTACCCTGTCTTCAGGGTAGAAAATGCCTAATCGACCTGACTGCCCACCGTGCGCTTCACACCTATGACCAGGGCATATGCGCGGGAGATGCTCGAATGGCACTACGAACCATCCCTGAGCGGCTTCTAGGCGGTGATCTGCGCTCGACGGGTGCCGCCGATGCGATTGCGCGCGAGGCTGCGCACGACCCGACTATTGTGCCCGAGCTTGTGGCTGGGCTGTATTCAGGCGTGCCCGTCGTTCGGATGCGCTGCGCCGACGCCCTTGAGAAGGCTTCGCGCGCGAATGCCGCCTGCCTGGCACCATACGCACAGCCGCTGCTAGCTTTGCTCGAACCAGCCCAGCCGAAGGAGCTGCTGTGGCACCTGTTGCAAATGTGCCCGCGTGTTCATTGGGATACAACGCAACTGCCACACATTTTCGCCGCAGTTGCGGCCTGCCTCGCGCATAGCAGCAGTATTGTGAAAACGAGCGCGATGCAAGCCCTGTGCGACCTTATACCGCAAGCGCCCGAGCGCACCGACGAGGTACTGCAGCGTATCGCTGAACTGACGCGCACCGGTACGCCAGCCATGCGGGCGCGCGGGGCAAAGCTGCTGCGCAGACTTGCAAGCTAAGTTCTCGGTAACGGGCGGTTGCCTAATGTATACCTCACCCCGCTGCGCTGCGCTCAGCACCTCACACTTCATAGCGGGCAACACAACACACTGGCACGCGCAATCCCAACCCAGCGCGCTTAACGCGCCACAGATCACATTGCTACGACCTGTACGGCAAGATTCCCTCAGTGTAGTCATTTCTTCACCTGTATAGCTCGGCACCACAGTACACTAGCTCCAATATTGGAGGGGGGGTTCCATGGCAGCTATACAACGCCCACCGATGCGCTCTGGGCTGCGCGCAATAGTACAGCACCACCCGTTGGCGGCCTATTAGCAGCCTATGCCTTTGCGTGGGTTATTGGTCTGCCGCTGGCCGCTTCAGCCCAGGGGATGCTCCCAGTTGCCTTGCCATTATGGCTACATTACCTCACCGCCTTCGGGCCAGCGCTCGCGGCTCTGCTAGTAACCTGGAGTATCGATGGGGCAGAAGGAGTACAGCGGCTAATGAGGCGGGTTTCCCACTGGAATATCGGGCTGGGCTGGCTGCTGTTCGCGATACTCTCGCCCGTTGGGTTATATCTGTTGCTGGCGTTGGGCCTGGTTGCGCTGGGTGGCGATCCGCCAGGCTTACGCGCGCTCGGGACGGTCAATTTCCTTCCGTACCTTGGCCTTGCTGCCTGGCCGCTCTGGATCTGCACCAATGGCATTGGCGAAGAAACAGGCTGGCGCGGCTTTGCCCTGCCCCGGCTTCAGCAGCACCATAATGCATTCATAGCCACCCTACTGCTCGGTGTTGTCTGGGCATTCTGGCATGTACCGTTCTTTTTCTACTTGCCGAACTTTCGGGCGATGGGCGCTGTTGGGTTTCCTGGCTTTGCTATGAGCATCCTCTGCGGGGCGATTGTTTTGACCTGGCTGTATAACAGCACCAGAGGCAGTGTATTCGCTACGATGATGTGGCACGGCGCTTTTAATTTTATCACGGCATCAGCCGCAGGCCAGGGCACTGTCGCAATCATTATGAGTGTTGTGGTGATGGTGTGGTCGATTCTGATTGTTGTTATATTCCGGCCTGCAAGCCTATCACATGCGCTAAAGCAGACGGCAGTTTAATTCCGATTACCCGGCGCTACCAGTTTCGTAAATACCGCGCACAATGCCCTCAATCGCTGGTTCCTCAAGCGTCAGATCGCGCACCGGGTAGCGCGCCGATATCTCAGCAATTAGCGCCGCCGCGGTGGTGGTATCGCGCTCGAAGCGCAGCCAGGAGCGCGGCCCCTCGCGGCGCACCAGCGCGGCGAATGGCACCTGTACATCGCGTATTTCCTGCTCGAAATCAACCACCAGGGTGCGGCTGTGCCCAAACCGGGCGCGCAACTGCTCGATGCCACCGTCGTAGATCACGCGCCCATGGTCAATCAGCACCACTCGCTGGCACAGCCGCGTAATATCTTCCAGATCGTGCGTGGTAAGAATGACCGTCACGCCGCGATCACGATTGATTTGCAGCAGAAACTGGCGAATGCGCTCCTTCGCCACCACATCCAACCCAATGGTCGGCTCATCGAGAAACAGTATCTTCGGATCGTGCAATAGCGCGGCTGCCAGGTCGGCACGCATGCGCTGGCCGAGCGAAAGCTGGCGCACCGGAGTTTCGAGGAAGGGCGCGAGATCGAGCAATTCGGTAAACGCGTCGAGGTTGGCGCGCCAGCGTGCTTCGGGCAGGCGGTAGATATGGCGCAGTAGCTCGAACGACTCGATCGTTGGCAGATCCCACCACAATTGCGTGCGCTGGCCAAATACTACGCCGATCTGGCGGACATGCTCAACGCGCTGCTGATGCGGCACGCGCCCATCAACAACAATGCGCCCGCCGCTGGGCACGAGAATGCCGGTGAGCATTTTGATGGTTGTCGATTTACCCGCGCCATTCGGGCCAATGTAGCCAACCATCTCGCCCGCATCGAGCGCAAACGATACCTCATCGACGGCACGCACGTCGCGATATTCGCGCGATACCAAGGCTTTCAGGGCACCAAGGCGACCGGATTGACGGGTGGCAATTTTGAAAGTTTTCTGTAAATCCTCAACGTCGATAAGCGACATAGTCATAGCTCCTTGCGTTTACCGGCGATAGTGCTCAACAGCGTAAGGTCTAAGTATGCAAAAGTGAATTGGCTTTTCCAACCGTCTTTGGTTGTACCCCTATTCATTCTGTGCTTTCCTGATAGGAGCGCTCTAGTCATAAGCTGAACGCCCATTCCTCGGCATATACGCTACGGCTACGAATAACCGCCGCAACTGCCCCGTTATTTTTGGCGTATAATTCAAGTAGCTTCTAAATCGAGTACAAATGATAAAAGAGGTTTTGCATATGCCCTTCTGTCCTCAATGTGGGGTCGATAACCCCGCAAATGCGCGCTTTTGCGACCAGTGCGGCGCGGCACTTATTCCCGTTCCGGCAGCATCATCCGCTGCGCCAACGCTGCCAGCGATACCAGTTNNTACCGGCAGCCGCCCAGCCGGTTACTGCTGCGCCCGCAGTGCAAGCGGGCTCGGCGGGCTTAATGTGCCCGCAATGCGGCGCGGCGGCTATTCCGGGCGAGGCATTTTGCGATAATTGCGGCGCACCACTTAATGCACCAGCCCGGCCCATTGCTTCTACGCCCGCGCCAACCTATGCCGGCGGGGTGCCACCGCAACCCAACTACCCGCCGCCACAGCCAGCGAGCTACGCGCCGCCACCTGTCGCAGCGCCAGCGGTGCCACCTGCTGCGCCGCCTGCATCGGCCTATACGCCGCCACCGGCACCAGCCTATACGCCACCGCCCGTTGCCCCAGCACGCATGGTGCTGTCACCGAGCCAGCTTATTGTGGCTAGTAGTGGGGCGGCTGTGCCGTTACCAGCAGCGGCACAAGCCATTATTGGCCGAAGCGACCCGGTGAGCAATTTTTACCCGGATGTTGATCTGGCCCCGTATGGCGCACTCGATAATGGCGTTGGCCGACGCCATGTGCGGCTCGCGGTACAAGGTGGGCAGGTATATATCGAAGATCTGGACAGCACCAATGGCACAGTGCTTAACGGCCAACGCCTGGTGCCGCGCCAGCCACAGCCGCTGCGCGATGGTGATCAGGTTGTGATTGGGAAGCTGCTGCTGCGCTTTCAGCAGTAGCGCGGCCCGCTGCGTTGGTGCAAATCGTATCGTTGAACACAACTGTTCATGCAGGAATACACACCTATGCTTGCTTGCCCTTCCTGTGCGGCACCGCTCGACGATGATGGTATCTGTACATCCTGCGGGGCGCTTACGCGCGGGATGTTTCGTGGCCTGGATCTTGGCACACCACAGATAGCGCGCGCCGTTGCCAATGGCCTCGATTTCTACCTGCTGCTTGGCGTGGCGCAGCTGGCCGATACACGCACGATTGCGCGGCGTTATCGCCAGCTGCGGGTACTCTTCCCCGACGACCCCGCGCATCTTGCAGCCGAACCGGCCCGCCGCTTTGCGCTGCTTGAGCTGGCCGGGCGGGTGCTAACCGACCCGCAGTTGCGCGCGACCTACGACGAGATGCGGGCAAGCAATGCACCAGTAACCAACACCGTGCTACGCTGCGCTGGCTGCGCCGCGCCACTGCCCCAGGCAGCACAGCGCTGCTCATTCTGCGGTATGCCTGCACCAGCCACGCCGCAGGCCCCCGCCAGCCCGCCCGAACCATCTGGCCCACCGCCAGCCGAACCAATCGATTATTATGCGCTGCTTGGGTTGAACGCTGAGCATTTGCTCGCTACCGCGCCGATCGCCGCGCCGCCCACACCTTTCGGAACTCGTGGTGGCGTTGGCGGGCTGTTCGATAACACCTATGGGAACTATAGCGGCGGGCCGATATTACCTGCCGGGCCACCTTCCCCGGCAGATATTGACGCGGCAAGCCTGGCGCAGCAAAAGGCAATATTGCTTGCTCCGGGTTACAGCCCCGAAGAGCGCGACGCGCAGGTGAACGAGCTAGAAGTGGCCCGGCGCATATTGCGCGATGAACAGCGCCGCGCGCGCTACGATATGCTGTTGATTAGCTTTCGGCAGGGGCTGTATGATACGGGCAGGCTCGAAGCGCTTCGCCACCTGCAAGAGCTAGCGCGCGCCGATATGGCCGAAGAGCGGGGCGAAACCATTTCTAGCGAACAGGCCGCCGCACTGCTGAAACAGGGGCAGGCCTACCTCGATGCGCGGCTGGCGCGCGAGGCAATCGAGCCGCTGCGCCGCGCCGTGGCCGGGCTGCCCCACGAACCTGCGGCCCACCAGGCGTATGTTCAGGCGCTGCTTACCGCCGACGACCCACTTGCGCTCGGTGGGTACGCTTTGCGCATGGCCTTACGCAGCCTCGAAGCACTACAGGCACAGCGCGCATCTACCACCGCTCACACCGCGCTTATATCGCTGTGCCGTGGGCTGCTAGCACGCGACGAGGGCGATACGGCGCGCGCACGAACCGAGCTTCAGTACGCAGTTGCGCTCGATGCGCAGCTGGCCCCAGCATGGCGCGGGCTGGCCGCGCTGGCGCTTGGGCGTAGCGATCTGGCCGATGCGGTAGCATGCTGCCAGCGCGCATTGGCTGGCGACCCACGCGATGAACGAGCGCTCGTCATGCTGTGCGCGGCCTACTTGCGCGGGCGGCAGCGCAACCAGGCCCGCGAGATCGCTGTCCAGATCGCGGCCTTGCGCGGCACCGACGACACCGCAAACACCATACTCCATGAGTTAGGCGCATAGAACGTTTAAGGTTTGGTGGTTTCGCGCTTTCATGCTATACTAAAAACACACTTAAGTATTTCGTATCGCTAGGCGCTGCTATCCGCTTAAAATGGCATTATTGACGTTATTGTGCGGCTACATTAGCAGTACGTATCATTTGAGGCTCGTATGCACTACCGTATGCTGTTGCTGCTCGCCATCGCCTGCATTCTCGCCACCTGGTCGTTCACACCGGCTGAGGCGGCACCAATAGCACCGGCCCCGCCCACCGCTGAAGGCACCGCGTATGCCTATTTCCCTGAAACCGGCCACAATATTGGCCGAGCAATTAAACGCTTCTACGATACTCAAGGTGGGCTGGATATTTTTGGCCTGCCACTTACCGAAGTATTTGTCGAAGATGGCATGCAGGTACAGTATTTCGAGCGGGCGCGCTTCGAGCTGCACCCCGAGCTACCGCCCGAGTTTTACGTATCGCTGACGCTCGTGGGTCGCCATTTCACCGAAGGTCGCACCGAGCCAGCCTTCCAGTGGCTACCCGCCGACCCTGGTGGCGACCATACCTTCTTCCCCGAAAGTGGGCATACCCTCGGCGGCGCGTTTCGCGGGTTCTGGCGCGGGCGCGGCGGGCTGGCGACGTTTGGCTACCCAATCTCGGAAGAGTTCGGCGAGATCAACCCGCTGGATGGTCAGTTTTATGTTGTGCAGTATTTCGAGCGCGCGCGCTTTGAATATCACCCCGAGCATGCGGGCACACCCTACGAAGTGCAGCTAAGCCAGCTTGGGCGGCAGCTGCTTAACGAGCGCCCCGCCGCACAGGCGGCAATCGTCCCGGCCCAACCGATGCTGCTGCTGGGCAAGGCAACCACCGGCTTCCGCACTTCCGCCTCCGAGCGCCGCGGTAATATTGCCCGCGCCACTGCGCTTTTCGATGGCGTGGTGGTGCAGCCCGGCCAGGAGCACTCATTCCTCAGCGCAGGCAACTTCAGCGAGGAAGAAGGGTTTGTCGAGGGCTACGCGATTGTTGGCGGTAAGCTGGAAAAAGTGGTTGGCGGCGGGCTATGCCAGGTTGCCACCACACTGTTCCGCGCGGCCTCGAATGCTGGGATGGAGATTACCGACCGCGCCGGGCATACATATGTGGTCTATTTCTACGAGAACATTCTTGGCTTCGATGCCACCGTGTTCAGCCCAACCCGTGATTTTAAGTGGCGCAACGACACGGCCGGGCCGGTAACAATTGCCAGCTCCGCCGATTTAGACGCTTCGACAGTCACTTTCGAGCTGTGGGGCACGCCCGATGGCCGCAAGGTAAGCTATCAGGGGCCATTTACGAAACATGTGACACAGCCGGGCAAAGCCACCTGGCAGTACGACAAAGAGCTGCGTGCAGGGCAAGTGAAGCAGCTTGTTCACGGGCGGCCAGGCATGGATGTAAACTATATTCGTACCGTCACAATGCCCGATGGCAGCGTAAAGCACTACGATAATTACTTTACCCACTACCAGCCCTGGAACGACTTCTATACCTATGGGCCGGGCGTGCAGCCACCGGCAGGTGTACAGGTGATCGACCCGCGGGTAACCTATGCGCCACGCCCTTCGGGACCGCCGCGCCCGCCAAGCGGGCCTGCCTACCGCCAGCCGCGCGACGACTAAACCCCTGGCTTGTGCCAGAGCGATTGTTCAACGAATGTAACCGAACTGCAAGCTTTTGTACTACTACACCGATGTACAATCGCAGCAGAAAGGAGTTTTTCTTTCCTCGGCATCGGTTATCTGGCACAGGTGTCCGTTCGTAGTCTTTCACTGTACGTTGCAAAGGAGAACCCGGCTATGATC
The DNA here is from genome assembly GCA_018266315.1 of Chloroflexi bacterium SZAS-1. Taxonomy (GTDB): domain Bacteria; phylum Chloroflexota; class Chloroflexia; order Chloroflexales; family Roseiflexaceae; genus Kouleothrix. The sequence continues at coordinate 15,922 of JAFEAS010000079.1, read as the reverse complement.
GTTCAGGGTGTTTCAATCGGCGACATGCTCAACCAAAGTATCACGGTACTGACCAAGCCGAGCGTTCAATCGTTCGAGCAGTTCGAGCGGCGCGGTGGCCAGCGCGAGGCGCTAATTTACGTGGCAGTGGCCGCAGCTGTCGGCGCAGTGTTATCGGCGATTTTCGGCCTGATTGGCGGTGGTGTACGCGGGGCAATTGGCGGGCTGGTCGGTGGTCTTGCGCTCCCGCTGATTTCTTTCTACGTTTCAGCATTTTTGATCTACATGGTTGGCAAACGGCAGGGCGGCACGGGTACCCAGGATGAAGTGTTCTATACTATCGCGCTTTACCTGGCACCAATTCTGGCAGTCAACGGCATTATTGGCAGCAACGTATTATTTGCATGCCTCGCCTTCCCGGTATCGATTGCGTTGGGTATTTATGGCATTTACCTGGGCTACCTGGCAGTACGGGCAAGCATGAACCTGGATCAGAACAAGGCAATTATCACTATGGTGCTGGCATTCTTGGCTCAGCTGCTTATTGGATTTGTGGTCGCGTCGATTCTTGGGGCAATTGGCCTGGGCGCGGCAGCTGCCTCGGGGGCGCTGAACAACTAAAAGGCCGCATAAACGGGATTTGGGGCGGGCTGCGCGGTTGCGTGGCCCGCTTTGTTGTGCCGTTTGGTAATGTTTATACTTGCCGAACGCGCCGCGCCTCGGGTATAATATCCTCTGATGCGCCGCCTGACAGCGCGCTCAGTGCCTGCCGTATGCCGCTCCTCGCGCACACTTGCCGGGGGGCGCCTTTGCGAGAAGGGCTACCAATAACCAGCGCGGGCAGATCTCCCGGCTGGCTCGCAACTCCCAACTAGCGATGGAGTACGCATAGATGTTTAATTTTCTGAAAAAGATCGTTGGCGATAGTAATGATCGCGTGGTCAAGCAGCTCACGCCGATTGTTGATGAGATTGAAGCGCTGGAAGGCGAATACAAGGCGCTGAGCGACGAGCAGTTGAGCGCCAAAACCGCCGACTTCAAGGCCCGCCTGGCCGATGGCGAAACGCTCGATGATTTCTTACACGAGGCATTTGCCACCGTGCGCGAGGCCGCGCGCCGCGAGATTGGCCAGTTCCACTACCGCGTGCAGCTGATTGGCGGCATTGTGCTGCACCAGGGCAAAATTGCCGAAATGAAGACCGGCGAAGGCAAAACTTTGGTGGCGACCCTGCCGCTGTATCTCAATGCGCTCGAGGGCAAGGGCTGCCACCTCGTCACGGTCAACGACTACCTGGCGAAAGTCGGCGCGGGCTGGATGGGCCCAATCTACCACCGATTAGGGCTGAGCGTCGGGTTTATTGCCCACGATTATTCGGCGCTGTTCGACCCGGCCTACGTCGATCCAGATGCCAATCAGGAAGATCAACGCCTGGTACACTGGCGGCCCTGCGCACGCCGCGAAGCCTATGCCGCCGATATTACCTATGGTACCAATAACGAATTCGGCTTCGATTACCTGCGCGACAATATGGTGGTTGAGCTGAACCAGCTGGTGCAGCGCCCCTTACACTACGCGATTGTCGACGAGGTCGATAATATTCTGATCGACGAAGCCCGCACGCCACTGATTATTTCTGGCCCCTCGCAGGAGAGCAGCGCCGAGTATAAGAACTTTGCGCGGCTGGTGCCTATGCTCAAGGCCAGCAGCGTCACCCCCGACCAGGTGAAGAAAGATGGCATCGAGCCCGACGGCGACTTCATGATCGAGCTGCGCAGCAAAGGCATTCAGCTCACCGACGAGGGCATTGCCAAAATGGAGCGCGCGCTCGGCATTCCCGAGAACGAGAGCCTGTACGATCCAAAGTACTATCAGCTCACCCACTTCCTCGATAACGCCATGAAGGCGCAGTTCATCTACCACCGCGACCACGACTATGTGGTGGAAAACGGCGAGGTCGTGATTGTCGATGAGTTCACTGGCCGCAAAATGCCGGGGCGGCGCTGGAGCGACGGTCTGCACCAGGCAGTTGAAGCCAAAGAGAATGTCGCCGTTAAGCAGGAAAATGTGACCCTGGCGACGATTACGTTCCAAAATTACTTCCGCATGTACAAAAAGCTCGGCGGCATGACCGGCACGGCCTACACCGAACGCGAAGAGCTGGGCAAAATCTATAACATTGACGTGGTAGTAATTCCCACCAACCGCGCGATGGTACGCCAGGATCTCGACGACCAGATCTACCGCACTGAGCAGGCCAAATTTAATGCGGTGCTGCACGAAATCAAAGACATGCAAACCATCGGGCGGCCAGTGCTGGTTGGTACCACATCGGTAGAAACCTCGGAGCGGCTGAGCAACCTGTTGCAGCGCAACGGGGTGAAACATGCCGTGCTGAACGCCAAGCAGCACGAACGCGAGGCACACATTGTGGCCCAGGCTGGCCGCATGGGCAGCGTAACGATCGCCACCAACATGGCCGGTCGTGGCACCGACATTCTGCTTGGTGGCAACCCCGATGGACTGATTGAAGAAATTCTTGATCGCAAGAATATCAAGATCGAAGAAGCCACGCCTGAGCAGATCAAAGAGGCGCTCACCGAAGCACGCCAGGTCACCGAGAACGAGCGCAAAGAAGTGCTTGAGCTCGGCGGCTTGCATATTGTTGGCACCGAGCGCCACGAGGCCCGCCGCATTGATAACCAGCTGCGTGGCCGCGCTGGCCGCCAGGGCGACCCTGGCTCGTCGCGCTTCTACCTCTCGCTCGAAGACGAGCTGATGCGCCGCTTCGGCCCCATGGATCGCGTCAAAGGCATTATGGAGCGGCTGGGTGTTGAGGATGATGTACCAATTGAGGCGCGGCTGATCAACCGCTCGATCGAAGGCGCGCAAACCCGGGTTGAAGGCCAGAACTTCGACTACCGCAAGCATACCGTCGAGTTCGACGATGTGATGAACAAGCAGCGCACGATCATCTACGCCGACCGGCGCGCGATCCTCGAAGGCCAGGATATGCGCGAGCGAATTCTGCAGATGATTGGCGAAGAGGTTAGCGCGCTAATCGACCAGCACCTGCCCGAAGCTGAGGGCGAGGAATGGGATACCGAGGCGCTACTGCGCGCCGTGCGCACGATCGACCCGCTGCTGCCCGCCGATATTACGCCTGAGTCGCTGCTGGAAATGCCGCGCGCCGAGGTCGAAGCGCTGCTGCTTGAGCAGATCGAAGACGACTATGTGGCGCGGGAAGAGGCGATTGCGCCCGAGAATATGCGCTATGTCGAACGCCGCATGATGCTGGGCGCGATCGATCGCCAGTGGATTGATTACCTGACAGGTATGGAAGATCTGCGCCAGGAAATTGGCATGCAGGCGATCGCACAGCGCGACCCGCTGCTGGAATACCAGCGCAACGCCTACAGTATGTTCGATGAGCTGAAGCACAATATTCAACGCGACATTGTGTACCAAATTCTCCCGGTGTCGTTCCAGTACGAAGCATACATGCGCCAGGTCGTCGCCGAGCAGCAGCAGCGCCTGGCCCAGGCCCAGCACGCTGGTGAAACCGAGGAGCAGGCCAAGTCCGCGAAAACGGTGCGCAAACCAGCCGCCGCAAAAATTGGCCGTAACGACCCCTGCCCGTGTGGTAGCGGCAAGAAATTCAAGCAGTGCCACGAGGGCCGCGAGGGCGAGCTGTTCGCGCTGCTACAAGCGAATGCAAGCAGCGCCGTATCAACTCCACCGACGCCAGCCGCAGCGCCTGCGCAACCGGCCCAATCAGCTCAACCACCGTCAGTATCGGCCCAACTTGCCACCGGTGGCTCGGGCTTAGCGCGTCCAGCCCAACCGAATGTACCGCGCGGGCGGGCAGTGCCGCCGGCGGCGACGCCACCTGCTTCAGCAAATAACGCCAAAAGCGGCAATGGCAAAGGCGGTAAAGTTGCCCCGCAGGCGCAGCGCGGCAAAGTGAAAAAGTAAGCACCTCCATCGCTGCTACATAGCTGCCTGGGAGCTTACACCTTCCAGGCAGCGCTACGAAGCCCATGAGCGAGAATTATAGCGGAGCAACCCAATTGGATCCAGCATTGCAAGAGCAGCTCGACCGCTACGGCTTTAGCCAGGTGCTCGTAGTCCATCGGCAAATGGCAGTGCTTGCCGCCAGTCGCCCCAATTTCGAGCAGATTGACGACCATTTCTTGCCCACACCGGTGGTGCTGCAAAGCCGCACAAGCGGTACTGTGCCGCATGCGGGCCAGCCCTCGGTGCGGCATTTTGTGCGCCTGGGCATTAGCCTGGGGTATGTCGATCACGATGGGCTGGCCGGGCTGCGCTCCAACCCCTCGATCGAAACGATTTATGCTGGCCGCACCGTAGGGATTGTGCGACCAGTACGCACCACCGCCGCCACCTTGCGCCGCAGCCTCACCTGGGGAATACAGGCCATGCGCATCGACCAGTTTTGGAATCGCGGCCTGACTGGAAAAGGCGTGCGCGTGGGCCATCTCGACACTGGCGTGGATGTGAACCACCCGGCGTTGAAAGGGCGCGTAGCGGGCTTTGCCGAATGGGATATGCTCGGCAACCGCGTAGCCGACGCAAAACCGCACGATAGTGATGTCCACGGTACCCACACGGCTGGCACCATCGCCGGGCAGGCAGTGGGCACGCGCTCGATTGGCGTTGCACCCGAGTGCGAATTCTTTTCTGGGCTGGTGGTTGAGGGCGGTGCCGTGCTGGCGCGCGTACTCGGCGGTATGGAGTGGATGCTGGAAAATAATGTCAAAGTCCTGAGTATGTCGCTTGGCTGGCGCGGTTACGATGCAAGCTTCCTGGTGATTACACGGCGGCTGCGCCAGCAGGGGGTGCTGCCGGTGTTTGCTATTGGCAACGAAGGCGAAGGCACCAGCCGCTCACCCGGCAACTACCCCGAAACACTCTCGGTAGGCGCCGTCGATCGGGCACAACACGTGGCGGCTTTCAGCAGTAGCGTGCGCTTCAATCGCGATCAGGACCCGATTCAGCCCGATGTCGTTGCGCCAGGGGTGCATATTATTTCGGCCAAACCCGGTGGCGGCTACCAGTCGATGGATGGCACCTCAATGGCAACCCCGCACGTTGCCGGGCTGGCTGCGCTACTCTGGCAAGCCAAGCCCGAGGCCACGGTTGACCAGATTGAGCTGGCAATTCGGCAGACCTGTGTGCAGCTGGAAGGCGACCCGCTGCGCTATGGCGATGGCCTGGTGAACCCACCGGCCGCCTTGGCCGCTCTCACTGGCGATACAAAAGCGTAGAGCAGCGGCAACTGTGAGATTTACTAGTAAATGTAGTAAGCAGCGCAGTATAATAGCAATGAGTTATGTTCGCTCCTGGTGCGCATCTTGCTTTCCCCATAACTCAGATACAAGCGAAAGGTATTGAGTGATGAAAGCAGATATTGACCCGGCGCTGGCCCGCCAGCTCGATGCGGCCCATGCACACGACCTAGTAGAGGCTGTGCTGTTGCTACGCCAGGACGACCCGCAATCTGAGGCGGCTGCCAGCCTGATGCGCCAGGCGAGCGATGAGGACGCCAATGCCGAGTTGAACTATTTACCGCGCATCGGCGCATTGGTTGTACGCGCTCAATCGCAAGTCATTCGTATGCTGATCAGCCAGCCAGGTGTCGAGCTGGCAAGCGCTAATCAGCGCGCCGAAGGGCTGTATCTCTAACCCTAGTTGCGTCTCGTTTACTCAACCATCAGCCTGCCAGGTAGTATAATACGCCTGGTGTGCTGATGTTTTTTCTTGTGCTATAGCTATAGTAGGGAGAAGCAACGTGACCGAACATAAGCGACCACGCCCGGTGATGCTGGCGATTATGGATGGGTGGGGCGAACGCGATGCAGTAGAGGGCAATGGGATTAAGCTCGCGAAGACGCCAAATATCGATCATTGGCGTGCGACACGACCGTGGACCCTGCTCGGCGCGGCGGAGAAGAATGTGGGACTACCCACCGGCCAGATGGGTAATTCCGAGGTGGGGCACCTCAACCTTGGTGCTGGTTTTGTGGTGATGCAGGATATTACGCTGATTGATAACAGCATCGAGGATGGCAGCTTCTTCGAGAACGATGCCCTGAATAATGCAATTGCCCATGTCAAAGAACAGGGCTCGCAGCTGCATATTATCGGCCTGCTCGGCACGGGCGGCGTACACAGCCATTTGAGCCACGAGAAAGCGCTGCTTGAGCTAGCCAAACGCCACGGTCTTGAAAAGGTATATATTCACGCCTTCACCGATGGGCGCGACACCATGCCACAGAGCGGGCTAGGGTATATGGCCGATTTGCAGAGCTATGCCGAGGCACTTGGTGTGGGCCGGGTAGCAACCGTTACCGGCCGGTACTATGCGATGGATCGTGATAATCGCTGGGAGCGCACCAGAATGGCGTATGATGCGATGGTTTCGGGTGTGGGCCGCCCGGCTGCCAGCGCGCGCGAAGCGATTCAGCGCTCATACGACGAGGGCGTGACCGACGAGTTTATTCTGCCAGCCGTAGTGACGATAGATGGTGCGCCGCTAGCAACCGTGCAGGCAGGTGACTCAATCATCTGCTTCAACTTCCGCGCCGACCGCGTGCGCCAGATTACCAAGGCATTCGTGCTGCAAGATTTCAGCGGTTTCGCACGCGACCTGCTGCGCGATTTGCTGTATGTGACCATGACCGAGTATGAAAAAGGCTTGCCGGTGCAGATCGCATTTGAGAATGCCGATGTGGAAGTGCCGCTGGCACAGGTGATCAGCAGCGCCGGGCTACGGCAGCTCCATGTGGCCGAAACCGAGAAGTACGCCCATGTTACGTTCTTCTTCAATGGTGGCCGCGAAGAGCCGTTCCCCGGTGAAGATCGCTTCCTGGCACCTTCGCCCAAGGAAGTGGCAACCTATGATCTCAAGCCTGAAATGAACGCCTATGGTATCCGCGACGGCATCCTGAAGGCGCTGGCCGACGACACCTACGATTTTATTATCGTGAACTTTGCCAATGCCGATATGGTTGGGCACACCGGCGTCATTCCAGCGGTGATTAAGGCGGTAGAGACGGTGGATACCTGCATTGGCGCGGTTGTCGATGCGGTGGTAGCGAAAGGCGGCGCAGCACTGATCACGGCCGACCACGGCAACGCCGAGCTGCTGATTGACCCCGAAACGGGCGGGCCACATACCGCGCACACCACCAATAAAGTGCCGTGCATTCTGGTGGCGGCACCGGGCGTCGGCCTCGATCATGCGAAACTGCGCGAGGGTGGGCGGCTCTCGGATGTTGCGCCAACGATTTTGCAGATGCTGGGTATTGGCCTGGCGCCGCAAATGACGGGCCACAGCCTGATTGTGCGCGAATAGCTCGTTTGGCGAAAGCATAAAAAACCAGCAGACCCAGGTCATACGACCTGGGTCTGCTGGTGAAGGAGGGTGAGAAGGAGTTGCCATTACTATACCCTACGCTACGCCAGCGTGCCATCGCGCAAAGGTACCGCCGTGCTTGCGATATGGTACTGCCCACATGGATGACAATTGGCGCACCGTGCTATAATCGCGCCGGAACGAACAGTACAAGGTTGAGCGTATGGCATTGATAGTAGTTGTTGGCGCTGCCGATACCGGACGCGCGCCGATTGCGGCAGCGCTGCTGCAGCGCTTGCTGGGCGGGCAAATCCCCGGCACACAGGTCGAATCGGCGGGGGTGCTGGGGCACGATGGCGACCCGGCCGAGATCGAGGCGCGCGACACGATGCTTCATATGGGGCTTGATATTAGCGAGCACCGCGCGCGCACGGTCGATGACGATCTAGCGGCGCACGCAGCCCTGCTACTGGCGATCGATCGCGGCACAGCACTGGTGCTGCGCGGGCGCTTCCCCGATGTCAACTCCCGGATTGCCACCCTCGGCGAGCTGGCAGGCCGCCGCCGCGATGTGCCCGACCCATTCCGCATGCAGATCGGCGCATGGATGACCTATGCCCGCGAGCTAGAAGAGCTGCTGCGCGCGGCGCTGCCGGTGATCACCAGTAGAATCGGCGCAACCACACCTACCCTTACCCCGGCGGCCAGCCTGCCCCACCCAAGCGTTACCGGCGAGCGCAGTGCCGCCGCTGGGCGCGTCGCGCAGCTCGTACAGCTTGCCATCGAGATGCCTGAGGTAGTTGATTGGGGTGCGGCGCGCAGCCGCATTGATGCCGACCTGATGCTGATCGCCAGCGCGCCTGCTGGCCCGGCAGATCTGATCGCTGCGTACATTGGGCTATTGCGCGCCGCCTTTGCGATGCTGCCGAATCCGTCGGTGCGCCAGCTCGCGGCGCTGCAACCTGCCACCGCGCACCTGGCTGACCCAGTTGATCAAACGGTGCTGAATGAATTTTCTTCAGTGCTGCCCACGCTGCCGACACTTACCTGAACAAGGCAATAGCACCACCCATGCGCAAACAACGGCCACTCTTTCTAGCCCAGACCCAACCCGGCTTCGAGGCGATCGCCGCCAACGAGATCGCAGGCACCCTTGAGGGCGCGCGCATCCGTGGCACCCGCACGGTCGCCGATAAAAATGGCATGGTGCTGTTCGAGTATGCTGGTGATGTTCATGAGCTGCTTACCCTACGCACCACCGAAGATGTGTTTGTCGTGGTTGCCACCCTTGATCGCCCGCCGCCTACGCGCGCGGCGCTGGCGCTCCTGGAAAGCACCGGCCTGCGCACCACCACAGTCGAGCCAGCATTAACGCTACTACGCCAGGTTGCGCCCGGCCGCGGCGGCAAGGGCAAGCTGCGTTTCCGCGTCATCGCGCGGCAGGTAGGCACCACCGCGTATCGTCGCGTCGATGCTCAGCATGCACTGGAGCGTGGATTGGCGCAGCGCGGCGATCATCGCTGGCAAGGAGTGGAAGATGGCGGCATTGAGTTCTGGCTCACCTTGCTGCCCGACGAGGCAATCATCGCCCTGCGCCTGAGCGACGAGCGTATGCGCCAGCGCGAGTATAAGCTCACGCACCTGCCAGCCTCGCTGCGGCCTTCGGCAGCGGCGGCGCTGGCCTGGCTCACCCGCCCGGCGGATACCGACACCTTTCTCGACCCGATGTGCGGCGCGGGCACAATCCTGATCGAGCGCGCACAGCTAGGGCGCTATCGGCAGCTGCTCGGCGGCGACGCGCGCGCTGAAGCGGTGGAAACAGCGCTTGCCAATATCGGGCCGCGCTACAAGCCGATTACAGTGCGGCAGTGGGATGCACGCGACCTGCCGCTGGATGCGGGTTCGGTGAGTGCGGCGGCGGTAAATCTGCCGTTTGGCAAGCAGCTTGGTACCGCCGAAGGCAACCGCCAGCTCTACCCGGCATTTCTGCGCGAGATGGAGCGCGTGCTGAAGCCGGGCGCGCCGCTGGTGGCGCTCACCGCCGACCGCCGCAGCCTCGAAGAATCGCTACGGCGCGCAAGCAAGCTCGCGCGCCATAGGGTGTACCCGGTGATGGTGCTCGGCCAGGCGGCCAGCATTTATGTCATCGAGCGCGTGGGCTAGCGCCTACTTCATGCGCTCAATGTATTCGCCGGTGCGCGTATCGACCCGCACCATATCGCCCTTGTTCACGAAGGCCGGTACCTGAATGACCGCGCCCGTCTCTAGCGTCACCGGCTTGGTGATGTTAGTCGCGGTATCGCCGCGCACCGCCACCGACGCCTCAGTCACTTCTAGCGTCACGAAAAACGGCACCTCAACACCCAGAATCTGGTTATCGTCGTAGAACAGAATATCGGCCATCTCGCCATCTTTCAGGAATTTGGCCGGGTCGCCAATATCGCTTTCGCTGATTTCAAGCTGCTCGAACGACTCAGTATCCATGAAGTGGTAGGTCTCGCCATCGCGATAGAGAAACTGCATCGCGCGCTTATCGACGCGCACAATTTCAATATCCGAACCCGCGCGCACGCGATCTTCAATCACCTTGCCGGTCTGCACATTCTTAAGCTTCATGATCACCATTGCGCGCCAGTTGCCTGGTGCATGGTGGTGAAATTCAACAACGCGGTGCAGCACGCCGTTATAGCGAATGATAATATTGGTACGTAAATCCGAGGTTGTCGCCATAGAATGCTCCTGTTCATAGAAAGCGCCGCCCTGGTATGGCGGCGCAGTAAAAGCCCAATCATCGCTGGGCGTATTATAGCAGAACCTGGGGGCAGCGCGCAAATATGGGGTTGGGATTTTCGCTTATGGGCACCACAGCCACAATCTGTTTTTAGCCTTCGGCAGAGCGGTACTTGTTGATAATAGTGTGTCGATGGTGTCGTGCTACGACACCATCGACACATTGAAGGAAGGTAGAAACACTACCTGCGTGCGGTGACGCCTAGCGCACGCTTTTGCGCAGCTGCTCAAGCAGCCCAAGCACCTCAGTCAGCACTGTCGGGTTTTCGGCCCCATCCATCGTCACGACTGGCTGGGCGCGGCCAGGCACGCTGATTTCATACACAAACATATCGGCGCCAAGTATCTCGTAGCGCGGCGCGAGCGCGGCAAATTCAGGGCCGCCGAGCAATCGCGTCAGTTCGGCAATCTGTGCCGCATCGGCCTGGCCGGTTTTGCGGGCTTCTTTGCGCGCTTGCAGGGTCAGGCTGCCATCGCCCCCAACCGTAAGAAGTTCGTCCATGCCCATAATCCCACCAGTCTTATGGTAGGTCACCAGCACACCCGCAGTGGGCGGAGCCGATGGCATAGCCGTAGGCGCAGCAGTGGGCGCGGCGGTGGGTTCAGGCGCAGCTGTGGGTTCGGGCAGGGCGGTGGGCACACCCGCTGTGGCAGCGGGCGTCGGTGCAGGCGCAGTTGTATTGGTAGTACGGCCACAGGCCACAAGCGTAACTAGCAGCAAGAAGCCAATAACGAATTGATGAAGACGCATGGCAACGTTCCTTATCGTACTCTACGCAACGGCGACCCACATAGCCGCTCCTATTGTTCCAACGCTTCAGACCAGCGAAACGTTCCCACGGTAGGTATAATACTGGGCTAGCGCAGCCAGCACAACCGCCGCCGCTATCGCCTAGCAACAGGAGTACACCCAATGCGTATTCTCACGATTGATATTGGCACCGGTACCCAGGATATCCTGCTCTTCGATAGCGATGGGCCGGTGGAAAACGGCGCGCAGCTGGTGATGCCCGCGCCGACGCAAATCGTAGCGCAGGCTGTGCGTGCGGCCACTAACACGCGCGTACCAATCGCGCTGCATGGCACGCTGATGGGCGGCGGGCCATGCCATTGGGCGGTGGAAGATCATCTGCGTGCCGGGCTAGCGGTATATGCTACCCCTGGCGCTGCTGCGACGTTCAACGACGACCTCGACTGGGTGGCGCGCGAGATGGGCGTGCAGCTGCTGGCCGACGACGAGCTGGCCGCGCTGCCAGCTGCGGTACAGCGCATTCGTATGGGCGATCTCAATCTGGCGGCGATTAACGCGGCGCTGGCGGCCTTTGGCATCGCGCCCGACTACGCTGGGGTTGCCGTAGCCGTGTTTGATCATGGCAACGCGCCGCCCGATGTCAGCGACCGCGTGTTTCGCTTTAATTACCTGGCCGAGCGTTTTTCTACCGGGCGCGGCCTGCTGGCCTTAGGCTTCACCCGCGACGCCGTGCCCGCAGCCATGACCCGCCTGCGCGCGGTGGCCGATACGCTTCCCGCTGGCCTCGAAGCCGTGCTGATGGACACCGCCCCGGCGGCAGTGCTGGGCGCGCTCGACGATCCGCATGTGGCCGCGCAGCCCGACGTACTGGTGGCGAATGTAGGCAATTTTCACTGCCTGGCGTTCCACCTGGTGGAAGGTGCCATTGCGGGCTGCTTCGAGCACCATACTGGCGAGCTGAAGCCCGGCCAGCTCGAAACGCTGCTCACGCGCCTGGGCAACGGCACGCTCACCAACCGCGAGGTGTTCGAGAGCATGGGCCACGGCGCGCTGGTGCTACACCCTACGCCTGATTCACTCCCGTTCCTGGCGGTTACCGGCCCCCGGCGCGCGCTGCTGAGCGGTTCGGCGCTTGGCCCGTACTTCGCGGTGCCCCACGGCGACATGATGCTGACAGGCTGCTTCGGGCTGCTGCGCGCCTACGCGGCCAATGTGCCTGCCGCCGCTGACGCAATTCTGCATGCGCTGAATGGTTGACATTCGCCGATATTACTCGTAGTATAAAAGCTCCTCCAAGCCGTTCCACAACATAATGCCCGCACGAGAGGATCGCTACCATGCACAATCGGCAGCGCCAGCCAGCCTTATTTGGGGTACTCATCGCCCTTTTAAGCCTGTTCCCACTGGCTGCCGCGCTGGCTCAACCGACTGCACCACCGCTACACGCCCAGGCAGCGGTGCCGGTGGCGCGCATGAGCGCCGATGAGCGCTGGGATGCCCGCGCCACCAGCAAACCGCACGACGGCGAGCTGATCAGCGTGATTGTGAAGCTGGAAGACGCGCCGCTCACAGCCTATAGCGGCGACATTGCGGGCTTGCCCGCCACCGCGCCCATACGCACCGGCGCGCGCCGCCTCGATGCCACAACCGCAGAGAGCCGCAACTACCTGGCGTACCTCGATCAGCGCCAGCGCGCGTTTGCCCGCCAGGCAATGGCTGCTATCCCACAGGCCCGGCTGGCCGCGCGCTACCGGCTGGTGTTTGGCGGCGTGGCAATGATTATTCCGGCCAGCCAGCTCGATCGGCTGGCGGCGCTGCCGGGGGTGGCCTGGGTGCAGCGCGACGAGCTGCGCCACGCCGATACCGACCGCAGCCCGCAGTTCATTGGCGCGGATGTGCTCTGGCGCGCGCTGGCCGCCAACCCCAAGTTAGGCGCTGGCGGTGAAGGCGTGATTGTGGGTGTGATTGACACTGGCATCTGGCCCGAGCATCCGTCGTTCGCCGATGACGGCAGCTACCCACCGCCACCGGTGCGCTGGCACGGCACCTGCGAGCCGCCCAACGATGGCTCGGCTCCAATTATCTGCAATCACAAGCTGATCGGCGCGCGCGAAACCCTCGACATCTACAAATTCCTGGTTGGCCTGCATACGGGTGAATTCGACTCGGCGCGCGATAACGAGGGCCACGGCACGCATACCGCCAGCACCGCCGCCGGGAACGCAGGTGTTGCCGCATCCATCCTGGGCCAGCCGCGCGGCGTAATCTCGGGCATTGCGCCACGCGCGTATGTGGCGGCCTACAAGGGGCTGGGCAACCAGGGTGGCTTCAACGCCGACCTCATGACCGCGATCGAGCAGGCGGTGGCCGATGGTGTCGATATTATCAACTACTCGATCGGCGGGCCAGCCCCCACCGACCCGTACCACGCCGCCGATGCGCTGGCCTTCCTCGATGCCTACCGCGCAGGTGTGTTTGTGGCAGTTTCGGCAGGCAACAGCGGCCCGCAGCCGGGCACGATCGGTTCGCCTGCCAACGCGCCGTGGGTGATGAGTGTCGCCGCCAGCACCACCGACCGGCGCTTCACCAACCAGCTTACCGTGCGCGCCGACGGCCAATCGCTCACCGTCAGCGGCGCGTCGATCACCGGCGGCGTGGCGAACCGGCCCGTGGTAGATGCCGCGCAGCTTGGCGTGCCGCTGTGTGATGGGCCGCTACCCGCCGCCGCGCGCGGCGCAATTGTCATCTGCAAGCGCGGCACCAACGCGCGCATCGAGAAGAGCAATATCGTGCTCGGCAGCGGCGGCGCGGGCATGGTGCTGTACAACCCAACGCCTGCCGATGTCGTGAGCGATAACCACTGGCTGCCAAGCATTCATATCGACACGGATGCGGCTCAGCAGCTGCTGGCCTTCACCGCCGCGCATTCGCGCACGCTGGTGCTGGGCAATATCAGCCCGGGGCAGGCCGAAATCGCCCCCGATCTGGGCGACCGTATGGCCGCATTTAGCGCGCGTGGGCCGCTGCCACCCGAGCAGCTAGGCATCAGCAAGCCCGATATTGCCGCACCTGGCGTGCAAATTCTAGCAGGCCAGACGCCGCGCCCGAACACGGTGGACGAAGGGCCAACCGGGCAGCTCTTCCAGGCGATTGCTGGCACTTCAATGGCCGCGCCGCATGTGGCCGGGGCGGGCGCGCTGCTCAAGGCACTGCACCCCGATTGGACGCCCGGGCAAATTAAATCGGCGCTGATGACAACCGCACGCACGCAGGTGGTGAAAGAAGATGCCCACACACCCGCTACGCCCTACGATATGGGCGCGGGCCGAATCGACCTGAGCCACGCGGGCGACCCGGGCCTGACCTTCGATATTTCCGCCGACGCCTTTCTGACCGATACCGCCCACCTGTACCGGCTGAACTACCCAAGCATTTCGCTACCGGTGATGCCGGGCCGCCAGAGCGTGACGCGCACTGTGCGCAGCGTCCTTAACCTGGATGCCACCTGGGTAATAACAACCACCGCACCGGCTGGCGCACATATCACGGTCGAGCCAGCCAGCTTCACCGTGCCAGCGCGCGGCACCGCCACCTTCACCGTTACCGTTGACGGCGGCAGCCAGCCAGAAGGTACCTACTTCGGCAGTGTGCAGCTGCAAAGCGGCGAACGGCAGCTGCACATGCCAGTGAGCTGGGTGCGCGCGCAGCCGCAGCTCGCCCTCGCACAGCACTGCGACCCCAGCACAGTGGTACGTCGCGGCGACACCCGCTGCGCGATTGTGGCAACCAACAACAGCCCCACAAACGCAACGTTCGACCTGACGATGCGCCTGCCGCGCGGCCTATCAATGCGCGAAACTACCCTCAGCGGTGCCAGCTACGATCACCCCGCCCGGCTGCTGCACTACAGCGGCACGCTGCCCGGCTACCAGCCGCCCTCAGTCGCCGTTACGCCCGACCCGGCCGGGCTGCCGGTGGGCTACACCCCGCTGGCGAGTATGGGCGTTGGGCCCGCGCCCTGCGATGCGCGCTGCGACGAGACGGCGCTGCTGTTTAATGTTCTGCCATTCAGCTACAACGGTGCCAGCTATACACGCATCGTTATGGTTTCCAACGGCTACCTGATTATTGGCGATGGTCGCGCGGTGCGCAGCTTCAACCAGAAGTTCCCCGACCCTGAACCACCCAATAATGTCATCGCGCCTTACTGGACCGACCTTGACCTGCGCGGGCTGCTGCCTACTGATGGCGGCGGTGGTGCGTGGTATGCGGCCTACGTCACGGTGGGGCTCGATAGCCCAACCTGGTTTGTGGCAGAATGGACCGATGTGCCGCGCTATGGTCGCGACCCGGCGATCTCGCATCATACGTTCCAGGTGTGGATCGAGCTGGGCACCGACCACATTCACATGGTGTATGGCCCAAACAGCCCGACCGAAGATACCCTGACGGTGGGCGCAGAAAACAGCGATGGTAGCGGCGGCAGCAATTATTATGTCGACATGCTGGGCGGCAATGGGGCCAGCGGCAGCGGCACGCCGCCGGTCGCAGGCGATGTGTTGAAGGTATCCGCCGTCGCCGAGCAGCGCAGTGCACACGAGGTTGGCTTTCTACTGCGCGGCAAGCGCGTGGGCAGCTACCTGCTCAGCGCCGAGCTCACCGCCGACATTCTCGATGGCGTGAATGTGGTGACGCAGCCAATCACGGTGGTAGCGCCCTAGCGACCAGCGAGGAACCCTTTTTGTGGTTCATGAATTGTGCGTTGCGCAGTTCACACACTGCCACAGGCAACCAGGCTCATTGACGAGCAGGAGGACGCAGCGATGCCCACAATCATACGCCCACTCCAGCCAGCCGATTACCCCGCCGCCGCCGCGCTCTTCACCACCACCGAGCCACAGCACCACGCCTCGGCGGCGGCATGGCGCAACGCCGACCAGCAGGCCAGCGCTGAACATCGCACCGTGCGCTATAGCGCGCTCGCGGGCGAGCCGCCGCAGCTGGTGGGCTATGGCGCGTTCTGGCG
>JAFEAS010000078.1:31924-42075 GCA_018266315.1 Chloroflexi bacterium SZAS-1 | reverse complement strand
GAATCCATCCGCCGCTACCAACGCAAAAACCTCCAGAACAATGGTCGTACCGACTACCGTTCTGGAGGTTTTCGATGCCAGCTTGCATGGAACGCAAAGCTGGTTATAATGGGCAGCGTGGGCTGGTAGCTCAGTGGTAGAGCAGCGGCCTTTTAAGCCGAGTGTCGTGGGTTCGATCCCCACCCGGCCCACCAATCTGTACCATTGACCTGCTGATCAATGCCGATCAGCAGGTTTTTGCATGTGTTGCGTGATGTGGCAACTACGCAACCCGCGTGCCTCAACGTATGCTGGTTACCCTTACTTTTTCGCCCCCGGCTTCAATTCCACAATGACGCGCCCGTTTTTCAGTGTGCGCAGACCCATTACCTCAACGCGGGCCATGTTGCCCTCGCGGTAGCGCTCGGTGCGCCCACCAGGAATAGTCGCCGCCTGCATCACGCCGACCGCCTTGTCTTCGGTGAAGCCGGGGATGGTGACGAATATCAATCTACATCCTCTAAACTATACCGCAGCATTATGGGTACAGATGGCCCGCTCGGCTGCCGAACCATATATTGCATGGTACGACGAGTGCCACAGGCACGCAGCATGCCGAACGACATTGGTTTGGTGGCCCCAGTAATATCAGCGACTACCTGTTCCTCCGACAAATTTACTCTGGGTAATTCCTCGGCATACAGTTTTTGAACTAGTGCAAAACTTTCTTGTATGCTGAACGGATCGCTGACAAAATAAGTAAATGCCGTGATTCCTATATGGTGGCATTCCGCCATAAGTGCTTTTACCGCTGCCTCTGAACCATTTTCTCCCTCGCTTCCAACCAGCCAACAATATTTGAGCGTCTGCTGATGATATTTAATCGCATCCAAAGCAGATTGATCCATCGGCCCTTTACGTGATTGTCCCGTACCTACCAGTAAGATCAAGCCAATTGAACGATATGGTTGTTCTTCTTTCATTTCCAGTCTGCGCACCATTAAGCGCGTTAGTTCTTGATAAATATCTTCAATCTCAATGTCAATCGCTGGGTCAGCCATAGCGCCACGTTCAGCACGCTGAATTTCCAGCTTGTTTAATCGACGTTGATGTGCGCGGATAATATCTTTAGAAGTTGTCTCTGGCATCGTATTTCTTCGCCTATGTATTTTATTTTGTCTTGCGTATGGCTTTGACTAATATACGCAATTCACGGTGATTACTATCGTCAATGTCGATGATTTCACCGCGAAATCCGCCACTTTTCTGTTGATCATCAGTGAAGATTACAAGTTCGCGTTGCTGTGGTGGTGTTATTTGGTTTTTGTTTGGCGTAATGCGAACCCCTTTAATACGCCGATCCTTAAAGTCAAATCGTTCAGTTTGCCCTGCACGCTGACCAGTGATAAGCCTGCCTATTGTTGGTAGAGTGGAACTATCTTGCGGCTCAACTGGTGTGCTCTGTTGTATTGTAACCGCAGGTGTATGCAGGTTTGGTTCTTCTGCGGCTGGTGTCCATTCCTTTGTCAAATTCATCCGCCCATACCCGCTATTGGTTTTTGCGCCGATACCCATTTCTGCCAACGCTTTGCCAAGCAGGTTAAAGGCAAGCGAAACCCAGCTATCTGGCCCCCCGAGCGCAACAAGATACGTTCCAGTGGCCGTGAGAAATGGTATAGGCGTAGGGTTATCCCAATCGGCTGGCGCTTTATTTTTCTGGTTTTCGTAATAGGCTTTGTGGTGCACTGTAATGACATCGGGCCAAAGCGCCTGGGCTATGCCTTTTTTATTTTTGTGGCCTGTGCCTGGGCGGTATAACGCATCAAAGAACGTTATATACCCGGAACTGTCGGTTGTGCCAAACATTGCAGTGTGATATTCGCCCTTTTTACGCCACCCCTCATCTTCTAGAAAACGGTGAGCATAGGCCGATGCCAAGCCTTTAAGCGCACTCCCTGGAATGTATGGCACGCCATAGGTATGGTGGAGTGTCATTGCTGTTTCAATCACACTCTCATCACCTAGGCCGATAGCAATACGACCCTGTGCGGTTGCATATTGATACTGCACTTTGTATTCGCACTCGTCAATTGCCACACGCATCGTTTCGAGTTGTTGCTGCCAACGCTTGAAAAACTGCGAATACATGGGTGGTTCAGGTATGTCAGCAACTGTATCGACCAATACTTTGTAAGGGGATAGCTCTTCCTTGCCAAGTGGAATGTCTTTTTTTTGTTGGCGACTTATATATTTATCAAACCAAAGCCCTGCATGTTCACGTTTGTCTGTAGCTGCTTTGGTAATATTGGTTCGCTGACCATACACCCACTTATTATGTATTAGCTCAGGCATCTTCCGCCTCCTCATCAGCATCTTCGCCTTGCTGCACGCCAAGCACCGATTGAGCGTAGCGCTTAAACCAGAGTAGTGCTGCCATAGTATGGTGTGTCAGACGCATATATTCGCCGATTTCAGCTTGACGTGCCACGGCAAATAGATTCGCTCCCTCAAGCATCTTTTCTTTGCGCAGGACATCTTCCAGATCACGTAAGAGTTTGAGTTGCGGGGGTGCTTTACCTTCTTTTTCCCGATGTCGTGCTTCAACAAAAGCCAATGCCTGCGACAAGCCAGCAGTACGAATTAGGATTGGTAATTTATGCGCCATAGAGCCATATTGCTTACGTCGTTTTGACGAAAGATTAGGAGTAGCGAAAGCTAGTACTCGTTCGTAGATTGCGAATGCGAGCCGTTGATCGCGTGTCTGCATAGCGATTATTTACCTTTCACAAGCACTGTCCGGCACACACCGCGACCAACCGTCGCTTTGCCGCCGAATTGGAGTGCGGGTGTTGTGCATTTAGCTAATTCATTAAAGATAAAACTATCGTCTACCGTTTTTGTAAACAGACGCTCTTTTTCAAATGTTCTAGTAACTGGATTAAAATCGCGCACCTTAGGCGACATAATTGGCGTTGCGACTACTAATCCATACAGTATTGATTCAGCAGGTAACGCTTCCTCATACCAAAGTGCACCTGTTTCCGTATCGACGGTTTTTGTATCGCCTTTCAGTTTGATGCGCGCGATCACTTCTGTGGCAGTTGTAAGCAGGAAAGTTAGCACATCGTCGCGCACCACACATAGCCGTTTCTTTAGTGCATTTCGCCAGAATCCATTATTATTCTCATCTGGGAATAGCCATTCACCGAGAGTATCTGCGATGTTAGCTACTTCAGGTGCCTCGTCGGCGACGAGATCAAAATCTTCCAATACAACCATATCGTCTGTAAGTTTCAGCTTTGTATCTGCTGCAAGCTTGCACTGTTCCGCCTGCCCTTGCCCTGGTGCGTTCCAATCAAGGAGAGTGTTAATGGCTCCTACATCGGTAGCTCCAGCATCGCGTGCAAAACGCTGGAGCACATAAGGAGATGTAACCCACGCGAAAGTGCCTGCCAGGCTGCGCACTGGTAGCAGCAGCAATCGCGCATCGGCGAATTGTGCCGAGCCGGCATTGTCACTTGCATAATCAGTTGGTGGCCCAAAAATGACTTGTTTTTCGTCTTCGCGGATGCAACCAGAATCGAGTTGCACACCTTGGATGCCCGGGCTATCGCGCAGGGTGCCTTTGATTGACGAGCCGGGTAGGTAGGGTAAGCCTGTGGCGGTTTCGCGTGCAATCGGCAGATCAATGACGCCGACGCCCTGTCCAGTGCCAGCGTGCAGCGCCGAAAGCGCGTGGATGAATAGAAGGCGTGTGGTCATCTATTTTGCTCCTTTATAGGCTATTAATGAATGCTGTTGCAACATTTAGTTCCGTAGCATCACTGGTTTCAATTATTGCATCATAACCATCTAACACTAAATCGTTAGGTAAGGAAGAGCCATCAAGCAGAATTGCCAGCCCAAGGAATTTGTCATTCTGGCAAGCAAGCGGACGCAAGATAAGAGGGCTAGCAAATCTCTGCTGTGTTTTGCTCCCTCCTTGGAGGGTTATAGTTTCAACTCGATGACCATTTGCATATACATTTTTGAGATTCTGATAAATCAGAGGGAGGCCGAGAGTTGCTCTTTGAAAATCCTTAATACTTTCGCGACTGCCTTTTGCGGCCAAGAGTCGATTAATAGCTTGTAGATCACGTTTACGGTATGGTACATCGTCTACTTGTCCGCGAAAGTTTTTGAAGGCGCTGACCAAATCTCCCCACACTTTTGTTGCTGAATCTGGTTTCCTTGTAACAGCAAATTTCACCTGAGGAGAGAGATGAGGAATATTACTATCCCATTCTCCAGTACATGTTTTAAGAATATCGTTAACCCATTGAGCACAGGCGTTTGGTTGTGATGAAGGCCAATATTTTTTGACTTCTTCATTATTTATCTTCTCTAAACTAAGAGCGCCAAACCCTCGGCGGGTTCTTGCTCCAATTCCTCCAAACGCCTCCCAGGCTTTACACGCTGCATTAATTTCAGGTTCAATTTTCCAGTCTGCATCGCGGTATTTCGTTTCTACGGGAAACCGAAGTGTAACTGTAAAAGCGATGTCTAGCATAATCGGCTTGCTTTTCCAGCCTATCTCTGTTTCTTCTCGTTTGGGTTGAAGCGGAAAGGAAACATACTCTGGCGCTTGACTTTTTTTCTGATGGTCAGGAACTGGGTTTCCGTTATTTGCGTAGCGATTGACGGCATAGACGATTTCTGGGCGTCCAAAATTAAGTGCGTTTACCTCCACTTGCACCAGTGATGGCCCGCCGCCGTTCTTCGTACTGGCTGAGCCCCACAGCACGTCCTCGGCTGCTTTCATATCGGCGAGCTTGCCGCCGAACTGCCCGCCACGGGTGGCGCGCCACCAGAAGCGTAGATGACCGCGAACCTCGCTGGCACGAATCACAGTCACCGGGTCGGCTTCGCCTGGCTCAACGCCGCCGCCAAACAATGGGGTAATAAGCTTGTATTCGCGTACCTGCGTAACATATTCTGTCCAGGTGTTGTCTGCATTGCGTATTTTGGTGCCACTGTCGGGCAATTCGGGTGCTTGCCCAGGATTCTTACGAGCCATTATGCTGCTCCTAACTGTTTTGTTGTGCCATCCCATACGCCAAGCGCCGCTAGCCCAAAGCCATCGTACCGGCTTTGATCTTCTTCGCTGATGCACGTCATCCACAGATCGTGCGCCCACTGAGCAATGCGTGCTGGGTCATCAGCATCGGCAAATTTGACAAAGTAAACCGAACCAGCTGGTGCAAGGCGGCGAGTGGGTTTCGGTGCGCCAATTGTGCCATTTTTGTTCGGGTGTAACATATCCCATCCCGAAACCACCTGTGCGCGTGCGACTGCCGATGCCACAACTTCAGGATGAAGCTTGCCACCCGCATTTTGAAGTGACGGTTTATACCCGGCTTGAAAGAATGCGGGTGTGAGGAGGATGATGCGGCATGCGCGTTCTTTGCCAATCTGCTCGAATATATTTGCCGGTGGTAGTGGGAGCTGCCATTGAGCTTGTTTTGCCCAATGCATGAGGCGGCGTTCGCCGCCAAGGGGGGCCATCCCACCTTCGAAATGCGCAAATAGCGGTGCATCTTCGACGTTATTAATCACTTCAACATCGCCAGCCAACAGTAACCGTTTACGGTTTTTAGTTGTGAACTCTAGCCCACGTGTTTGATACAGAAATCCTTCTTCAGCAGTTTTTGTCGCTGCATTGATTTTGACATGCATGCGAGTATTTGTTTCCAGGTTGCGGATACCATCATATATAAGAGTCGCAGCATCAGGCTCTGTGCCTAATAGCCAGCTTGCAAAATGCGGCCATTGCCAGAACTGGGGCGCAAATGGATGCGCTTTGTTTTTGTCTTCTGCTCCCTTTTGTACTAATAAGCCATCGTTCCGATCGACCGCAGCACCTGGGGGCAACAGTGCTGGCACGAACTGTATCAGGCTGCCCTTATGTTCATCGTATGGTTGAGTCTGGTGTATTGAGGCGTCGGCAGGGGCAGGAGCATACCATATTGCTTGTTGATTTTCGTCAAGCTCCACTAGCAACGGCCCGCGTAACCTCACACGTGCTAACACCGCGCTTTTCAAATCCGGGTTAAATGATTGCAATGCGGTGCGACCGGCCAGCCCGCGCAAGCCTCCAGCAATCGTAGAAGGAAAGGGAAATGGCAAGGTAGCTGCGCGTGCCCCGGGGTCTGGCCCGAATGGTCGACCATCTCTAACAATCAGCGGGTCGCGTGGTTCAATGCTCCAGATTGTCATTGCTTATTTCTTTCTTGCAGCTCGGTAGCACCAAGGCGCACAAGCTCGCGGGCTACGATAAGCTCATCGGCGAGTTGACGAACTGTTACCATCTGTTTGCCGTATCGCTCGCCGTTATCTGTAGGAACGAACACTATGTTGCCATTGATGCTCTTTTTTTCTGGCAATCCTAACAATGTTCGTAGCTCTGTAATATCCTTCGTATCTAGCTTCTTACTGCCACGCTGGCCTTGTTTGCGTTCGATAATGCGTCCTGCCTCTTCGGCAATTGCACGATGAAGGGTTTGAGCTTCAGTGTTCAATTCTTGTGGCTCACCAAGGCGCTCAACGAGGTTGCGCAGTTCATATGGTGCGCCCGCCGAAAGCTCAGTATGCTGCATCATGCGTAACCAGGTTTGTAACCGGATAAAAAATCCTTTATCCTCAGCCCAGCTGCCTTGAATACGCTGTGGCTCTCCACTCCGCTTGGCAATGACGATTGCAAGGCCATTCTTGCCCTGCACCTGTTTGGCCGATTTTTCTGCGCTGCGCACCAATGCCAAAGCATCGTTGAGTGGTTCGAGGTGGTGGCAAATAGCTATACCTACTGAAAGTGTTGGCGAAAGTCCAGTGGTAGTTACGAAGCGCGGTTTGCCGCAAGTATCGCAACAGTATCCGGTACCTACCAGTGCATCAAACCTATCGTGAAGGTCTTTTGCACATTGTAAAACTGTGTCCACAGGTAATAATGCCAGCACATCATCGCCACCTGCATATGCCAGCGCGCCTCGATTGTTCAGAACAATTTCTTCGGCTTTTTTTGCAAATGTGGCGAGCTGCCTGGAAAGCTTCTGGTGATCTTTAATTTCTAGCTGGTTGTCGATCACAGTGCCCATGCTGTCGCCGTCTGCCTGGAGGATGGCGTAGTATGCGCCTGGTTCAGCGCCATTGGCAGCGAGTGAAAGGAAGTCTCTAAGTGCGCGTTCAGCGCTACTGCGGGTTTCAATATCTTTCGTGTCAATACCTTCTGCTAAACGTGACATATATAAGATTGACGCATCATAGTTGCCAATAACACCAAAAGGTTCTCGATATCGTTCATCTAGTTTTTCTAGCTGAATCATCTTATTATTAGCAATAAGATCTTCTAGCGTTTTCCGATAATGGTTAAATAAGCTATGTATTTTGTCTGCTCCATACGTATCAGCTAAATGCTGTAAAAATGGTAGCGCTGCAAAGTGCGACGTACTAGGAAAGTCAGCTTCATCGGCTTTGTGGTTGCCACGTCGCTTAAGAAGATCGACCCCGGAAAGGCGTTCGGCTTGTTTCGCGTTAAAATCATTGTAAAGTTGCCAAATTTTTCTACGACGCTGATCTAGTGTATCGCTCCGCGCTAAGTAGCGTGTTTCTGGAATGACTGACTCGCGCTGTCCATCGAGCGATGATTTTGGGTAGCGTTGTTGCTCTTTCGAGAGTTTTATTTGATTATGCTCGCGTTGCTCTGTCTCCGAAAGTTGTATTTGCGTGAAATGCCGTGTGCTTTTTCGTGCTGCCATCAGATTTTCGAGTAGATCGCGTTGGGTTTTATACTCCTTGGACTCAGTAAAGGGAACAGCCACCCAGTAACATTCGATGAGCGCATCGACCTGTTGCTCGGCTAATACTCTATCGCCCTGTGTCCAAACTTTGATAGAATTAAATGCATCATCACGTAACTCAGTCAGTCGTTTTTGTACAGCCTGCTGGATTACTTCACCAGTTTCTGTTATGTTTTCGGTTGTTATTGACGCCACAATTTTGTTTGCGACGTTGGCTGATTGTTGTGCTGACGTTTCCATATCCTTCCCAGGAGATGCAGTGATTACTTCGTCATGAGGAAAGATGAGCGAACCTTGAAGGTCGAAAACTTTTTGTGCTGCAGCTCGGGACAGCTCGCTCAATAACCATGAGCCGAACCATAAATCACGTGTACGCCGCGCAGCTGCGATAAATTCCTGCACTGGCCCAATCGTAATAAGTATCAAGTATTTCGACATGAGCATATACCTTCTGTTTAGCAATGTTCCAAATAGGGAATAATTGTTTATTGCATCGCATTCCCGAGCGCACAAGAAGAATGGGCTGTAAAAATACTGGCAACGAGCCTATTCGTGCATCCCCTCATAGTAATAAGAGACAAAAACTGATTTTTTGTATACTTCTTTTACTCCCCAGTATCGTATTGAGCTATTCTCGCCAGCGCTCGCTACACTCACCGGCACTCCGCCAGCTCAATCTTCCCATGCCCGAACACCGCCGCCTTGCCCGCGTGCGCCAGTGTGCCTGCCAGCAGCAGCGCGCGAAGCTCGGGTGGCACGCCGTGGAGCACTGCATCGCCCACCAATCCGCCGAGCGTCATTGTGCGGCGCTCGCCACCGCGCGTCGAGGTGCGCTCCCAGTCGAACCACTGTGTGCGCGCCTGCTCTACCCGTACTACTTGGGCCTGCGCCACCAGCGCGCGATGGTCAACTTCCCACGGCCCGCCGCCATGGAATGCTGCTAGTGCGCTGAGCCGCCAGCAGAGCGCCTGCGTGAGCGCAGGGAGATCGACGTGTTCGAGCAATGCGCCGCGCGCTTTGATGCGTAAGGGCGTCGGCAGGCTCAGGCGCAGGTCGGGCGGCAGCCGCGCCGCGCGCGCAGCGATAGCTGCTGCAGCGTAGATGTAGCCCGCGCTGTCGCTGCGCAGCTGGGCGGCCTCGGCGGTGGCGCGGCCCTCGCTATACACGGCCACGCCGGTTGGCTCCCAAGGCCGCAGCGCCTCAACCCGTTCCAGCCGTGTCCGCGCCTGATTGCGGCCCAGACCCATACGCCCCAGCTGCTCGAAGCTATACAGAAAATAGGCCAGGTGGTCGATGGCGCGGCCAAACAGCACCAGCCCGAATTCCAGTGCGTCGCCCGCAGCATAGGCGCGCTTCTGGTCGAGCGGCGGCTCGATCACAAACGGGCGCGGAATATCGTGCAGATCGTGGAGGTGCAGCACACCGGGCGGGTGCGGCGTTTCGAAGATCCAGCGGTAGGGACAGAGCGCCCCAACCGCGCAGGTGTCGGAGTGGCCCCAGCATGGTTGCGGGCACGACGCGCGCTGAAAGGCATAGCCAAAGCCGCCGCGCAACATGGCACCTTTGTACGGCGGCAGCGTGGTGGCTTCCAGCAGGCGCAGCGTCACGCGGGTGCGCGCGATCGGCAGATCCAGGCCCGCCAGAATACCTGAGCCAGCATGTGCTGTCAGCGTCATCGCAGCTCGTGCCTTTCGTTCAGCCACGCGGTTGCAGCGGCTTGGGGGCCGGTGCTATGCACATAATCTTGTCGTGGGCATTTGTGCTCGCATGATGAACGGACGTAGAGGCAAAATTCGTGCATCCAATTTCGATGAAATTCCATGCAATTGCCAAATTCTCCGCCAGGCCGTAGTACACCGGGTCGTTGTATTGCCCTGGCGGCCATCTGCGGGTATCATGCAGTCCTTCCGTACACAAGCGATAGTTGATAACCGTGTTGTCGCTGGCTGAAGGCTTTAGCAAGGGAGTTTCGAGTTCTTTTCACTAGCGCAGAAAGGGGCGCATAATTTCGATGGCTACACCGCAGAATTGGAGCGCGCGCCAGCGCTACCTGCTCAGCATTGGCGGCGTTGTGGTGATAACACTTCTGCTCACCCGATTGACACCGCTCCACGAGACGAATATTGCGCTCATCTACTTGCTGGTTGTGCTGATTAGCGCCACGACCGTAGGGTTGGTACCGGCGATTCTGGCGTCGGTGCTGGCATTCCTGGCGTTTAATTTTTTCTTTGTGCCACCGTTGCATACCCTGGTGGTTGCTACCCCAGAAGATTTTGTGCGCTTACTGACCTTCCTGGCGGTGGCAGTCGTGACCAGCACACTCGCCAGCCGGGCGCGCGC
>JAFEAS010000078.1:29720-31759 GCA_018266315.1 Chloroflexi bacterium SZAS-1 | reverse complement strand
TGATCTACGATGAGAATGGATTTTTGGCCGAGCGCACCGTGGCAGGCACGCCGCCACCACCGCCGACGCGTACCCTCGATACCTTCCTGCGCGCCGGCCCGCGGGTGCTGGGTGTGTTGCGCGTGGCCCAGCGCTCGATGCGCGAAGAACTTTCGGCTGCCGAACAGAAGCGCCTCGAAACGATTGCGGCCCAGCTGGTGCTGGTGCTTGAGCGCGCGCAGCTGGCCGAGGAAGCCGCGCGTATGCGTGCCCAGGCCGAGGCCGAGCGTGTGAAAGGCGCGCTGCTTTCGTCGGTTTCGCACGATCTGCGCACGCCGCTCGCGGTGATTAAAGGCGCAGTAACCAACCTGCTCGACGAGAGCGTGGCGTGGGACGTGGCGACGCGGCACGAGCTACTGAACGCAGTGGATACCGAGACCGACCGCCTTAATCGGCTGGTGGGCAATTTGCTTGAAATGTCGCGAATCGAAAGTGGCGCGCTGCACCCGGCCCGCGATTGGCACGATATTGCCGAGCTGCTTGCCGATGTTGCCGAGCGAATGCGCGCTCGTTTCACCGAGCACTCCGTGACGCTTAGCGCACCGCCTGATTTGCCACTGGTGCAGATCAGCTATACGCAAATTGACCAGGTACTTACGAATCTGCTAGAAAATGCCCAGAAGTATACGCCGCCGGGTACGCCGATCGAGCTGCGCGCCGAGCTGGCCGACGATGCGATTCGCATCACGGTGCGCGATTACGGCCCGGGCATACCAGCCGGGATGCATAGCCGGATTTTCGAGAAGTTTGTGCGGGCCGCCGCGCCCGAGCGCCACGCCGATGGAACCGGCCTGGGGCTGGCGATCTGTAAAGGGATTATTGAGGCGCATGGTGGGCAGATCTGGGCTGAAGCCGCGCCAGGAGGCGGTGCTGCCTTTGTGTTTACCTTGCCTTTGCCGCCCGATGAGCAGCCGACCTCCGCGCTAGATCTGGCTGAAGCTGAGGTAGCGAGCAGCGTATGAGTGCGCGTATTTTGGTTGTTGATGACGAACCGCAGCTTGGGCGGCTGCTCGCGACTACGCTGGGGGCGCGTGGCTACGATGTGGCGGTAGCGGTAGATGGCCCGGCGGCGCTGGCGCAGGCAGCTAGCTGGCAGCCCGATGTGGTGCTACTCGACCTTGGCCTGCCGGGAATGGATGGCCTGGATGTGTGCCGCCAGCTGCGTACCTGGTCGCAAGTGCCCATTATTGTGGTGACGGTGCGCGATGCTGAACAGGATAAAGTAAAGGCGCTTGATCTAGGTGCCGACGATTACCTGACCAAGCCGTTCGGCACCGACGAGCTGCTGGCACGAATTCGGGTGGCGCTACGCCATGCGGCGCGCACTGCAACCACCGAGCCGGTGTTGTCCTTTGGTGCGCTCAGGCTCGATCTCGCGCGCCGCCAGGTGTTTGTGGACGAGCAAGAAATTCATCTCACCCCAAAAGAGTACGATCTGTTGCGGGCGCTGGCGACGCAGGCGGGCAAAGTGCTGACCCACCGTATGCTGCTGCGCACGGTATGGGGCCTGCCCTACGAGCACGACGTACCCACTTTGCGCGTCTTCATCACCCAGCTGCGCCGTAAGATTGAGGCCGACCCGGCCCGCCCGCAGCATATTCTTACCGCGCCGGGCGTGGGCTATCGCTTTCAGGCGGGCGAGGCCAGCTGAAGGCGCATGTCGCAGCGTGCCCTTAGCTCAATTTGTCTTTCCCTTCAAGGTGATAGGGCACGCTAATAACCACCACCCCGCGGCGGAAGAGCAGCGCGGCTTTAATCGCTAGCGCCGTCTGGTTATGTAAGAGATGCTGCCACCACTTCGAGGGGATGAACTCGGGAATGATCACCGAGAGCATGTCGTCATCGTAAAGCGCATCCATTTCGTTAACATAGCGCATAATCGGCCGTACCAGGCTGCGATAGGGCGAATGCAGCACTTCGAGCGGCACGCCACAGCCCCATTGCGCCCATTTGGTGCGCACCTTCAGCGAATCTTCGGGGTCGAGCTCAACATACAGCGC
>JAFEAS010000078.1:22444-29695 GCA_018266315.1 Chloroflexi bacterium SZAS-1 | reverse complement strand
CGGTGAATGCCCGATACCAGCACCAGCGCGGTATGGCGCTTGATTGCGCCGATTGGCTTAGCCTCGGCGAGCGAGAGCTGATGCGCGATATCGACATAATGCTGGCGGATCATGCGGAAGATGAGCACCAGGATCGGGATGAGCACCAGCACTGCCCAGGCACCATGCACAAAGCGCGTGGCGATGATCACAAGAAAAACAATTGCGGTGAGCAGTGCACCAATGGCGTTGATAATTACGCTGGTCTGCCAGCCGGATTCGCGGCTGCGCAGCCAGTGGCGCACCATGCCCGATTGCGACAGCGTGAATGAGATGAACACGCCAATCGCATACAGCGGCAGCATGGCTTGCTCGCGCGCGTTAAAGGCCACCACCAGCAGCGCGGCGAACACCCCCAGCGCCATAATGCCATTCGAGAATACCAGGCGATCGCCGCGGCTGGCGAACTGGCGCGGCAAAAACCGATCGCGCGAGAGTAGCGACGACAGGCGTGGGAAATCGGCGTAGCTGGTGTTGGCCGCCAGCACCAGAATGAGCGCGGTGGCGACCTGAATGATGAAATAGGCCGGGCCAGTGCCAACCACCTGGCTGGCGATTTGCGACACCACACTTTGGTCTTCGCGCGGCACCGCACCATAGTAGTAGCCCAGCACACTAATGCCCAGGAACATAAAGCCAAGAATGCCAACCATCACCAGCAAGGTGCGGGCGGCGTTTTTCGATTCGGGTTGCTTAAAGGCCGGCACGCCGTTCGAAATCGCTTCAACGCCGGTCATAGCGGTACAGCCCGCTGAGAAGGCTTGCAGCAGCAAGAACAGCCCCAGGGTTTCGGTGGCGGGGGCAATATGCGCCGGGTTGGGTGGGATGGGCGCTGCGCCGCTGAGAAAGTGCTTGGCTAGCCCGGCGAGGATCAGCCCGATCATGCTAAGAATAAAGATGTAGGTTGGCACCGAAAAAATCGCGCCGCTCTCTTTCACGCCGCGCAAGTTGATGATTGTGATCAGCGCAATACAGGCCAGCGCAATCTCCACGCGATAATCGGCCAGGCCAGTGTAGCCCCATGTCGCCGCGAGCGAGGTGATGGCAAACACGCCCGACGAAACCGACACTGCCACGGTGAGTACATAATCGATTAACAGTGATGCAGCGGCGATCAGGCCGGGCACTTCGCCCAGGTTCTCGTGTGCCACAATATACGCACCGCCACCATTCGGGTAGGCGTGAATCGTTTGCCGGTAGGAAAAACCGACGATTAGCAGCAGCAGCGCAATCCCCACCGATACCGGAATAACCAGCGGTAGCGCCGATGCGCCCGCCAATACCAGCACAAATAGAATAGCCTCGGTAGCATAGGCCACCGATGAGAGCGCATCGGATGAGAAGACGGCCAGTGCAACAACTTTGCTCAGGCGTTGATGGTGTTGGGCAGCGGTTTCGATTGGTTGGCCTACCAGGATGCGTTTGAGCGTGTCAATCATGCGACTTTCTCTTTGCAGGTGAAGACCTTCTCCTAACGGGGATGCTGGGAATCATGCTGCTGCGCTTCGTTGTGCGCTCCATCGTTGGTAGGCGGCACATTGCGGTAGAAGCGCAGCGATGCCCATTCGCGAACAATCAGCGCCCAGATACCAAACACCGTGGTACGAATCGTCATGCCGAGCCAGGCGGGCTTGGCTGGTGCTTGATAATGCCAGAGTGTCCATACCGCGAAACCAGCTACGACCACCACCCACAACACCCACGACATTGCTTCGAGCAAGATCGGGTTGCGCGCCATCCGGGCGACCCGACGGGCCGTGCGTGCGACTGGCGGGGGCGTATGGGTTTCGGAAGAAGGGGGACGAAAAGCCATGGCATACCTTCTATCTGCACAAACGCGCCGCTGCGTTGTGGGCAGGCTGTTGCTTGTATGGCTCGATGGTAGCACAGGGGGAATGGCGGTAGACGCCAGTGGGCATTATGATAGTATAAGGGTTTGGTTAAACCGCGAGCCGTAGTATAATTCGGCACAAAGGTTAGCCAGAAAGGGGCCGCTATGCCTGCGCCAAGCACGATTCGTTCACTCACTGCCACCCGGCTCGATATTCCGCTGCATATGCCGTTTGGTATTTCGGGCGGCGCGCAGGATATTGCGCGCAATATGCTGGTGACGGTTGAGCTGGCCGATGGCACGCACGGGTATGGCGAGGCTGCGCCGTTCCAGGCGTATAACGGCGAAACGCAGGCGCTTGCTCAGGCCGCGATTGAGGCCGCGACGAGCACGGTGGAAGGTGCCGATGTGCGCGAGTGGCGGCGGATTGCCGGGGCGCTGCGCAGTGCGATCGGGCCGGTTGGCTCGGCGCAGTGCGCAATTGAGACGGCGGTGCTCGATGCGCTGACGCGCCAGGCGGGGATGCCGCTGTGGGCGTTTTTCGGTGGGGCGGGTACCAGCCTGGAAACCGATATGACCGTGACAACTGGCACTGCGGCGCAGGCCGCTGCCGATGCGCGGGCGATTGTCGGGCGTGGTATCCGCACGATTAAGATTAAGGTTGGCTCGGGCGATCTCGCGCTCGATCTGGCGCGGGTGCAGGCGATCGCCGAGGTAGCGCCCAAGTCGCCGCTGATTCTCGATGGTAATGCGGCGTTCAGCGCCGCGGCTGCCCTGGATTTGGTTGCGCAGCTGCGCGCACGCCAGATCAACCTGGCCTTATTTGAGCAGCCAGTGAAGAAGGATGATTGGGCCGGGCTGGCCGAGGTAGCGCAGCACGCCGGTGCGCCGGTCGCCGCCGACGAAACCGCCGCAAGCGCGGCGGCAGTGCTGCGGATTGCCCATGCGCGCGCCGCCCAGGTCGTGAATATTAAGCTCATGAAATGCGGCATCGCCGAGGCGCTCGATATTGCCGCGATCTGCCGGGCGGCAGGCATTGGCCTGATGATCGGCGGCAATGTCGAATCGACCCTGGCGATGACGATGTCGGCGTGCTTCGCGGCCGGGCAGGGCGGTTTTCAGTTTGTCGACCTCGACACGCCGCTGTTTATGGCGGAAAATCCATTTATGGGCGGTATGGTGTACGAAAGTGCGCGGCTTGATCTGAGCGGCATTACCGCCGGGCATGGGGTGACGCCGCGTTGAGCTACCGGCTACGAAGGTATTCTGTCGCTGGCGATATTCCCTGCTTTGCGCCCTCGCGCCGTGTGGCTAGCAAACGCGCATTAACGCTTGTCGCCCTCGCCGCCGATCTGCCCGCGCTCAAGCCGCGAAAACAGCTTTTCGATATTGGCAGCAGCCACTTCCTCTAGCGTCAGATCAAGCTCGGTGCATATTTGCGCCAGGTACCACAGCACATCGCCTAGCTCGTACTTCAGCGCCTCGCGGTCGGCGGCGCTAATCACCCCGCCCTTGTCGCGGAAAATCTTCTTGATCTTGCCAGCCACCTCGCCAGCTTCATTCGCCAGCCCGAGCGTTGGGTAAACAATCGGGTGATCGACCTTGATCGCGCTCCAGGTTTTGCGCGACGCCTGCTGGTAGGTGGTGAATAGCTCCATGTCCATGAACGCAGCTCTGTTCTTTCAAAAAGCGAATGCGCTACTGATATGTGGCCGCCAGCTGCATTGTATCTTACGTCGCATGCGGCACTTCGACCATCAGCCCCAGCAGGTGCCCATCGGGATCGTTGAAGAACGCCATCCACAAAGCATAGCTGCCCATATCAGCGACGATATGCGGTGTATCGATAAACGCTACGCCGCGCGCCTGCAGCTGTTGGTAAGCCGCCTGAATATCGCCAACCGTGAAGTACAGCGTGGCGCCATTTGCCACCACCTCGCCCGCCTCGGGTCGGGCCAGCATCAGGCGCACGCCCGCGCAATCGAAGAAGGCCAGGTTTGGTACGGCGAACAGGAATGGCAAGCCCACAGCATCGCGGTAGAAGGCTACGGCGGTATCGAGGTCGCCCACGGTGAGCGCGATCTGGCCGAGTGCGCCCAGCCTGGTTGTTACTTCAGCCATGCGATAACTCCTTTCGGTAGGTAGTGAATGAAATGCCCGGCGTGTTGGTGTGGTGGGCCGTGCTGGTATGTAGCAAGGCTCGCCTCTTTCTAACCCTAGCCCTAATTATCTCGAAAGGATACCATTTGCTGGTGGGGCACGCTTCTTCAAAATCACCGGAATTGGTGACGGTATGCACTTGGCGGCATGCCATTGTGGCGGCGGAACAGCCAGCTGAACGCGCCCAAACTTTCGAAGCCGACCGCCAGGCAAATCTCGGAAATTGGGTTATCGGTATGGGCTAACTGCTGCTGTGCGGCGGCAATCCGCTGGGCAGTAATGTATTGATAGGGCGTTTGCCCAAACACCTGCTTGAAGGTGCGCAATAAATGATTGGACGACATACCCGCTACATCGGCTAGCGCCTCAAGTGTTAGTGGTGCAGCAAAGCACGCCGCTGCAAATTCGCGCGCCAGGTGCAGCCTGCGGTACAACTCTTCCCGTGTGGCTGGTCGCGCCGCTGGCAATCGTTCGATTTCACGGTAGATAGTATGTTGCTGCTGCAGCAAGGCTGCCATAAGTGCGTGCAGCTGTTCGTGCAGCCAGCCAGTTTCGGCATAGCCGTTGCCCAGAGCATGCCGGATGCGCAGCAGAATGTGCGAAATTCCATCGCCTTGGGCATAGCTGCGCTCAAAGAAAGGCTGGTCGGGTGCTGATGGTTGCTCGGGGTTGTTCAGGAGCTGCGCGCTGGGTGTAGCTAGAGTACGCCGCGTAGCTGCTGCCATGCCAGGTGCAAAGAATACACATAGCGATTCGACCGGTGCCTGGCTTTCGATCGTGATGCTATACTCGCGGCCATGGTTGAGCACCAGGTAGGAGCGCTCGTCGATGGCGAAGCGCGCCCGCCCAACCGCATACAATGCCCGGCCACCGAAAAACGATTTGATCGACAGGTAGCCAGTACCGGCACCGTAATACTCGGCGGCGCGCTCGTGGAGGATGTAGCTGGAGTGTGCGCTTGCTCCGGTTGCTGGCATGGTTCTGATCATGATGCGTCGTTGCTTATTGCTGGCGCGGGCTATCCCACGGCACATCCGCAGTGCCGGTGCGCGCATTCGCCAGGCGGGCCAGCACAAACAGGCAATCGGACAGGCGGTTGAGGTAGATGGCAACTTCAGGGTTCACGGCTTCGGTGTGGGCCAGCGCCACAACGCAGCGCTCGGCACGCCGACACACGGTGCGTGCCAGGTGCAGCTGTGCCGCCGCGAGTGTGCCGCCAGGCAGAATGAACTGGCGCAGTGGTGTCAGCTCGGCCTCGGCATCGTCGATCATGTGCTCAAGCTCGGCTACCGCCTCGGCGCTGATGCGCGGGATGCTTGGCGCTTCGCCCGGTGTCGCCAGGTCGGCACCAACCACAAACAGCTGGTTTTGAATTTGGGCTAGCAGCGCCTCGAGATTGCCCGCCGGGGCAGCGGCCAGCGCGGCGCGCGCTACCCCGATCGCGGCGTTACACTCATCGACCGTGCCATACGCCTGAACGCGCGCTGAGTCTTTGCCGACGCGCAGCCCGCCCCACAGGCCGGTTTCGCCCTGATCGCCAGTTTTTGTATAAATCTTCACAGGATTCCTTTAATTATCATATTACTCAGGCACGTGCTATTGTACCATTTTACCTAGCCATTGCTGTATTGCCGCCGAAAGAGGATGCTATAATGCCGCCGCGACATTACCCGCCAGCCGAGGAGGCACCACTATGCCAGCTGAGCCGCGTCTGCTGAAGACGATACCCCTTTTCACCGGAATGGACGATGAGGAAATTGCTGCGCTTGCCAGCATTATGGATGAAGAGCGCTTCCGTGCCGGTCATGTTATCTTCAATGCCGAGCAGCGCGGCGGTACGCTCTACATCATTCAGGCCGGGCAGGTCGAGCTTTCGATTATGGATGACGATCATGAGAAGCTGATTGTCGAAGTGCTGGAATCAGGTGATTTCTTCGGCGAGCTATCGCTGCTTGATGGCGGCACACGCTCAGCTACTGCCACGGCTATGCAGCGCACCGATACGCTGGTGCTCGAACGGCAGGAATTTCTCGACCTGATGCTGCAAAAGCCGCACATGGCCCAGGATGTGATGGTATCGCTCGCCAAACGCATCCGCCGCACCGATAATTTGCTGCGTAGGCGGGTGAGCCGTGACCCGAATGAAATAATCGACGAAAACGAAACTCTGGGCGAACGTGTGGCCGATGCGGTGGCGAAGTTTGGCGGCAGCTGGCGCTTTATTTTTGCATTCGCCGCATTTCTGGGCGTGTGGGTACTTCTGAATGTGACCATGCCCTGGCGCTGGGACGAATACCCGTTTATTTTGCTGAATCTGTTTCTGTCTATGCTGGCCGCCATTCAGGCGCCGGTGATTATGATGAGCCAGAACCGCCAGGATGCCAAAGACCGTATTCGCAGCGAGCTTGATTACCAGGTGAACCTGAAGGCCGAGCTGGGCGTCACTACACTGCTGCACAAAGCCGATCTGCTCAGCGAGATGATTGATGATATGGGTACGCGCCTGGCTGCACTTGAACAGCGCCCGCCCCATAGCTAGCCGTTCCACGATGGCCCATCGTATGTGGCGCGCATTCGGGCAACGTCGGCGACACTACATGTCGCACATATGTGCTATAATAGCGGTAGCCAACGCACACTAA
This sequence comes from Chloroflexi bacterium SZAS-1, assembly GCA_018266315.1. Classification (GTDB taxonomy): domain Bacteria; phylum Chloroflexota; class Chloroflexia; order Chloroflexales; family Roseiflexaceae; genus Kouleothrix. Next base: position 23,023 of record JAFEAS010000078.1, on the reverse strand, counting down.
CCGAACGACGATCGAGCGCATTCTGATGGGGGGAACGAGTATGCCGTACCGAGGAATGACCGAGACCGAGCTGCAGACGTTTGTGCACGAGTTCCGCGCCTTCACCACCTGGCGCGAGTATGTAAGCTATGCCCGCGATCTTTATGGCCCACAGGCCGAGCGCATCGAAATGGTGGCCGTTACCGAGCGCACTGGCACCCGTACTGCGCTGGTCATCGATGCGGTGCATGTGTACGACATGCGCCGCCGCCCGCTCGAACCCGATCTTTCCACCGTCTGGTGGCAGGCGATCTTCCGCGAATGTTTCCCCGATGAAGAGCTGTACGATGATGAGCTGCACGAAGACTGGATCGACGCGATGATCGAAGAGCGCCAGGCCACTCTGCCTGTACCCGCCAGCGGCTTCGATGTGTTTCTCGCCAGCCGCCCGCCGCGCCGCCATTACACCACAGTGTATATTGAAGAGCGCGCGTTTGCAGCCGCATAACAGCCCACTCTTAGCAGGCTTTTCCAATTCGCTGACAAAAATTTAGAACTTTCGCTTACTCAAGTAAATTTTTCTTGTTCTTGGTGCTGTTT
>JAFEAS010000078.1:0-22431 GCA_018266315.1 Chloroflexi bacterium SZAS-1 | reverse complement strand
AAACAGCACCAAGAACAAGAAAAAGTACCGTGCTACCGCAGGCACATACACAAGGAAGCGAAAGTTCTAACATTATTACTCTACGCATGACGCACTGCGTTGGCATCATAATGCGTCATGCGTAGTTTGTTGTGCGGTAAAAAAGAACGGAGCCTGAAGAATCTCTGATAGATAATAGTACGTTATAATATTCCCGCACTTGTTACAGACACGAATGACGCGGTGGATGTTTGTAGCCTGCGGCAGCATAAGCCGCGATGCGGGCGACCGCGTGACGCGTGTCACAGATCGAATAGTTTGTCACAAACACTTTTGTATGAATGAATCATTATCCTGGGGCCGCTATGCCGAGCTGCGCCCCGATGAGCTTGAAACGATCGTTGCAACCGCGCCGATTGCCTATATCCCCTGGGGTGCGCTCGAATGGCATGGGCCGCACCTGCCGTTTGGACTGGAAGGCTTCACCGCCGAGGCGCTGGCCGAACGTGTGGCGCGCCGCACCGGCGGTGTGCTGCTGCCATCAACCTGGTGGTCGATTACTGCGTTGCCGCATCGCTTCGCGCTTTCTATTCCCAGCGAGGTTATTCAGGCGCTGTGGGATAGTATTTTTGCCGAATTAGCCCGCGCTGGCTTCCGCATGGTCGTGCTGATCAGCGGCCACTATACCCAGGGTCACGAGCTGGTGCTGATGGATGCAGCCGAGCATGCGATTGCACAGCACGGCATGTTGGTGCTGGCCGTGCCACCGCTGGCGCTGGTCGATGAGCGTATGCTCGATCATGCCGGGCATTGGGAAACGGCACTGATGCTCGCTTTGCGCCCGAAGCTGATTGATTTGCAGCTGCTGGCTCCCGCTCCGCTCGACCCGGCTACCAGCGCAGTGGTGGGCGACGACCCGCGCCGTGCGACGGCGGGTCAGGGCGAGTCGGCGCTGAAGCTGGCAACTGAGCGGCTGGCGGTGGTTGTGCAATCGCTGATGCAGCATGGTGGGCCTTCGGTGCTGCGCGAACTCTATGCGCGGCGGCGGGCGAGCTACCAGAACTATGTCGAGCGCTATTTTCGTGGCTCGTGGGAGGCGGCGCTGGAAGCGTGGTGGGAGGAACAGGCACGGGTATGAGCTTTCGCTTTGCTATTCCTTCTAAGGGCAGCCTTTACGACGATACGCTGGCGTTTTTCGAAAGCTGTGGCCTGAAAATTACGCGCCCCAATCCACGCCGCTACACCGCCGGTATCCGCGCCCTGCCCGACGTTGAGGTACTGCTCCACCGCGCCCCCGATATTATCGAAAAGGTTGCCAGCGGCGAGATCGACCTGGGCGTTAGCGGGCTTGACCTGGTGGAAGAAATGCGCGGCGACCGCGACGACCTGCTCATCGTGTACGATGATTTGGGGTTTGGCGGTGCCGAGCTGGTGGTGGCAGTGCCCGAAGCCTGGATCGATGTAAGCTCATGGCACGACTTGGCTGATCTCGCGGTGGAGCTGCACGCCGAGGGTCGCCCGCTGCGCATCGCCACCAAGTACCCTGCGCTGATCCGGCGCTTCTGCTACGCCAATGGCATTACCTATTTCCGACTGATCGACTCGCAAGGCTCGACCGAAGCCGCGCCAGGGCTAGGATACGCCGATATGGTGGCCGATATTACTTCCACTGGCACGACCCTGCGCGATAACCAGCTGAAGATCGTGGGCGGGCCGATTTTGCGCTCGCAGGCGTGCCTTGTGGGCCGCCGCCGCAGCCTGCGCGACAACCCCGACCGGCTGGCGATCGTGCGCACCATCCTTGAGCTGGTGGAAGCGCGCCGCCGTGGCCGGAATTATGTGCAGGTGACAGCTAATATCGCCGGGGAATCGGCGGAAGATGTGGGTCGGCGTGTAGCGGCCCGCCCGGAATTTGCCGGGATGCAAGGGCCAACCGTTGCGCCGGTGTACTCGGGCAGCGCCCAAGGGTGGTACACAGTTACGCTGTTCGTGCCGCAAGCGCGTGTGATGAGCCTGGTCGATCACCTGCGCGCGCTGGGTGGTGGCGCGCTAGCGGTGGTGCCTGCACAATACGTGTTCGATGCGCAGTGCGAAGCGTATCAGCAGTTGCTTGTAACGTTAGGTAACGCTTAGACTTCGGTATCACATTAGAAGTAGCTTGCTTTATGCGGCGCTTGTATGTAACAATCTCTTTGTGTGCGATGTTGCTGCGCGTCGCGTAGCAACATCGCACACAGATAAAAACATAGTACCGCTCTGCCGAAGGCTGAACGTGCCAATGGTGTAGGTATTCACATTGTTTGAAGGAAGCTTGCTATGGCCTCGCGCGCGTTTTCCGCATCGGCACTCATTCCCGCGCCACCCCAGGACGTGTATGCCGTGTTTGCCGATTACCATCACAGTCATCCACAAATTCTGCCCAAGCCGCCATTTGCCGGGCTAACCGTTGAGCAAGGCGGCGTTGGCGCGGGCACCGTCATTATGGCGCATATGCGGGTGTTGGGCCAAACCCAGCACTTCCGTGCCACCGTCACCGAGCCTGAGCCGGGGCGGGTGTTGGTGGAAACTACCGACACCGGCTATATCACCACGTTTCAGGTTGAGCCGCGCGCCAATGGCAGGCAATCGTATGTCACAATTACCACTGAGCTAACCGGGCGCACTGGGTTGGCGGGAGCGATTGAGGGCTGGCTGGTGGCGCGGATGCTGCGGCCCGCCTATGTGCGCGAATTGGCGAATGTGGCTGCGTTTGTGGCTGCCCGTGCCCGGTAAGGAAGGTTGTAACTGCTATGCCCGCCACCATTGCGCGCGAACGGCCCGACACACCCGATGCCATACGCCTGATTGATGCGCTGCAAACGCACCTTGAGCAGTTCTACCCGCCCGAGAGCCGCCATGGCTTTAACGTGGAAAAATTGCTTGCGCAGGGGGTTGCCTTTTTCCTGGTGCGCGAAGACACCGCGCCAGCGGCGTGCGGCGGTATTCTGCTGGTTGATGGCGAGTACGGTGAGCTGAAGCGGATGTATGTACGCCCGGAGTTTCGTGGGCGCGGCTTTGGCAAGCTCCTGATTGAACATCTCGCAAGCTATGCCCGCGCGCATGGCATCAGCGTATTACGGCTGGAAACGGGCATTTATCAGCCCGAAGCGATTAGCCTCTACGAGCAGGCGGGCTTTGTACGCATTCCACCATTTGGCCCCTATACCAACGATCCGCTGAGTCTGTGCTACGAAAAACGGCTCGCCTGAGTGTGTTCGCCTGGCTAAGTCGTAGGTGCTTCGGCGCGCTCAAGCCATTCGACTGGCGTCCATTCCTGCGCATTGAGGGGTAAAGCGAACGAGAAGGTGGTGCCCTGGCCCTCGCTCGTGTCGAACCAGATCTCGCCCCCGTGTAGCTCGACCAGCCGCTTGGTGATGCTCAGCCCCAGCCCGGTACCGCCCACTTCGTCGCGGAGTGGGTTATCGGCGCGGAAGAAGGGCGTGAAAATAAAGCGCTGGGCTTCCGCTTGAATACCGACCCCATTGTCGCGCACATCGACCCGCAGCCGGTTGTTGCCATTGCGCAGCGTAATATCGACATGCCCGCCCACCGGGGTATATTTGCAGGCATTGCTCACCAGGTTTACCGCAATCTGCCGCAGGCGCTGGCGGTCGGCCATAATGCGCGGCAGCCCGGGTTGCACATCGATCGCCAGCGAGATTGAGCGCTCGGTGAATTGTGAGTATAGGGCTTCACTCACCTCGTACAATATTTCCGAGAGGTCGGTTACTTCGCGCCGCAGCCGAATTTCACCCGCCTCGGCCTTGGAAACGTCAAGCAGATCGTCAATCAGATCAACCAGACGGGCAACATTGTTCTTTACGACTTTGAGGAAATTCCCCTGCGCATCGCTCACCGGGCCAAGCGTGCCCAGCAGCAGCAGATCGACATAGCCGCGAATGGAAGTGAGCGGCGTGCGCAGCTCGTGCGAGGCTGTGGCAATAAACTCGCTCTTGAGCCGGTCGGCCATTACCTCGCGGGTGATGTCGTGGTACACCACCACACTGCCCAGCCCCTCACCGTCGGCGGCGCGCACCGGCGCGAAATGGGCGTGCAGCGCGTGTTCGCCAACCTGAAGCTGCTGCACCCCTTCGAGCTGAGTTTGCAGCGGGTCGGTTGGCACACCAGGCAGGTCGCTCATCTGACGGCCCAGAAAGGCGTTTGCCTGAATGCCCAAAATAACCTCAGCGGCTGGGTTAATCATCCGAACCCGCCCGCGCCGATCGCCTACCACCACACCATCGGCAATTGAGCGCAGAATCGCGAATGTTTTGCTAATTTCCTCTTCGCGCTGCCGCACCGTGATGCCCAAGCGCTCGCTCTGTTCCGATACATAGCGGTAGAGCTGGGCTTTAGAAAGCGCAACCGCAATCTGCCCAGCCGCCGCCAAAGCCAGCTGCCCGTGCTCGGCATTGAAATGCCCGGGCTGGTGATGTACCAGCACTAGTACGCCCAGCAGCTCATCTTCGAGCATCAGCGGGGCGGCCAAGGCCGAGCGCTCGTGTTCGCCCGCAATGCTATGAAGCGGCCAGCGCGTGTCGTGGCGCGTGTCTTCCAGCACGGCAACCTGGCGATTGGCTAGCACCCAGCCCGCCAGCGCGTGCGCGCGCTCGAGCTCGTCGGGGGCGGCGGCGCCGCCCGGGAGCACGCCACGCTTTGCCTGGTAGATGGTGCGGAACACCAGCCGCCCGCTAGTCGGCTCAACCAGCATCATGCCGCCGTGGCGCGCGTCGGTTGCCTGGGCAATCAGCTCAAGCGCCTGGCTCAACACTTCGCGCTCATCGAGCGATACCGCCAGGGTGCGCACAATCCGATACAGCGTTTCGGCGCGGTCGCGGGCCAGGGCTAGCTCGGCGCGTCCTTGCTCAATGGTGGCGGTTGCCGCAATCACGCGCTGTTCCATCGTGCTATACAGAATGTTATTGTCGAGCGCGGTGGCGGCCTGGTTGGCTAGTAGCTCAAGCAGTGGCAATGCCTCTTCCAGCGCTTCGTGCTGCTTCGCCGCTGCCGATACCGTCATTAAGCCCTGCACTTCGGCAAACTGGCTGCTGAGCGGTAGTACAAGGTGGTGCTCGCCGCGAATCGAGCGGAAGGGCAGGAGATCGGCGCGATAAGTGCTCTGGCCTGCGCGGCGCGCCGGGTTAAGCAGTGGCGCAAAATCGTTCCAGGGCATTCGCAGCCCTTCAACGGCGCTCAGCCGCCGCCCGCTCGCCCCAATCGCCAGGGTTACTGTGACGGTACCTGCGTGCCAATCGACCTGGCTCAGTGTCACGCAATCGAAGTTCCCGCTCGATTGCACGGCCTGCGCAACTTCTTCTAACACCTGCTGGGGCTGGCTGGTTACTCGCAGGCGGTTCGATACTTTCAGGAATTCGTGCAGCACCTGCTCACGGCGTTGTGAGCGTACCCGCACGCCTTCCTCAATCGATAAGGTGCGGTAGAGAACGACGCCAACCAAGCCCACGCCAGCGGCGCGTAAGGCCCAGGTAAGTGCCAGCGGCACCAGCGCCGGTGCAGGTACCTGGAGGAGGAAAAGGCCATCGGCTAGCCATACGAGGATTAAGAGCGCGGCTGCCCAGCGCCCACGCAGCAGCAGCGGGGTAGCGGTAGACACGAGCAAGAGCGCAACCCACATTGGTGAGGTTGCGCCACCAGTGACCGCTACCAGCCCCAGGGCCGCAATACCTTCGACGGCGAGTAAGGCGAGTGCCAGCGGGCGGTGCTGTTGGCGGCGCCCACGCCCGAGGAACAGGCCAGTAATTGGTGCGGCTACAACGAGCACCACCAGGAACAGTGCAACCCACAGCTGCCCCACCACATTCGCAACCTGGATCGCTGCGAGTAACAGCAAGGCCAGCGCAAACGTCGCATAGCCGAGCGCAACCCAGCGGCGGGGGAGTAGCCCACCGGAGGAGCTAGCCAGAGGCTTCGGACGTATCAATTCTTATCCTCCCTGACACCGTGCTGGCAGTCGCCGCGCGCCCGCCTCACCTGCATGCTTATGCCGATGACGGTACATCCGCGGGTGCCTGCACTGTTTCGAGCACTAGCGCCAGCCCGATCGTACCCCAGAATAAAGCCACCATATGGCTAAATTCAATATTGAAAAAGTAGTGATCGAGCAAGCCTACTGCTAGTGCTGCTGTGATAGCGGCCTGTAATCCCAGCAGTGCCGCGCCGCGCTCGGGCGCGCCGTGCGTAAACGCCTGGCGCATAGCGGGCACACTACGGGTATAAAAGGCAGCCAGCAGGCCAAGAAACCAGAATAGCCCGACCAGGCCCACGCGCTCGGCTAGCGCCAGGTAGATGCTGGACACACCGACGCCCAGGTCGATATCAGGCCCGCTCTTGCCAAAGCCAATGCCAAAGACAGGATACCGCTGAATAATCTGGATCGCGTTCTGGTATTCGTCTAGCCGCATCTGGTTCGCCTGATCGCGAAACTGTACACCCTCGGTAACGCGCGTAACAAAGTTTGCCCCTACGCCAAAGAGAAGATACAGCATGATCACTGCCAAAACGGCGCCAACCATGGGCCACAGCAGCTTGCGATAGCGCATAACTGCGACATAGAGCGCGCCAACGACTAACCCGCCCAGCGCCCCGCGCGATTGCGTGAGGAAGGTCGCCAGCGCCATTGCACCGGCCATAGCGTATAGCCAGCGGCGCGGCAGTACCGGGCGCTCGGCAACCGCCTGGGTGACTGCAAATGCCCCAACCAGCGCGAGCATCCCGCCATAGCTGTTTGGGTCGACTGACAGGCCAATTGCGCGCTCAACACCATTCGGGTCGTCGGCGACGTAGCGCAGCACTCGGCCAGTGGTAGGGTAGCCAATGCGGCCCAGCGCTACCAGCAGCTGCAGCGCCAGTGCATCGGGCAGTGCAAAAAGCACTAGCCCAATCAGCGCCGATACGGCCCCACCAATCAGGATCAGGCGCAGTACTAAGCGTGCTTGCTCGGGGGTGCGCACGCAATTCGCAATACTGAAAAAGAACAGCACCGCCAGCACAAACTTAAAATAGTTGTGCAGCGTCAGCGAGTCAGGGCTGGCATTCGATCCAAGAATAAGTGAGAACAGGGTAATGCCAATAAAACCAATCAGTGGTAGCCCCAGCCGCGTAAGCTCTAATGGTTCGTCGGGATGGATGAGCAAGCGTAGCAGCCATACCACCAGCAAGCCTAGCAGTGCAAGTTCGAGGAAATTCGGCGTGATCACTGCCTTGAAAGGCAGTGTGCCAAAGGGCAAAATTGTCGCCACGAACACCGCTAGCGCCAGCCCGAAGCTGGTAAAGCGGAGCATACCGTAGGCTGTTGCTAGCCCGGCTAATGCCACAAACCCGGCCCAGAAAGGGCCAAATGCAACCGCTGCACCACCTGCCAGCCCCAGCACAACTGCGAGCAATGCCTCAAGCGCATGCTGGGCCAGCGTATTCCGTTCAAAAACACGAATTCGGCGTGGGCGCCGATGATCTAACAGAGCACTCACAATCGCCTATGTATATCACTATCGCCTGAATCAAGCAACAGCACTTTCGCATTGTACTACAGAAGGCCGTATTTTTCTATGATAAACCCGTAATGCAGTTGCGGTTATGCTCCGGGCGGCTTGTCGTGCAGATCAGGCGTCGGGCCAGTCAATTTCCACGAAGATATCGCCTTCTATGATACGTACCGGGTAGGTTGGGATGCGAATGCCAACGGGTGGCACCAGCGCTTTGCCCGTGCGTATATCATATGCCCAGCCATGCCAGGGGCAGGTGACAGTTTCGCCAATTAGCGCGCCCGCCGAAAGCGGCCCGCCTTCATGGCGGCAGGCATCGCTGAAGGCATAGATGGTGCCACCCGCATGAGCAAGCGCAATCGGCAAGCCATCTACTTCGACATAGCGCATCGTGCCCGGTGGAATATCGCCTATGGCGGCCACGCGGGTAAGCTCAGTAGCCATGCATGTTCCCATTGCGTCAGCCTACGCTGATGCCATAGTGTAGCATTGATGGTTATTTGTGCAACTGGTGGGCGTATGGGTGGGTGAAATCTGGGAATAACACAAGTTACGTGGTGGGCGTTTTGCCTGCGGCAGCGCGGTATGTTTGTATCGATGGTGTTCGGCTGTTGGCGCGAAGCGCCAACAGCCGAACACCAAAAACAGTTCAGTACTATGCTGCCGCAGGCATAATCAGCGCGCTATGGACACACCGCGTAAGCTCTATGAATAACCGCTAGAGTCGCCCAGCCACATGCCCGATGGTTAGCTCTTCGGTTGCCACGCTACCAGGCTGGGCCACCAGTTGCGCGATTGCTGCACCAACATCGCCGGGCTGCAACATGGCTGCGCGGTTCCATTCACCGGGCAGGGCATCCCACAGTGCGGTGTCGGTGGCGGCGGGCAGCACCACACTCACACGAATGCCGCGTGGGCGCAGCTCTTCGCGAATGGCTGAAGAAAAGCCCAGAAGACCATGTTTCGCCGCCACATAGGCCGACCATCCAGGAAAAGCCTGGCGCGCCGCCACCGACGCAACATTGACGATGATGCTACTCGCCTCCATGTGGACGACGGCATGCTTACAGGCAAGAAATACGCTGGTTAGCCCAACCCGCAGCGTGCTCTCCCAATCGGCCAGGGTTAGTTCGTTGAAGGGTGCAACCAGCGCACCGCCTGCGCTATTCACCAGCACATCGATGCGCCCGGTAATGCCCGCTGCCACCTCAACCAGGCGGCGCACATGCGGTTCGGCGGTAACGTCGCAGGGCACAACGGTCGCAGCGCCGCCGTGTGCGCGTACTTCCTCAGCTACTGCTTCAAGCATAGCGGCATCGCGTGCGGCGAGCACCAAATGCGCCCCAGGCCTTGCGATTGCCAGGGCGGTTGCCCGCCCAATGCCGCGCGATGCACCGATAATTATGATTACCTGCGTCATACTTGTGCGCCTTTAACCAAAAGAAAGGGCTGCTTTCCTGAAAATGATTGGCATCATTCGCCTAAACCCCAGGAATAGCAGCGCGGCCTTACTCATGCCCGCCCGCCCGATCGATGTGGCTCATAAACTCGGCGCGGGTGCGTGGGTCGCTGCGGAAGCGCCCGCGCATTGCCGACGTGACCATTTTGGCATTGGCCTTTTTTACGCCGCGCATCACCGAGCACATATGAATGCCCTCGGCCACGACTGCAACGCCTTGTGGTTGCAGCGCCTGGTTGATGAAATCGGCAATTTCAACAGTCATGCGCTCCTGCACCTGTAGGCGGCGGGCAAACATTTCGACAATGCGCGGGATTTTGCTGAGGCCAATGACTTTGCCATTGGGCAAGTAGGCGACATGCACCCGGCCCATAAATGGCAGCATATGGTGTTCGCACATGCTATAGAAATCAATGTCTTTCACCAGTACCATCTCGTCGTAATCGACCGAGAAGATCGCGTCGTTAATCAGTGCCACCGGGTCGATGCGATAGCCCGCTGTAAGCTCGGCATACATTTTGGCGACGCGGCTCGGCGTGCGTAGCAACCCCTCGCGTGCGGGGTCTTCGCCAATGCCCTGAAGAATGGTTGTGACCGCGCCTTCGATCTGCTCGTTACTGGCGAAGGCCATGCCTTCAAGTTTGCCCTGGCCGAGCTGTACCAGATCATTATCTTCGCTAAGGTGCTTAAGCAGTGCGCCCGCATCGCCGTTGGTTGGCTTGGTAGACGTCATATCGTACTCCCATATTCGAATATATTATTCTTCGTTTCCCACAGCTTGATATGCTGCAGCTGGCCTTCCAACCGCGCTGATAGCGCATCCCACAGGTAGCGCACAATATGTTCGCCGGTTGAAGGCATGGCTGCAAATGCCGACACCTCGCGGTCGATGTGCTTGTGATCGAGGGTATCGAGCACACTGCGCACCCGCTGGTCGAGCGCCACCATATCAATGAGCATGCCAGTGTGTGCATCAACAATGCCACCGATGGTTACTTCGAGCGTGTAATTATGGCCGTGGCCGTTCGGGTTATTGCACTTACCATACAGCGCCTGGTTTTGCGCATCCGAAAGCGCTGGCGCGTGGAGGCGATGCGCCGCCGAAAAGACATACACGCGGCTGAAGGTTGGGTTGTCGCTGCCATCGTATTCGGCCCATAAATCGCTCATTTCGTACAGCCGTAGCCGGGCAAGCGCGATAGTACCTGGCATGTGCGGCGCAATAAGCTGCCACAGCACCCGTACAATATTCTCAGTGGTGGGAATGAGCGTTTTGAAATAGGGTGTATCTTCATTGAGGTGTTTGTGATCGAATGCGGCGAGTACGCCGTTGACGATCGTTTTCAGCTCAGTCATATTCATAATCATGCCGGTGACGGGGTCGGGTGTGCCACGGATGGTAACATCGAGCGTGTAATTATGGCCGTGGCCATAGGGGCTGGTGCATTTGCCAAACACCTGCTCATTTTGTGCCTGGCTCCAATCGTTGCGCCAGTAACGGTGTGCTGCCGAGAATTCGAAGCGTCGTGTCGCGTATACCATATCAGGCCGTCCTACAATAAATTGATTTTGTTGATTAGTAATGTAATCAAATTTTGGGCGAACGCAAATACATACTCTGCCGCCAACGTTGCTTACCTGCATATCATAGGGTACGCTTCTCGAATAGGTGCCGAATCTGTGGATGGCGTGCCACTTGAACGACATCTTCGTTGGGGAATGCTGCACTGGCTTGCAGGCAAAAACGTGCAAGCCAGTGTGCGCTGTTGAAGAGTAGTCTTGAATTAGGGATAAACGTTACAAATCAAACTCGACTTTGGTGGGGTCGCCGAAGGTGCGCCGGAAGCGGAAGCCTAATTTCTGAAACACGCGCTGCATATCTTGGTTTTCGGGCAGCACATCAGCAATGATGCGATCGAGCTTTTCGTTCCGGCCAATTTCGATCAGGCGGCGTAGTAGCTCGGTGCCCAAACCCTGGCCATGGTAATTATCGGAAACAACGGCGGCAAATTCGCCATCGTTTGAGCCAGGCACTTTCAGCAAATTGCCCAGGCCAATAATGCTGCGCTTACCACTGTCTGGGTCGGTGTATTCGGCCACCAGCACCATCTCACGGTCGTAATCGATAAAACAGATGCGCGTCAGGTGCTCGTGTGCAGTACGCTGGTCAAGCGACATTGGGTAGAAGTAGCGTAGGTAGACACTCTGCTCCGATAGCGTGCTATGGAATTCGACAATCAGTGGCTCATCTTCGGGGCGGATGGGGCGTATCAGCACTGGCGTGCCGTCGCGTAATGTCCAGGGCGATACATACTGTATCGGGTAAGGCCGAATGGCGGTGCGTGGTAGTTCTGCTTCGGTAACTTCTTTATCGTGCAGCACCACGCGGGCATCAAGTGCAATCATACGTTTTGCCGAAACTAGGAGTGGGTTAATTTCAATTGACTTAATCCAGCGTTGTTCGATAACAAGCTGGCTGAAGCGCACGAGCAGTTGTTCGAGCGCTGCGATATCGACGGGCGCTTGGCCGCGCATCCCAAGCAGTGCTTTATACACGCGGGTTTGCTCGATCATGCGCCGTGCCAGCGTCGTGGTGAGCGGCGGTAAGCCGAGAGCTTGGTCGCCCAGCGCTTCAACCATGCGTCCGCCTAAACCGAAGAGCAACACTGGGCCGAATTGTGGGTCGAGGCTGCTGCCAATAATCAGCTCGTAGCCATCGTCGATGATCATGGGCTGCACGGCCACGCCCAGAAAATGTTCGCGGCCAACCTTCTCGCTCACCGATTTCTTGATCTCGCGGTAGGCGCGCCGTACCGCCGCCACATCGCCAAGGTGTAATTTCACCCCGCCTACGTCGCTTTTGTGCGAAATTGTATTTGAGAGCAGCTTAAGCACCACGGGGAAGCCAATCGTCTGCGCGAGCCGAATGGCCGCACTCTCACTCTTCGCTTCGTGCGATTCGGCAGTGAGAATGCCATATGCGGCAAGAAGGTGTTTAGATTCGACTTCGGTGAGCAGGGTGCGGCCCGAAGCGCGCGCGGCCAAAATACGTTTTTCTATTTCGGCACGCTGCGCCGATACTAATTCCGATGCCTGGGGCAGAATTGGCGTTTCGTATAGCCCACGGAGATTGTAGCTATGGCGCCACAAATAGTAAAACATGCGCGCCGCGGTGTCGGGGTATGGGAACGTTGGAATGTCGGCGCGATTCAGCACCATTTCGCCTTCGACTGAACCTTCACCACCCATCCAGCTAGCAAGCAGCGGTTTGCCCGTCCTATGGGCGAATGTCGCCAGCTGTTTTGCGGTTTGGGTTGGTTCGGTCACAGCCTGTGGGGCGAGGATGACGAGCAGCCCATTGCTATTGGGGTCGTTGATCGCGATTTCAATTGATTTAGCGTAGCGCTCGGGGCTGGCATTGCCAACAATATCAATCGGGTTGCCGTGGCTCCAGTGGTAGGGCAGCAATTTATCGAGCGCGGCGATGGTCTCGGGTGCGAGCGGGGCCAGCTCGCCGCCACTCGAAAGCAGCTCATCAGCGGCGAGCACGCCCGGCCCACCAGCATTAGTTACAATTGTCAGGCGCGGGCCAGCCGGGCGTGGCTGTTTAGCCAGCACCTCGGCCATGTTGAACAGGTCGGCGATGGAGTTGACGCGCACTGCACCGCAGCGTCGTAACGCCGCGTGGAGCACCTCGTCGCTGCCGATCAGCGAGCCGGTATGCGAGGCGGCGGCCTGTGCGGCAGCCTCGGTACGCCCGCCTTTGAGCACAATAATGGGTTTGGTAAGTGCCACCTCGCGAGCCGCCGACATGAATGAGCGCACGTCGCCAATCGATTCCATATAGAGCAGAATGCTCTTGGTGTACGGGTCGTTGCCAAGGTAGTCGATGATATCGCCCCAGCCAACGTCGAGCATCGAGCCGACCGACACAAATGCGCTAAAGCCAAAATGCTCGCGCATACTCCAATCGAGGATGGCTGCGCCCAGAGTACCGCTCTGGCTGACGAAGGCTACATTCCCAGGCTGGGCGATGCCGGATGCCAGCGAGGCGTTTAGCCCGGTGCTGGGACGCATAATGCCCAGACAATTCGGCCCCATAAGGCGCAAATTCCCCGAGCGGGCCTTTTCGATTACGCGCTGCTCAATCGCCGCGCCATCTGGCCCCGTTTCGCGAAAGCCAGCGGTAATGATAATTGCGGCTTTAACCCCGGTCGCCACGCATTCGGCAATAACGGTTGGTACGGTGGGAGCCGGGGTCATTACCAGCGCCAGGTCGGCGGGTTCGGGCAAGGCGCTAAGGCTGGGGTAGGCTTTAATGCCAAGTACACTCGCGCGCTTGTCGTTCACCGGGTATACGGTGCCGCCGAATGGGCTGCTCACCAGGTTCCACAACACGGTGCGCCCCACGCTCCCGGGTGCTTCGGAGGCCCCGATGACGGCGACAGACTTGGGCGTAAAAAAGGTATTAACCGAGCGTGGGCGTTTGCTGACTGTGTTAATAGGTGCAGAAGGGGGATCAATGACGGTTGCTTCGAGCGTTGCTTCCACAGTATGCCTCCTCCACTACAATAGCCCATACAGCGAGATGTGGAGGCGCTTTATGATGGTAGTGCCTTACGTATGGGCGAATAAATCTTTGTCTTTCACGTAGCGCCGGGTTGTCGCGCAAGCGCCAGGAAAGAGCCACGGCGCTTGCGCAGAATCCGGTTGCGATGGCCTTACCCGCGTATCGCTACATATGTTAGCGATGCAAACGAGTTTAGCCGAGATTACGTTGTTGGTATAGATAGAACCGCTGTTCGGGCCTCACTGCGATGCTGCTCGGCAGCGTGTGGCACCTGACTCATCGCATATTCGGCCAGTGCAGTAATCGTCAGGCTCGGGTTGACACCTGGATTCGCCGGCACGATCGATCCATCGACGACGAACAGGCCAGGGTAATTATGTACCTGGCAGGTTAGGTCGACAACGCCCTCGCGTGCATCGCGGCCAAAGGGGCAGCCTCCCAAAATGTGCGCAGTCATGGGAATATTGAGCAGCGCCTCGTTGACTGTGCCTGATGCAATACCGTTTGTCATTTCGGCAAATCGCCGCGTCACCTCGTGGCCGATCGGGATCGACGTTGGGATTGTATGCTCATCGTCGGGCTGCGATGCCAGATAGCGCCGCCCCAGCGAAAGCAGGCTGCGGCCTAGCCGTAGCTTAATGCGGTTATCTTCAGTTTGCATCACCAGCATAATGGTGGTGCGTTTGGCCCAGCCTGGTAGCACATGGGTACGCATAAAATCAGCCGGTCGGCGGAAAATATCAACGACCGATTTCCATAGGCGCTGGCCTACGGTGCCGGTATCAAGCAGCGGCCCGGCCAGGAAGCGCATCAGGTCGGAGCCCGCCGGGTAGCGCACCGGTTCGATGGTGGTGACGGCGTCGGCATTGAAGATTGACGTGATGGCAACACCTTCCGAATAATCGGTTTTAAGTCCACGGTTGACCACACCCAGCAGGGCTTCGCTGTTTGTGCGCACAATATCGCCCAGCCGCCGCGAGATGCCCGGCAGCGACCGAGTAATATCGCGGCAGCGGAAGAGTAGCCGCAGCGTGCCAAGGGTACCAGCCGACACAATTACGTTGCGCGCGCGTATCTGGGTTGTTGCGCTCTTTCGCCAGGCGGTTGATTTGCGGTATACCACCGTGTAGCGCGCGCCGTCGGTCTGGCCTGCTGGCAATGGCAGAATATCGCGCACTTCGGCTTCGGCGCGTACCTCGGCACCCCATTTCTCGGCAAAGTACAGGTAGTTCTTCACCGTGGTGTTTTTGGCATTGTGGCGGCATCCCACCATACAGCCACCGCAGTGAATACAGCCTGTTCGGGCCGGGCCAGCGCCGCCAAAATACGGGTCGGGCACTTCAACCCCAGGCGTACCGAAGAACGTGCCAACCGGCGTGGGCTGGAAGGTCTGTTCTTGCCCCAGGTCCTTCGCAATCAGCTTGAGCGTGTGATCTGCCGCCCATAGCCGTGGGTTAGGTGCAACCCCTAGCATGCGCTTGGCTGTATCGTAATGCGGGCGCAGTAGCGCCTTCCAATCGGCCAGGTGGTGCCAGGCTGGCGCTGCAAATAGCTCGTCGCTGGGTTCCATCAGCACATTCGCATAGCCCAGGCTGCCACCGCCAACACCAGAGCCGTGTAACACAAACACATTACGGAATGGGCTGATCTGCAAAATTCCGAAGCAGCGCGCGGTGGGCATCCACAAGTATTTGCGAATGTTCCAGGTGGTTTTCGCAAAATCTTCGTCGCGGAAGCGTTTGCCGCGTTCGAGCACCAGGACACGGTAGCCCTTCTCCGTCAGCCGCATCGCCGACACGCTACCCCCAAAACCAGAACCAATAATCACGTAGTCGAAGGTATCGCTGGTGGAAGTCATACCATTTCCCCTTCTGACGTGTCGCTGTTTATACGCCGTTGTATATGGCATCGTGGCGGTAAGCGCAGCAGTATCTTGTACGGTGCCACCCATATTCTGGTTGATGAATACGTTCTCTTGCGCTGCCTGGATGTGTCCTCTACCATTATTCATGACGCAGTGTACCATAAACCAACGGAAGCGCAAGTAGAATTTGGCACACTGCGTTATAAAAGAGAACAACCATATGAGTGAAACTGGAGTTCTGCGTACCCAAGGAGAAAAGAAAAGTGCTATGATGACGCAAGCGAAAGTGCGCTCAAGCGACTATTCTATTTAAGGTTACGAAGTATTAACTTCTCGTTGCTAGTCGTTCCCATACAGTTGTTCACAAACTGGTACTATTTGTCACAAGAAATGATGTGGCGCGCTCATAACCACATCGTATCGAGTCCCAATCAATATCCTGTCGATCGGTTGTTAGGAGGAAAACCATGAACGCGAAGATTAGTAATGCCAAGGGCGAAATTGTCATCCCCGATCCGCCACTGGCGCACATGTTGTTCAGCACCACCAAGTTTGCGTGGCTCTGGGCAATTGTCCGTATTTACCTCGGCTATCAGTGGGTGAATGCGGGCTACCACAAAATCACCGGCCAGGGCTGGCTTGATGGTGGTGCAGCGCTCAAGGGATTCTGGACTGCTGCGGTGAAGGTGCCTGAGAATGGCAAGCCAGCAATTGCCTTCGACTGGTATCGCGGCTTTATTCAGTTCATGCTCGACAATGGCTGGTATAGCTGGTTTGCACCGCTAATCGCCTTTGGCGAAACATTGGTTGGCGTCGCGCTGATTGTCGGTGCCTTCGTTGGTATCGCTGCCTTCTTCGGTGCACTCATGAACTGGAACTTCATTATGGCCGGCACTGCGAGTACCAATGCGCTGCTGTTTGTCCTGGCAATTGTGCTGATGATGGCCTGGAAAGTTGCTGGCTGGTACGGCCTCGATCGCTACCTGTTACCAATGCTTGGCACACCATGGAACTGGAAGGACACTACGACACCGCCGAATCGCCCGCAACCAAAACCTGTGGCGTAAGCGCCCCTCATACCTGTAACAAAGAATCCATCTGCCCGGCCTCCCAGGTAGCAATGGCGCTGCCTGGGAGGCCGGGCATGTTGGGTGGCATATATACCGCCACGCTTGCGCAGAACGCTAGCCATGCCGTATGATCTAGCTGGCCGCGATGATGCGGCTATAATAGCAGTAGGGAGCGTGCTATGATGCAGGCGTTAGTCAAACACGAAGCCGGGGTAGGACTGCAGCTGATGCAGGTGCCAGTACCGCAGGTTGGCCCGAACGATGTGCGGATTCGCGTGCTGCGTACATCGATCTGTGGTACTGACGTGCATATTTATAATTGGGATGCATGGGCACAGAAAACGATCCATCCGCCAATGGTGATTGGGCATGAATATGTTGGGATGATCGACGCGGTGGGTAGCAATGTGCCTGACCATCGTCCGGGCGAGCTAGTGGTGGGCGAAGGCCATATTGTGTGCGGAAGCTGCCGCAACTGCCTTGCCGGGCGGCGGCACTTATGCCCCAACACCTTAGGGGTCGGCGTCAACCGCGATGGCGCGTTCGCGCAGTATATTTCCATCCCGGTGGCAAATGTATGGCATTGCGACCCGAATATTCCGCTTGATATTCTTTCCTGCTTCGATCCATTTGGCAACGCCGTGCACACGACGCTCTCGTTTAATCTGGTGGGCGAGGATGTGCTGATTACCGGCGCTGGCCCGATCGGTGCGATGGCAACCGCTGTGGCCCGGCATGTTGGTGCGCGCCACATCGTCGTAACCGATGTAAACCCGGCGCGACTTGCGCTGGCCCAGCGCATGGGCGCAACTGCAACGGTGAATGTAGCCGAGCATAATGTGCGCGATGTGATGGCCGAGCTTGGTATGCGCGAAGGCTTCGATGTTGGGCTCGAAATGTCGGGTAATGCCACTGCCCTGAACGATATGCTAGGGGCGATGTGCCATGGCGGTAAGGTAGCTATACTGGGCATTATGCCTGGCCCAGCCGCGATCGATTGGAACACGGTCGTGTTCAACGGCCTCACTATCAAGGGTATTTATGGCCGCGAGATGTTCGAGACCTGGTATAAAATGACGGCCATGGTGCAATCGGGCCTGGATATTTCGCCAGTCATTACGCATCGGTTTCACTATACCGAATATGAAACTGCCTTTGAGCTTATGCGCTCAGGGAAATCGGGCAAAATTGTGCTCGATTGGAGCGAATAGCGCTGCCCAATAGCCGCGTATAAACGCCTAGCAACACATACCACAACGCCTGGGACGAACATCGAAGTCGCCCAGGCGTTGTGGTATGTAGGGTAAATAGTTAAGGACGTTGGTTTGCCCAGGCAAACACCCGATTACTTTGGTTTTCTCGTGCGGTGCTTGGCTAGGCTGGGCATCATACAACCGGCGATGCACTGAGTTGAGTATTACTCGTCGTCGTCGGTGCCGGGCACGCCACCGCGAATCGTATCGGGCGTTTCGATCCAGCCGCGCCGCAGCGCCATAATCACGGCCTGAGTGCGATCATTGAGTGAAAGTTTGCGCAGAATCGATGAAATATGGTTCTTCACCGTTTGCGTGCTAATACTCAGCGAATCAGCAATATCCTTATTGCTACCACCGGCGGCGATGCGCTCAAGCACCTCGATCTCCCGATCGCTAAGCTTGTTGTACAGGGTAAAGTCAGCATCGCCTGCGTCATAATCCTGGGGTAGGCTACGAAATTGCGAAAGCACCCGGCTTGCTACCTTGGGCTTTTCAACCACATCGTTAATCACATATTCGCCGCGGGCGACCCGGCGAATAATATCCGCCAGCTCCTTCGGGTTAACATCTTTCGAGCGGTAATCGGCGGCACCAGCTTGTAGTGCGTTGAATGCATGCTCGTCGCCTTCGTGAATACTAAGCATTACCACGCCAAGGCTTGGGTATTGGTGCCGCAGCTGCCGGGTGAGCAACAGCCCGTTAACGCCGGGGAGATTCAGATCGACCAGTGCCACATTTGGCTCGCGGTTTGGTGGTGCGCTTTCGAGCCAGGCCAACGCTTCTTCGGCGCTAGCGACATCGGCAACGACCTCAATATCTTCATAGGTCGATAGTGCCGAGCGCACACCCTGGCGAAACAGCGGATGATCATCAACCAGTAAGAGCTTTATGGAAAGGTGGGGGGGCATGGAAGCGGCTCCTTTCCTTGAGCATGTACCCAATCGTAATATGCTTCAGTTGGGTCACGTAATGCAGGAATCCCAGCTTGAACTAATAGTCGGTGGGTAAGTGTGATTGGTAAGCCAACCACGCATGTGTAGCTGCCAGCAACGGCCCGAACGAGCTGACCGCCTAATCCCTGAATACCATATGCACCAGCTTTATCCATTGGCTCACCAGTTGCAATATAGGCTTCTATTTCGTCACTAGTGAGCGGCGCAATGGTTACATCGCTCGCCGCGAGTTCCAGGGTTACCGCTGGTGGTTGCGCTGAATCTGTAGGATGCAGAACGACCACCCCGGTATATACCGTATGTACTCGGCCTGCCAGCTGTGTGAGCATGGCGTGGGCGTGGGCGGCGTCGCGCGGCTTGCCTCGCACCAGCCCATCGAGCACAACAATGGTATCTGCACCGATGATAACACTATCTGGTGCTTCGGCGCAAGCTGCCTGGGCCTTGCGCCAGGCGAGCAGGGTGGGATGTGTGTCTAGTGGCACTGGGCACGGCGGTAGCAGCGCGACAATCGCCTCTGGGGGATTGTCCGATTGTTCTTCGCCATTGGTGATGAGCACCCGAAACGAAGCCCCGAGCACCTGCAGCAGCTCGTGGCGGCGCGGCGATGCCGATGCAAGTACCAGCTGGCGAACCGCTGGTGGTACGGCAGCGCCAGAGGTTACCCCCTGGCGCTGCTCGGTTGGGCTAGCGTTATGAACCATATCTAGGAATGATTATTGACGTAAGGCGTGCGCTCATTCACTGGCTCGTTGATATACAAATTGCCTTTATGAATTTTCAGGTTAAAACCACAGCTCGGGTTCGTGCAAACCCAGGCTTTAAATGTCACGGTCGCCCCCTCGGTTCCATAGTCGGAAAGTGGAATAAGCTCGCCATCACCACACTTTCGACATTTAGGCCATGCTGCAATTACCATCAGAGTATCTCCTACTTTTGTAAGCTCCATGGTGTGGAGTGTATCTAATTTGTGGTTGACCGGTACATACAATGGCCAGCGCACAAATGGTTTGTCGTTGTACGTGTACTACTTGCATATGTTTATATCGTAACATAGCTTGCAGGTACACGCCAGCGTTAGCACAAGTCATGCAAGTCTTATGCCAAGGGTGGCCTGGCGAATTCTATGTACAGTATCTCCACAACAAATTCATAATTTCTCGCTACAATGAACGGAAGGAATGCTACAAAGGTGTTCTATGCCACAACGTATTTTGATCGTTGATGATGAGCGAAAACTTGTTCAGGGCTTAGTTGCTTATTTTCGGCAGGCCGGGTTCGATACGCTAACCGCCTACGATGGGCGTAGCGCGCTAGAAGCGGCACGCCGCGACAGCCCCGACTTGATTGTACTGGATTTAATGTTGCCCGAGCTCGATGGCCTTGAGGTTTGCCGCCAGCTACGGCGCACCTCGGCGGTGCCGATTATTATGCTCACGGCGCGCGTTGATGAAGCCGATATGCTTGTAGGGTTAGAGCTAGGGGCCGATGATTATATCACGAAGCCATTCAGTCCGCGCGAGGTTGTGGCCCGCGCGCGCGCCGTGCTGCGGCGTACCAACGGTGCCTTGCAGCCGGTTGCGGTGCTGCGGGGCGGCGCAATTGTGCTCGATCTCGATCGGCGGAGCGTGCAGGTGGCCGGGCAGCTGGCCGAATTGACACCCACCGAGTTTGATCTGTTGGCAGCGCTGATGCGTAATGCAGGCCGCCCGCTTACCCGCGCTCAACTGCTTGATGCGACTCAGGGCGAAGAGTATGCCGGTTTCGAGCGCACTATTGATGCGCATATTAAAAACCTGCGGCGCAAAATCGAGACCGACCCGGCCAACCCGCGCCATATTCTGACGGTGTTTGGGGTAGGGTACAAATTTACCGAGAGCGCGGGCTAGTACAGCATGGCAATCGATATCAATCGCACAGGCGTTTTGCGGCGGAATTGGCACAGCAATGGCGTAAACCGTAAAAGAATGAGATCATCATGCGAAGCCTGCGTTCTCGGCTAACATTTACCCACGCACTTGTGGCATTTGTGGGCGTGATCATCGTAGCTGTGCTGGTTATCGCCGTGCTACGCGTGGCCTTTAACCAGCTCACCGAACGTCGCATGCAATCGGAAGCTGACGCCGCCGCCGATGTGGTATCGGTGATCTACCAGCGTCGCCAGGGCTGGCCGGGGGTTGCGCAAGCGCTCCAGCGGCGGCTGGCGCAAAGTGGGCCAAATGATCTGGTGCGGCGGCGGCGCATGCTGGTGTACGATGCGCAGGGAACCTTGATTTTCGACAATGGCAGTACGGTGTTGCAGCGGCGGCAGCCCCAACCGCGCGACGGTACCGCAAGCCAGATTGTGGTTGATAACCAGACAGTTGGCACGGTGCTGATTGGCGGACAGCTTGGCGACCTGACCCAGGCCGAAACCGACTTTCTGCGCATGGTGCGCTGGAGCGTGGTGGTTGGGAGCGCGCTGGCGGTGCTGATAGCGCTGATTGTGGGCCGGGTAATTACCAGCCGCGTCACCCGGCCCTTACGCTCGCTACAGGTAGCGGCCCAGCGTTTGGCGAGCGGCGCGCGGCACGAACCGCTTGCCATCCCCCCCGATCGCGAGCTTGCCGAGCTGGCGGTATCGTTCAATACTATGGCTACCGAGCTCGATCGCCAGCAACAGCTGCGCCGCCAGCAGGTAGCCGATATTGCCCACGAGCTGCGTACACCATTGAGCGTGTTGCGCTTACAGCTTGAAAGCATTGAAGATGGTATTGACCAGCCGACCCCGGCAACACTTCGCTCGTTGGCCGAGGAAACTAGCCTGCTCACGCGCCTGGTTGACGATCTGCGCCTGCTATCGCTGGCTGATGCCGGGCAGCTTTCGCTCGCAATCGAGCCGCTTGAGCCAGTTGCTATGGGGGAGCGGGTGGTAGGGAATGTGACGCCGCGCGCCCGGCAGCAGCAGATCGACCTGAAGCTAGAAGCATTGCCGGGTGTGGCGCCGGTGCTGGCCGATCCCCAGCGCCTGCTGCAGATTCTGGGCAACCTGCTTGAGAATGGGCTGCGCTACACTCCGGCGGGTGGTACTGTTACCCTACGTATAGGTACCGTACCAGCCGATGCGCATGCGCGAGGTGCAGCGCCCAATGGCATCGCTGGCTGGGTATCGTTTGAGGTGGCCGATACCGGGGCGGGAATTCCTGCCAGCGAGCTGCCCCAGATTTTTGAGCGGTTTTACCGCGCCGATAAAGCCCGTACCCGCGAAACCGGCGGCTCGGGCCTGGGGCTGGCAATTGTGCAGCGCCTGGTAGAGATTCAGGGCGGCCGGATCTGGGTGAGCAGCGCCGTTGGGCATGGCACGACATTCCACATTGCAATGCCTCCGGCGGTGCCTGCAACGCGCGCATGACTTGCGCACTCGCAAGGGGTATGGTATGATTGCGGGCAATAGGCGGGTAGCTCAATTAGGCAGAGCAGCGGTCTCCAAAACCGCAGGTTGCAGGTTCGATTCCTGTCCCGCCTGCCATCTGCGCTGGGAAAGCGCAACGGAGAGATGGCCGAGCGGTTTAAGGCAGTTGTCTTGAAAACAACCAGGCGCAAGCCTCGTGGGTTCGAATCCCACTCTCTCCTCCAGTATCGGTAGCACGCATGTTTGGGGAGGTCGCATAGTCGGCCTAGTGCGGCGGTTTGCTAAACCGCTAGGGGAGCAATCCCCTCGAGGGTTCGAATCCCTCCCTCCCCGCCACCAACATTTAGC
>JAFEAS010000077.1 GCA_018266315.1 Chloroflexi bacterium SZAS-1 | reverse complement strand
CGAGCGAATGTGGGTACCGCTCGCCTCGCCCTGGCCGGAGGCAACGGTCGGCGGAATCGTGGCGACTAGCTTCAACGCGCCGCTACGCATGCGCTACGGCGGTGCGCGCGACCTGGTGCTCGCCGCGACAGTAGCCCTGCCCGACGGGCGTGTGATCCGTGCCGGGCGGCCGGTGGTGAAGAATGTGGCTGGTTACGATCTGCCCAAGCTGTTCGTCGGCTCTCATGGCACACTCGGGATGCTGACCGACGTGACGCTCAAGCTGGCCCCGCTGCCGCGCCGCCGCGCCAGCCTGATCGCGCTGGTTGAAGACCTCGACAGCGGTCTGGCCCTCGGCGCATGCCTGCTCCCGATCTGTATGACAGCGTCGTCACTCCTGCTCATCGGGCCAACGAACGACGAGCGGCGAATAACGAACGGCAGCTCGCGATCGGGCACTGGCGACTGGTGGTCAGTGGTCGGCAGTCGATGGTCGCTGATCTACACGGCCGAAGGCCAGTCCGAGGACGTGGCGACAGAGCTAGCCCAGGCACGCGCAGCGCTACGACAGACGAGAGTGCGCGGCTTTCAGGTCGATCAGCCGGCTGGAAGCGAGATCTGGGCCGACTGGCTGGGCGCCGCGACACCTGGAGAGACGCTGATTCGACTAGGTGTGGCACCGAAAGATCTGTCTGAGCTACTACGCACGCTGGATCTGCCCGACGAGGCCGCTTTCGTCGCCGATCTCGCCGGTGGGCTGGTGTACATTCGCGGCACCGACGACATCGCACTGCTGCGTGGCCCAGCCCGCGCGGTAGGCGGCTACGCAGCGGTACTATCCGCTCCCGCCAACGCCAACACGCCGATCGAGCGCTGGGGGCACGCGCCCGACGCACTCGACCTGATGCGCGCGATCAAGGCCCGCTGGGATGGCACGGGGCTGTTCAACCCAGGAGCGTTTGTTGTCTAGGGGCTGGGGTTAGAATATTCCAGCCCCCCGTCCTTCATGTCCGCTCGACGTACTGCCTGCGGTAATAGTCGAGGTATTCGCCGCTCTTGATTGGGCGCCACCAGGCTTCGTTCGCAACAAACCAACGTACCGTCGCTTCAAGCGCCTGGTCGAAGCTATGGCGACTGCGCCAGCCGAGCGCCTGAAGCTTGCTGGTGTCGAGCGCATACCGCCGATCGTGGCCGGCGCGGTCGGGCACAAAGGTGATCAGGCTGTGGGGTTTGCCAAGCAAATCGAGCACCTTGCGCGCCATGTCGATATTATGGGTTTCGACGCCGGTACCAACATTATAGAACTCACCGAGTGCACCTTTGTGCAACACCAGATCAATACCCTCACAATGATCGCGAACATACTGATAATCGCGCATTTGCATGCCATCGCCATATAGCGGCAGCGGAATATTATCGATGGCGTTGGTGATAAACAACGGCAGCGCTTTTTCCGGGTAGTGGTACGGGCCAATGTTATTCGAGCCGCGCGTCGTTGTTACGGGCAGACCATAAGTAATATAGTAGGCATACACCAGGTGCTCGGCCCCGGCCTTGCTGGCCGAATACGGGCTGCGTGGCTCCAGCGGGTCACCCTCTTTCGAGCGCTGTGGCGCAGGAATCGCGCCATACACCTCATCGGTGCTGATCTGGTGAAAGCGCTCAAGCTTCAGCTCACGCGCGGCTTCGAGCAGCGCCCAGGTGCCATTGACATTTGTGCGCACCACCGCATCAGGCATCATAATCGAACGATCAACATGCGTTTCAGCGGCGAAGTTCACAATTGTATCAATATTGTGCTGCTGGATCGCACTACGCACGGCATCAATGTCGCAAATATCGCCCTGGACAAAGGCAAAACGCGGGTTTAGCTGGGCATGCTCAAGGTTTTCAAGCCGACCAGCATACGTGAGCTTATCGAACACGACGATGCGGTAGTCGGCATATGTATCGAGCATATAGTGGACAAAATTGCTGCCGATAAAGCCCGCTCCGCCGGTTACGAGCAAATTCTGCATGTTCAAATACTCCGTTTCATTGGGTTAGTGAATGCGCATCGCTGCCCAGAGTGTAGCATAGCCGTTCGGGCTGTCAAACACAGGTAGCTGATAATTGACGCATACGCGCGCCTCAGGTAGAATGCAAGCCGCCACAAGCAGCGCGCATCGCGTATAAACGACCTAACCACGCGCGGCATACACAAAGCGAGTAACGTAACATGGCCCATTCCCTCGAGATTGAAAAGAGCCGGGCGCGCGGTGCTGCTGTGATGATTGAGCTGCTGCGGGCAATGCGCCCGAAAGAATGGATTAAGAATATTTTTGTGTTTGCGGCGATCGCCTTCGCCAAAGACACAATCACCGGTACCCCACTCTGGCAAGAACCCGGCAAGCTGCTGATTGTGGGCATTGCATTTGTGCTGTTCTGCATGGCCGCGAGCGCCATATACCTGATTAACGATCTGGTAGATATTGAGAAGGATCGCGCCCACCCGAAGAAGAAGAATCGGCCGTTGGCGTCGGGGCGGCTCAGTCCGGCAGTCGCCCGCGTCGCCGCAGTACTGCTCCTGGTGGTAGTGCTGCCAGGGGCCTTCATGCTCGATTATAATGCGGGGCAGCCACTGTGGCGGAATATCGATTTCGGGCTGGCGCTGCTGAGCTATGTGCTGATTCAGGGCGTGCTCTACTCCTACTACCTCAAAAATATCGTTATTCTCGATATCTTTACGATTGCGGCAGGCTTCGTGCTGCGCGCTGTGGCCGGGGCACTGGTGCTCGATATTCAGATCACCTACTGGCTGCTCATGTGTATGGGGCTGCTCGCGCTGTTTCTGGGCCTGGCTAAACGCCGCGCCGAGCTTATTCTGCTGGAAAATGGCGCGGGTGAACATCGGCGTATTCTGGCCGAATACTCGCTTCCGATGCTTGACCAGATGATCTCAATTATCACCGCCGCAACGATTATTGCCTATACCATGTTCACCACCAACGCCGAAACGCTGCCGCGCAAGCCCTTCCCGATCATGCTTATTACCGTCCCGGTAGTGATTTACCTGATCTTCCGCTACCTGTACCTGATGTATAAACACGGCGAGGGGGGCAGCCCGGCCGATTTAATCATCAAGGATGTGCCCTTCCTGGTGGCTGGCGCACTCTGGGGAGCGCTCGTGCTGGGCATTCTAGCGCTACCGCATCAGGGCTAAAGGCTTTACCAAAACCAGCAGGCATTCTCCTTAGCTTCACAGCAGCGATAACCCACATGCAAACGTTCGTCAAATTCGGCGGCTCGGTCATTACCGATAAGAAGGGCCAGGAAGCGCCCGATCTGCCGCTTATTCGCCGCCTGGCCGCCGAAGTGCGCGCCGCGCTCGACGTTGCGCCCCCGGATTATCGCCTGATTATCGGCCATGGCAGCGGCTCGTTTGGGCATACCTACGCCCGGCGCTATGGAATTCACACTGGACTCGCGCCCGACGCCGATTGGATGGGCTTTGCACAAACCGCGGCTGCCGCGCTACGCCTGAATCGGATCGTTGTTGATGAATTACTGTCGGCGGGCGTGCCAGCGATCGCATTCCAACCCTCGGCCACACTCGTCAGTACCGGCGGGCTGCTAGCTGCATGGGATACAGCGGCCCTCGAACGCGCGCTTGCACGGCGGCTGGTGCCGGTGGTTCATGGCGACGTGGCGTTCGACACTGCGCAAGGGTCGGCGATTATCTCAACCGAGCAGCTACTCGAAGCGCTGTGCCGCGACTCAGCGCTACAACCCACGCGGGTGATACTGGTTGGCGAGGCAGGCGTGTATACTGCCGACCCGCGCGCCAACCCGCGGGCACAACGCATCCCATTCATCACCGCAGAAAATATCGACACGGTGCTACGCGGCACGGGCGGCTCACACGGTGCCGATGTCACCGGCGGCATGCGCAGCAAGATTGAGCTGATGTGGCAGCTGGTGCGAGCCATACCGACCCTACAAGTTCAGCTCATTGGCCCCGCGCCAGGCCTCCTCACCGCCGCACTGCTCGGTCAGGCTTCAGGAGCAGGCACGCTGCTCATGTATCAGCCAGTATTGTAATATCCCCTAGCCGCCCACATATCGATCAGCCTGGTACAAAATTGCACGAATAGTGTTACTGTTCTGGTGCCAAGCACGCTATACAATAAGCCTCACAGGTTCGCACTGAGTAGCTGTAGCTCAGTGGCAAATCATATTTCTGTAAGGCATATCAAAGCGATGACCAGCGAAAATTCTCCGATACCAACACCCACATTGCAACTTGCACAACTCCTCCAAGCCGCATTTGATGCGTATGTCGATCCAGTCTTCATGAAAGATACTAACCACCGCTGGATCGCCTGTAATCAGGCATTTTGTAAGATGCGCGGCCAACCTCGCGAGCTGCTGATTGGCCGTAGCGAAGCCGATTTTGGCGATAACGAACGGGCCGCCAGCACCTGGCGCAGTGATAACGATGTGCTCACCACGGGCCAGCCAAGCGCCGCTGAAGAAACAATCCAGCACAACGATGGCACACAACGTATCAGCTGGACGCGCAAGTTCCCGATTCGTAATGAGCAAGGCGCGGTGGTAGCGCTGGTTGGCACGATGATCGATGTGACTGAGCTGCATCGCCGCCAGAACGAAATTACCCAGCTTCAGCGGGAAATCAGTGAGCAAAGTGCCATTGTTGAAATGCAGCGCCAGATCCTCGATGAGGTCACCGTACCAGTTATTCAGCTGTGGAACGGCATCCTCTTACTGCCGCTGATCGGTGTGATCGAAAGCCACCGGGCGATGCGCATTATGGAAAATCTGCTCGGCTCAATTAGCCACGCAAGTGCGCAGGTTGTCATTATCGACATTACTGGCGTACCTGTAGTAGATACGAGCGTTGCGCGTTACCTTGTGCGCGCCGTACAATCGACCCGGCTACTTGGCTGCGAAAGTATTCTGGTAGGTATTAGCCCCGAAATCGCGCAAACGTTGGTTGGTCTAGGGGTTGATTTCAGCAACATTCAAACCCGCGCAACGCTTCAGAGCGGCCTGGAATTTGCGCTACGGCGGCTGAACTACAGCTTGCAGCGCACGGGTTAGCACCTAGCTGCAACCTTTGCGTAGCGAACACGTAGATTGATCGGTACCCTTTCAAACACCCATCGAGCACTCGTTACAAACTTTCAGGAGGAACATCGCATGGCCCTGCTCGACCTGGTTGAATACCTTGACCCAACTGGTAATATACTGGCAGCGCGCGTCCCGCCCGATGGCTCAGGCGAGCTGCGGCTAGGCTCGCAGTGTATTGTGCGCGAAGGCCAGCTAGCATTCTTCGCCCGCGATGGCCGCTTTCTCGACATGCTCATCCCAGGCCGCCACACCCTCACAACCGCAAATATTCCGCTGCTGGTGGAGCTGCTGAAACTGCCGTTCGGCAACAAAAGCCCCTTCCGCGCCGATGTGTATTATGTGAGCTTGCAGCAGCACACCGATCTGCGCTGGGGTACGCCGCAGCCCATCCCCATGCGCGATTCGCAATTTGGCCTGGCGCGCATCCGCGCCTTCGGCACCTACATTATTCAGGTTGCCGAGCCGCGCAAACTGCTCAGTAGCGTAGTTGGTACGCGTGGACGCTTCAGTGTACAGGATGTTGAGGAACAACTGCGCAGCTCGATTATTGCGCGGGTGGCCGATGTCATCGCCGAGTGGATGCGCGAGCGCAAACTTTCGGTAGTTGACCTGGCAACTGAGTACGATGAGCTTTCTGAGGCGGCTCACGATGCGCTGAAGGGCGATTTTGCCAACCTTGGGCTGGAACTGACGCGCTTCTATATCAACACCATCACTATCCCCGAAGAGCTTGAGCGCCGCCTTGACCAGGCTGGTGGCGTGGCAGCCATGGGCGGCATCGATGGCTATACCCGCTTCAAAGCCGCCGAGGCGCTGGAAGATGCGGCCAAATCGGGCGGCAATAGCCTGGCTGGTGCCGGGGTGGGACTGGGGGTCGGCGTGAACCTCGGTGCGGTTATGGGCAGTGCGCTCACTCCAGCACTGCAACCTACCCCCGCTCCGTCCGCCCCTGCAATGAAACATTGCCCTCAATGCGGGGGGCAAGTTGTGGCAAACGCGAAGTTTTGCAGCGAGTGCGGCCATTCGTTGCGCGCACCGAGCTGCCCCAAATGCAGTGCAGCCCTGCCAGCGGGCGCGAAATTTTGCACCGAGTGTGGCACAAGCTTGAACTCATAACAACACCCTCATAGTGGTATGTTGTACGTCAATCTGCGCGCAACATACCACACTCATTCATCTCTCATTAAATCGATCGTTCGCGCGCAAGCTCCTGTGCTATACTGCCGCCATCCCATACAGGTGCAGGAGTGGGCATGCTGGCACAATTATTCCGTAAACGAATATTTTTAGCCATTGCCCTGGCGCTAGCTGTTACCAGCGCGCTCGCCCTGAATCAACCTGTGCCTGCCGCCGCGCCGCCTGCCGCAACCGCTCACCCGAGCAGCGAAGTAGATTTGAATGTTGTCGCAGCTGCGACAGTACAACCGCCCAAATCTAGCACCGCGCAGCCTACCAGCACCACTATTCCGTCAACTAACACGCCGCTTCCCACTGCAACCGCAATCCCGGCGACACCAACACCAACCATTGACGCTACACCAACCACTCGGCCAGACAACCAAGCGCCGCGCGTTGGCATTCAGGTAGGCCATTGGAAATCGAAAGAGCTGCCCGACGAGCTAGCGCGCCTACGCACGTCGTCGGGGGCCTTTGCCGCGGGTTATGCCGAAGCCGACGTGAACCTGAATGTAGCGACGCGTGTCGTCGATCTGCTTAAAAGCCATGGGGTGCAGGCCGATTTGATTCCGGCAACGATACCCCCAGGCTACGATGCTGACGCATTTGTGGCAATTCATGCCGATGGCTCTAGCAGCACAAACAGCCGGGGCTTTAAGCTGGCTACGCCCTGGCGTACCTCACGCGCCGCGCAACACCTGCTCGATAGCATGGTGGCAGAATACGGCAAGGCAACCGGTATGCCACAAGATGACGCGGTAACCTTCAATATGCGCGGCTACTATGCGTTTAACTATCGCCGACACGAACATTCAATTGCCCGCACCACTCCCGCCGTCATTCTCGAAATGGGCTTCCTCACCAACGCCGCCGATCGCGCGATGATGATCGACCAGGCCGACCGCATAGCCGTGGGGATCGCGAATGGAATTGTGCGCTACCTGAACGAGCGCGACCCCAACGATGGCGCGGCGCTGCTACCGCCAGAATACAAAACCCAACGCCCGCTTGCCGCCGAAGGTGTCGATATTTTCGCCCTCCCACGCAATAGCGCCAATATAGTGGCGCACGTCGGGCCGGAAAGCCGCCTGTTTGTCTTCCAGGAACGTGACGGCTGGTACCAGGTGGTAGTACGCGGTGGCGGGCGCATTACCGGCTGGGTGCGTCGCGAGCTGCTCGCCGAAACCAACGACCCCTTACCCACACCACCACCTGCCACTGACTCATAAGCGAATAGCTTGGCGTGGTTCCAATGCGCCGAATCGTGCTTCCGCGCTCAATTTCCCCGCATTTCGTGAACGAAATTTGCCGCGTGTCGCGTTCTTATTGATGGGTACGCAGGCGCGCCCAGATTGACGCCGCAGCAGCTTCTCGCTATACTCACGCTATGAACATGCGCTTCCGTCTGTTTGTTCAACATCACAGCTATGGTGCCTGGACAATCCTGGTGCCAGCAATCCCCACCCTTTCCGCCTATGCCGAAACGCACGACGAGGCCCTGGCCGATATTCGCCAGCAGCTCGCCGAGCACCTTAAAGATCTGGGGCGGCGCGCGCAGGGTAAATACCTGTTTTATGAGCAGCAGCACTTGCAGCCGATTGCGCTGGAGGTGCAACCTAAGGGCAAAGGCCCACAGCCGCCGATCCCAATTACTGTGCAGATACTTGTCACAGAAACGCAGCCCACGCGCGCAACACGCCACCTGATTGTCACGGCACCACGGATTGATGGCTTCCACCTGGTGGTAAGCGACTCAGCCGAGCTTGAAGCCCAGGCGCGCGCCGCATTGCTCCACCACATGCATAAGTGGAAATCGCTCGCGATCGTCGAGGCCGACCTGGATGGCACCGAAACGCTCGAAATCATGAGCCTGAGCGTACCCGATGCGCCCGAGCCTGAGCCTGCCGAGCTGAGTAATACCCACAACCAGGAAAACGTGCTGACCTTATGCGGCATGAACCTGAGCGAACAGGCGGCGCGGGGCAAGCTTGGCCGCGCTGATCGGCGCGAGGCGCTGGTCGATCAGCTTATTACCGCATTAGCTGGCGAAAAGCACAGTAGCATTATGTTGGTGGGCCGCGCCGATGTTGGCAAAACGGCGCTGTTGCATGAGATAGTTGAGCGCATCCGCGCGGGCACGGTGCCGCCTGCGCTACGTGGCCGCGAAGTGTGGGCAATCACCGCTAACAACCTGATCGCTGGCATGAAATACACCGGCGAGTGGCAGGGCCGCACCCAGCGGCTCATTCAGCAGGTGCGGCGCGGTCGCCAGATTCTGTATATGGCCGACCCGAACGAACTTCTGGATGCGGGCCGCTGGAGTGGCAGCGATAACAATATGGGCCGCTTCTTGCGCCCCTACATCGAAAGCGGAGAGCTGACGATTATTTGCGAGTGTGCGCCCGAAGGCTTTGACGCAGGCGTGCGGATTGAGCCGAGCTTTATGCACGCATTTCGCCGCATTGATGTAAGCGAAACGAATGAGGCCGATACCCAGGCGATTGTGCAGGCGACCGCGCGGCGGCTTGAAGCGGCGCATAACCTGAGCATCGCACCCACCGCCGTGGCTGCCGCGCTCAACCTGACCCGCCGCTTCATGCCATACCGCGCCTACCCCGGCAAAGTGGTGCGCTTCCTCGAAGAGCTTGCGCGCGATGCTGTTTCGCGCTACACACCCACCGAGCGCCCGCGCCTGCTGCTGGGCCGCGACGAAGCGATTGCCGCTTTTACGCGCGCCACTGGTCTGCCGAGCTTCATCATCTCGGATGAGCAAGCTCTGCGCGTGCCCGACGTGCGCGATTACTTCGAAGAACGGTTGCTAGGCCAGCCCGACGCGGTGGCCACAATGGTTGATCTAGTCACAGTGATTAAGGCTGGGCTGAATGACCCACACAAACCGCTAGGCAGCTTCTTCTTTGTTGGGCCAACCGGCGTAGGCAAAACCGAGCTAGCGAAGGTACTGGCCGAGTTCCTGTTCGGCAGCCGCGACCGGCTGATTCGCTTTGATATGAGCGAATATGCCGCCGCCGATGCACTGCCGCGCCTGATTGGCACCACCTGGAAATCCGAGAGCGAAGGCGAGCTGACGCGACAGGTGCGGGCACAACCTTTCTGCGTAGTGCTGTTCGATGAGCTAGAAAAAGCGCATCGCGAAGTATTCGACGCATTGCTGCAAGTGCTTGGTGAAGGTCGCCTTACCGATGCTGGCGGGCGCACCGCCGATTTCCGCAATGCCATTATTATTATGACCTCGAATTTGGGGGCTAGCCGCCGCGAAATGCACGACATTGGCTTTGGCAGCAGTGGGCGCGACGACCCGACCACGAGCGATGAGCGGCTGCGTGCGTATTTTACCAAGCAGGCCGAGCAATTTTTCCGTCCCGAGTTCTTCAATCGTATCGACCGGATTACTGCCTTTCGCCCGCTCACGCTCGATGCCATGCGCCTGATCACCCGGCGCGAGCTGGGCAAGCTACTGATGCGTGAGGGAGTGGTACGGCGGAATCTGCTGGTTGAGATCGACGACGCGGTGATTGAGCGGCTGCTGGCGCAGGGATTCCACCCCTTGTATGGCGCGCGCCCATTGCAGCGCGAGATCGAGCGTATGGTGATTTTGCCGCTAGCCCACCTGGTCGTTGAGCGCGATGCAAGCCTGGCAGCAGCAGGGAATGCCGCTGGGCATCTCCTGCGCTTCGGTGTGCGCGAAGGCCAGATCACGCTGAGCCTGGTATCGCTCGATATTCCCGAAGAGCTAACTGAGCTTGCGCCACCCGCACCCACCCCCGACCGCAAGCTTGAGCACGATCTGCAAGCTGTGCTCCGTGCTATCCGCGATTTGCGCGCGCGCGCCGACGACGAGGCTACCGGGCCAGTGGTAAAGCATTTACGGCGCGAGGTAACAACACTGCTGCGGCGCACCGCCGAGCCTAGCTTCTGGGATGCGCAAGAAGCGGCGCGCGAAGTGCTGAGCCGGGTGTATCACCTTGAGCGCGTGCTGAAACGCTTCGATGCGCTGGCCGAACGCGCCGAATACCTGGAAGAGAAAGGCCGCCAGATCCGCATGCGCCGCGATCGGCGCGGCATCCCCGAGCTTGCGCACGACGCTGAACAGCTCGCCACCGAGCTGGCCTATGTCCAGATGGAGCTCGCCGGGGCGGGGGCGGGCGCAGGGCGCGACCAGGCGCTACTGAAAATTGTGCCACTGGGGCGCGACAGCGAGACATGGGTAGCACAGCTGCTGGCGATGTACACGGCCTGGGCCGCCCGCAAGGGCTACGAGTATGCCGCCCTTGAGCCACCAGCCGATAGTGAGCGACGCGCTGGCGATGGCCGCCTGGTTGGTGCGCTGACGCTGCTGGTTCGCGGTAGCAATGTGTATGAATTCTTGCGTGGCGAAGCCGGGCTGCACAAACTGCACAGCGGCCCTGCCGACGACCGCCAGCGCAACCTGGCACGCGTCAGCGTGCTAGCAGTAAACGACCAGCTTGATAGTGACGACCCGGCGGTGCTCATTGCACTGCTGCGCGCCAGCGAGCGTAGCGATGGCGACGATGCCGTCGCGCGCGTATATACCACCCAGGGCCGCCACCGCGCCGTGCGCGACCCACGCACCGGAGCGCGCGTGCCCGATGTGCAGGCGGTGCTTCAGGAAGGCCAGATCGACCCATTCCTGCTAGCCGTGCTCCGGCAGGCTACCGAAGCACAGCCGCTACCCCAGGCCGTTGGCCTACAATAACATCGTGCCCAGAGAATAAACAACCGCTTCCATGCTGTTATGCATGGAAGCGGTTGTAAGCTACCCCAAAACCCAAATAAAGCCGCCGCGCTACTCCATACCAAGGTAGGCTTTTTGCACCGTCTCGTTCTCGCTCAGCGCCTTGGCCGAATCTGAAAGCACGATCTGCCCGGTTTGCAGCACATAGCCGCGGTGCGCAATACCCAGCGCCATCAACGCATTCTGCTCCACCAGCAGAATGGTGGTACCCTGAGCGTTAATGTCTTTGATGATGTTGAAAATCTGCTCAACCAGCACGGGCGCAAGCCCCATCGAAGGCTCATCGAGCAGTAGCACCTTGGGCCGACCCATCAGCGCGCGGCCAATCGCCAGCATCTGCTGCTCGCCACCGGAAAGCGTGCCGCCATACTGGCTAACGCGCTCCTTCAAGCGGGGAAACAGCTCAAATACCCGATCCATATCGGATGCAATATTATCCTTGTCGGTGCGGGTAAACGCGCCCATCTCCAGGTTCTCGCGCACCGTCAGGCGCGGGAAGATGCGCCGGCCTTCAGGCGATTGCAGCACGCCCAGGTTGACGACTTTATGCGCCGGAATCTGGTCGATACGCTTGCCTTCGAGCGACACCTGGCCCTGGCGTGGCGGCGTAATACCCGAAATTGTGCGCAGGGTGGTGCTTTTACCCGCGCCATTCGAGCCGATGAGCGTGACGATTTCGCCCTTCTCAACCGTGAGCGAAATCCCTTTCAGCGCGTGGATATTCCCGTAGTAGGTATGAACGTCTTTGAGTTCCAGAAGCGCCATAATACCCTCATCTATCCACAGATTGCGTAGTTGACGTAGGGCTAGCTCATGTAGTTCTAAGCAACCAGAGCTGAACCGCCCCAGGGCAGTACGCTAGTTAATACCCGAAGTCGCCGCCGACTTGCGCCCGGTTTTACCGTGCGCCGCTGCACCTTTGCCCAGGTAGGCTTCGATCACTTGCGGGTCGCTCTGTACCTGCGCGGGCAAGCCCTCACTGATCTTCGCACCGTGATCAAGCACTGTCACCTCTTCCGAAATACCCATCACCACCTTCATATCGTGCTCAATCAGCAGCACCGTCAAGCCCTTTTCCTTGCGGTTCGGGCTTTCGTAGTTACTGCGCAGGTGATAGATCAGGCGGGTCAGGTCATCGGTTTCAGCCGGGTTCATACCGGCGGTTGGCTCATCGAGCAGCAGCAGCTTCGGGTCGGTGCCTAACGCGCGCGCCACTTCCAGCCGTCGCTGATCGCCATATGGCAAGTTTTTCGAGGTTTCGTCGGCGCGTTTGCGGCCCAAGCCCACAAAATCGAGCAGATCGAGTGCCCGCTTACGCACCCGCTCTTCTTCCTCGCTCATCGACTTCGAGTGAATAAGCGTGCCAAAAACACCGGCGCGCATCCGCGGATGCTGGCCAACCATCACATTCTCCAGCGCGGTCATATTCGCGAATAGGCGAATGTTTTGAAAGGTACGGCCAATGCCTAAAGCGGTTACCTGGTGAGGTTTCAAGCCATTGAGCAGCATTCCGTCAAAGAGTAACGTGCCTTCCGATGGTGCGTACAGACCGGTAATCATATTGAAGAACGTGGTTTTACCGGCTCCGTTCGGCCCAATCAGGCCGCGAATCGAACCGCGCTCGATCACAAAATCGACATTGTTCACAGCCACCAATCCGCCAAAGCGTTTGGTGATGCCGGTTGCTTCAAGAACTGGTGCCATTCCTTACTCCGGGCTTAGCTGAGCATCCTGCTCGACATCGAATACGGTAGTATTTTCCTGCTTGGTTACGTCCCCATCGGCATGCAGCTCGGCGCGGCGGCGCGCACTCGGCACCAGACCCTCGGGCCGCACCAGCATCATAATCACCAGCACAATGCCGAACAGCATCAGGCGATAATCCGATGCTTTGAAATCGGCCAGCGCGGTATTATTCGAGTTCGAGGCGATCTGCTTGAGCAGGTCGGTCAAGCGGTTGAGGAAGAAAATGTCGGCTGACACAATGATCAGGCCGCCGAGAATAACGCCAGGGATGTTCCCCAAACCACCCAGGATCACCATACACAGAATCAATACCGACTTGTCGAACTGAAAGCTCGACGGCGTAATCGAACCCAGGTAGGCGCCATAGAATGCGCCGCCAAAGCCCGAGAACATTGCGCCCAGTGCGAAGGCCAACAGTTTGGTACGCACCAGGTCGATACCCATGGAGGCAGCCGCCAGCTCATCTTCGCGCATCGCCATCCAGGCGCGGCCCAATCGTGAGCGTCGCAGGCGGTTGATGAAAAAGACTGAGAAGCCGAAGATCACGATAATCAGGTAATACCAGGGTGTACGCTCGGTCGGCAAGAATTGCCCGGCCCCACTGGTACCAGGAATAGCCAGGGTCGCATCACCAATCTTGGCACCGTAGAAAAAGCCATACAACAGCAGGAGCGCAAGTAAGCCACCTACAACCGTGGTCAGCGTTGTCGATTTTCCGGCAATCCGATCTTCATCCAGCACGCGACGCACAAGGTACAGCGCCGCCAGCGCCACGAGCACGAATGAAATCAGCTGTATGATCA
The DNA here is from genome assembly GCA_018266315.1 of Chloroflexi bacterium SZAS-1. Lineage (GTDB taxonomy): Bacteria > Chloroflexota > Chloroflexia > Chloroflexales > Roseiflexaceae > Kouleothrix. The sequence continues at coordinate 11,428 of JAFEAS010000077.1, read as the reverse complement.
TTGCCAGCGATCCATCGAAGCTGTGCACAATGGGTAGCGACGGCGGCGCAATCGCGCTGATGCCAGGGTCGCCACCAGTGAGGTTGAGCGGATCGCCATTGGCGGTTTTAATCCACTCAATCGAGTCGAGATTGGTGAATAAGATTGGCACAATCTCACCAAACCCGAGTGTTACAATCGCGAGGTAATCGCCGCGTAATGGCAAAGTTGGCGCACCAAGAATAACGCCAAACACCGCCGCTGCCGCCGCCGCGATCCAGATCACCAGCCAAAATGAGAGCTGGAAATTCGAGGCAAACTGGCCCGATAGGTGGGTCGAGGAGAGCATACCGGCGGTGTAAGCACCGATCGCGAAGAATGCGGCATAGCCCAGGTCGAGCAAGCCCGCATACCCCACCACAATATTCAAGCCCAACGCCAGAATGATGAAGATCATAATCGGGATGATATCGCCCAGCCAGGCCAGGCCCAGACCCCGATCGATCTGCGGCAGAAACAGCAAGAATGCGCCTACAACCGCGCCAACACTCAGGGTGCGCGCCAGGCCGCTCAGGTGCTGGCCTGCGCTCAGCACCGAGGCAACCACTACGGTGAGCACAATACCAATCAGGCCAGCAACAATCGCTGAGCCGAACGCGCCCATGCCTAGCTCAAGCACCGGTTGGCCCGCCAGGTTATCGATCCACAGGCTGCGCAGCAGCTGGCCGACCAGCATCACCGCGCCTGCTACCAGCCCATTCATCGCGCCAAACCGCGCGCCCTGCTGCGGTGTATGCAGGGTATCGTTATTGGCTGAAAGCAAGCCAATGATCAAGCCAATAATCAGCGCAACCATCCAGATCGTCTTCCCACCGACGATCATAATTGTGGCGAGGCCCGCAATGCCAGCCCAGAAGCCAAATCGTACATTGCCCATCGCCCCACCTACGCTTTCTGTCCAACATCCTCACCGAGCAAGCCGGTGGGGCGGAAGACCAAAATAGCTACCAGAATGCCGAAGATAACGGCATTTGTCCATTGCGTTGCCAGGTACTGGTCCGAAAGCGTTTGGATCAGGCCAATCAGGAAGCCACCAAGCATAGCGCCAGCGACATTACCAATACCACCAAGCACCGCTGAGGTAAACGAGAGCAAGCCCGCCTTGAAACCCAGGTCGAACACCACCTGGGTTGTGTAGATCGCCGCAATCAGGCCCGCCGCGCCTGCCAGCGCGCCGCCAAGCAAGAAGGCGAGTGAAATCGTGCTATCAACGTCGATGCCCATCAGGCGCGCGGCATCACGATCTTGGGCGGTAGCGCGCATAGCCTTGCCTGCGCTAGTGCGCTGCACGAACAGGTACAGGCCAAGCATCAACGACACGCTCACCAGCACCACGGCGATATCGAGCCAGCTCAAGGCAATCGGCGCATTGTCGCCAAACAAATTTTCGGTCGAAATAATACCGGCGGGCACATCCTTTGGTGCCACATCAGTCGAGCCCATGATCCTGGGGTGCTTTGCGCGATCTTCAAGCTCAAGGCGTGCGGGGCTGCCCTCGGGGCCAAGCACCGCGTTGCGGGTAGCATTCAGTGCCGTGACAGAAAGGGCAGTGAGCACCAACAGCGGCAACACCCATAGTGCCAGGCGTACCAACGCGCGATCGGTTTTGATTCGCTTATTCAACTGGGTGATACCCCAGATGCCTACGGCAAACAGCACAACAAACACCGCCAGGCCATACAGCGCACCGGTGTCGCCACGCCGCCAGGGCAATTTGCCCCACAGCAGGCCCAGGTTTTGCAGCACAAACGAAACACCGATCGCCGAGATCAGTGGTGCCAGGCGCGGCGCATTTCTCAATCGGCGGTAGGCAATTCGTTCAATGCTATAGTTCAAAAATGCCGTGAAACACATCACGACAATCAGAATAACGAATAACAGAAACGCCCGCTCAAGCGGTGGAGTATTTCGATTTAGGCCACTCAGGCCGATCAGCGTCAGCGCCGCGAACGAACCAAGCATAAACACATCGCCATGGGCAAAATTAATCAGCTCAATAATGCCGTACACCAGGGTATAGCCAAGTGCAATGATCGCCAGGATCGCGCCTTTCGACACACCAGTGAGCAGCTGTTGGGCAAGCAAAGCCGGGTTCTGCACCGCCTGACTTAAGATACGAAACAGAACCAGTGCTAAGATCAGCCCGAGCAACCCACCAACAATCCAGCGACCAATATTTTGGGTTGCGGGGCGGGAAGCAGATCGCGCCGTAGTAGCCATGGGGTCTCCTTCACGGTTGTGCGTCTTCAGATGACCAATGTAGCAAGCGCGGGGCCTAAGCCCCGCGCTTGCCTCCGTTCGTGCAATGGGATTACTTCAGCACTGCAACGTTCTCAGTATCGAACTTGCCGCCCTTGACCTGTACACCACTCATGGTAGTAAGGGTTGTGTCGCCATTGGCATCGATGCTGAACTTGCCGGTCACACCATCGAAGTCCTTGGTTGCGAACACTGCCCCAAGGATGGCTGCGCGATCGGCTTTGCAGACTTTGTTGATCGCCGCAAGCGCTACGTTGGTGGCCTCGTAGCCGTATACTGCGTACACCTCAGGCTCGCTGTTGAACTGCGCCTTGTAGGCGTCGTACCACTCTTTGCCCTTGCCGGTGAGCTTGGGGCCAGGTACGCCACCGAAGGTGATGTACGCGCCTTCCGCCGCTTCGCCAGCTGCCTCAAGGAAGGCTTCCTCATAGATGCCATCCGGGCCCATGAACTTGCCGGTGAAGCCAGCTGCGCGCAGGTCTTTCAGCAACAGGCCCGCATTGTTCTGGGTAATGCCGCCGAAGTAGACCAGATCGGGGTTGGCGCTCTTAATCTTGGTGCCGAGTGCCTTGTAGTCCTGGGCTTTCTTGTCAATACCCTCGTAGCCTGCCTCGGTGAAGCCGTTCTCCTTGGCCTTGGTGCGGAACACGTCGGCGATACCCTTGCCGTAGGTCTCAGTGTCGTGGAGGATGTAAACGCTCTTCACGCCCAGATCCTTGGCCCAGTTGGCTGCCGCCGAACCCTGGATGTCGTCGGCTGGTACCACGCGGGTGTAGTTGCGCTTGCCATTCGGGTAGTACTTGTCAGGCTCGCCCGCCTCAGCGCCTGCCGTCTTGGTCAGGCCGGGGTAGGTGTTGGCCGGGCTAATCATGACCAGGCCAGCTGCATTCAAGATTGGAATCGAGACCTTAGCTGCGCCCGAGTTGAAGGTGCCAATATACACCATCACGCTGGCATCGGCGGCAGCCTTGTTCGCGTTGTTGGCTTCCTGGGTCGGGTCCCACTTACCAGCGGCAGCGGTCGCATCGTCCATGTCCTCATAGGTAATCTTGATGCTACCATTGCAGGCGGTGTTGTTGTCCTGCTTCAGGCGCTGGTTGATCGCGTTGACCACCGTGTCGGACTGGGCCTTCGACGAGCCAGTGCGCGGTAGTGACGAAACAATCTTAATTGTGCCAGCATCGCCGCCTGCGGCTGGGGCTACTGCGGTAGCAGCGGCCTGGCCTGCGCCCGTCACTGCAGTCGCAGCAGCCTGGCCTGCGCCCGTCACTGCAGTCGCAGCCGTGCCGCTCGGAGTGGTACCACCACAGGCTGCCAATAAGCCAGCCATAATGGAGATCAACAGGAAGAAGCTTACGCGCCGTTTCATTGTTTCTCCTTAAATTACTTGAGGAATCTGTCAGGCCGGACCGAGCGTCTTTATGAAAAATACTAGGCTTAGGGGGCTAACCAGCCATCGCGCAAATATGCGCGGCGCTCGTTCAATGAATAAGGAAAACCCATGCGTGAATCAGCCGATTCACCTCCTCTTCCATCGGGCGCCAACAACGTAACGCCCCAATGTCATCGTAGGCAGGCTCGCCACTGAGATACTTGTTACAACTAGGTTCAAACTGAGGGGTGTGCGGCGTAGTGTATTCGATGCACGAATGTTTGTCAAGAAATTCTTTAAAATTCGCGTCAGAACGCGGTATACGTTCGTACGATATGAGCGCGTTGAATAAAATTGTTCAAAAAATACGCAGGTTCGCGTTAGTGGCGCACTGAACCTGCGGCAGCGGAGTATCAACGTTTCCCTTGTGTGCAGTTCGCCGCGCTATGGGTGAACACCCGAACACAGCCATCCCCCACAGAGCAACCGCAGACCGATTCAGCGCTGCGGCAACACAGTCCGTGGGAAGAAATGGTATCATGAGCCAGTTTTGCCGATATTCTGTTGAAGCGAGAATTTCATGGGCGACAACCGCAATGCGCTGACAATGTGGCTCGGCGGCATACTCCTGGCATTAGTGTTAATCGTCATCAGCACGCGCGCGGGCAGTGGATTCAACAATGCGGCGCTGAGCCAGCGCTTCATACCACGCCCCACCGATCCAAATGCGCCCACCAGCGAATCGTTCCAGCTGCCGCAGGTGAATATGCCCAGCCTCCCCCCAGCCCTGCAACAGCAGATTACCAGCCTGCGCGATCGGCTGATTGGCGGCCAGGCGGTACCAGCGCTCACGCCCATAGCGAGTGGCCCGCGCGCCCGCGTCGAGGTGACGCAGATAAAGCGTAGTGGCGATCATGTCCAGATCAGCGGAAGTATTACGAATATTACCAGCGCCGTCCTTACTATCCCGCCCGGTGCATTTACCTTTCGCGATAGTCGTGGCATCACCTACGCCACTACTACAAGCGGCGGAACCACACTGCAAGCCAATCAATCAACCTCATTCGACCTGGGCGTGCCAGTCGATGCCGCCCACGGCCTGACGCTTATTCTCACTTTGCCGCCCGACTCACCGCTGCAGCAGACACTACTTGTCGAACCGCAAGGCTAGCCAGCAACAGCTACAAGGCACGCCGATCATGCATGACTCACCAGCGCCACCGCGCCCACCACTGACACGCGACCGATTCGTTGCGCATGTGCTTGCCGCCGCTGCCACCGACGCCCGGATTGCTGGTGTGCTCGATTACGGCTCAACCAGCGAACATCGCGGCGATCAGTGGTCGGATGCTGACCTGGTGCTGTTTCTGCGCGCCGCCGATATTGCTGCGTTCGAGCGCCAGTGGGAAACGTGGCTGGGGCAGTTCGGCCCGGTGCTGCTGGCATACATCTGCGGCCTGGGGAAGCCGTGGGCAGTGCTCGATGCGCTGCCACTGCCGCTACGGGTTGATTTCAATTTCTACCCTGATACCGAGCTTGACCGAATTCTGGAATGGCCCTGTGCGCCCGCTTCGGTTGAGGCAATGGTGTTATACGATGCCACTGGCGGCGCAATTACCGAACGCGTGGCACAGATTGTTCGGCAGCCTCTTGGCCCAGCCGATCCGGCGGCAGCCTTCAGCCAGGTTAGTGGCGATTTCTGGTATTACGCCTTGCGCACCTGGGCAAAAGTGTTGCGCGGCCAGCGGCTGGTGGCCCAGCACGAGTTCACCGCGATTATGCTGGCGAACCTCGCTGCGCTGCTCCGGCTCGAAGCGGGCGCTACCGAGCGCTGGCGCAATAGCTCGGCGGTACAGGGCATTGAGCAGACCGTGAGCACAGCCCGCGCAGCTGCGTTTGCCGAATGCTTTGTGCGGGGCGAGGCCGATATCGAGCGCGCCTTTGTGGCGGCGGTGCGGCTAGCCCAATCGGTGTGCCAATCGATTGCGAGCAGGCACGGCTGGCTCTGGCCCACCGAACTGGCGGCGCAGGTGGTAGCGTTAGAAATGCGCCTGTAATCCTGGCCTACAGGGCTGCGCGAATCGCCGCTTCGAGTTCTGCCTGGGTAAGCACCAGTGGATTGGCGCGCATACTGCTGGCGCGGGCTGCTTGCTGGGCCAGCCCTGGAATTGCCGCTTCGGTCAGGCCATAGCGCGCAAGGCCCGGCACCGCTAGCTCGGCAACCAGGCTATGTAAATAGTGCACAAGGTCGGCCAGCAGCACACGCTGTTCGGTAGTACGTCGGCCCAACAATACCTCGGCGACACGCACATAGCGCGGTAAGCCCGGCCCATCGGGATCGCGCTGCTGCAGGGCTGCGATGTTTGTGGCAACGATATGTGGCAGCAGGGCGGCACACACCGCGCCATGCGGGGCCGGGTAGCCGCCACCGAGCGGGGCTGCAATACCATGCACCGCGCCCAGTCCAGCATTCGCCAGCGCCAAGCCGCCCATTAGGCTGGCCGTACACATCGCCTCACGCGCGGCAAGATCACGCGGCTCGTGATAGGCGCGCGGCAGCGCCCACGCGGCCAGCTCAAGCCCCTGCAAGCACAGCCCATCGGTGAGCGGCTGGGCGCGGCACGATACGTATGGCTCAAGCAGCTGCGTCAGCGCATCAAGCCCGCTCCACGCCGTAATCTGGGGTGGTAAATCCAGCGTAAGCTCGGGATCCACCAGCGCGACGCGCGGTAACATTGAGGCGTGGCGCAAGCTGGCTTTGGCGCGCTGCTCGGGCGCGGCCAGCACCGCGTTACGTGTCACTTCGCTGCCGGTACCCGCCGTGGTCGGCACCGCCAGTACCGGCAAGGCTGGGTGTTCGAGCGGGCGGCCCGCGCCAACGACTTCGAGGTAGTCGAGTGCGCCGCCCACGTTCGCCGCCAACGCGGCGATGGCTTTGGCCGAATCGAGCACGCTGCCGCCGCCGATGCCAATCACTAGCGTACACGCCGCCTGCCGCGCCAGCGCCGCGCCCTGCTCGGCAGCGGCGATGCTTGGCTCGCCAGCAACCGGCCATTCAGCAGCGATAAGCCCGGCAGCGCGCAGATCGTCGGCCCGCTGTGCTACCGCACCGCCGCGCGCCTGTGCGCCTGCACCAAGCACCAGCAATGCACGCGAGCCAAGTGCGTGCGCCAGCGCGGGCAGATCGGACGACACACCTGCGCCGACAAGAATGCGCCCGGCGGTGGCAAATTCAAAGCGCATGGCTCACTCCTTTCTCGGGACTATTGGTGCTACACCGCCGCGTCGCCATAAAACAGCGGTGCCACCCAGGCCCGCGTGCGCGGCGCGGCCAGCAGCGGCTCAACTGCGGCAGCCCACTGCTGATAGTGCGCCGATACGCGGTGCGCGGCTATGGCATCATCTGAGGTGTATACTTCGTAGAGCGTAAAATGGTTGGGGTTGTCCGCAGCACGCAGCACATCGAAGCGCAGGTTACCCGGCTCGGTGCGCGTGCTGCGCGCGTTTGCCAGCGTTGCGTCAATGAACGGCTCGACCGCCTCGGGTTTAACATCAATCGACACAATCAGCGCTATCATCCTTCATTCTCCTGTTCGCTCACGGCAGATAGACCCTGCGTAAGCCCAATCATCTCCATCAGCTTCAGCGCGTTGGTTGAGGTTGCAATGCCCGGGCGCAGCCGGTAGTCGAAGTGCATGCTCGGGCCATCCGGGCCGCGCGCAAATTGCTCGCTGAAGTGCACCAGGTCGCTGGCTGCGGCAAGCTCGGACGTATCGGCCAGCGCCAGGTCGTGGGTTGAAACCGCACCAGTAGCGCCCAGCGCCAGCAAACGCAGCAGTATCAGGCGCGCCGCGATCTGGCGCTCGCTGCTGTTAGTTCCATGCAGAATTTCGTCGAGGAGGAAGAGCAGCGTTCGCGCGCCGCCCTGGGCCTGTTCGGCTGCGACAATCACCTGCTTCAGGCGCTGTAATTCGGCCATGAAATAGGAAACGCCCTGGTTTAGCGAATCCTGCACGCGCATGCTGGTGGCTAGCTCGACCGGGGACAGGCGCAGCTCACCGGCGCACACCGGCCCGCCGCATTGCGCCAGCACGACGTTCAGGCCGATTGCGCGGAGCAGCGTGCTTTTGCCCGACATGTTCGATCCAGTTACCAACAACAGGCGACCGGCTGGCCCCAACGTTACATCGTTATCGACACGCTGGGCGGGCGGCAGCAGCGGGTGGCCGAGCGCCTGCGCAGCGAAGAGCGGCTCAACCGGGTCGACAGGCCGCGCATCGAGCAACTCGGGGAAGGCCCAGCCAGGGTTATCGTGCGCCAGTGTCGCCAGCGCCGCCAGCGCCTCGGCCTGGCCCAGCGCCGCCAGCCAGTCGCGCGCATAGCTGCCAGCCACGGCTTGCCAGCGCTCAAGCAGCCACAGCACATGCACGTTCCACAGCGTTGCCACTTGCACCGGGTAGAAAAACATCCAGCCGCGCAGATCGGCCAGCGCCATGATGCGCGCCAGCCGCCGCATCTGGGCATCCGCCGATTGGCCGCCCGCCGTGAGGTTCGCCTGTAAGCCACACAGCGCGGGCGCGGTAAACGGCTGGCTGGTGATATGCGCAAATAGCGCCGCGTAGGCCGCGAACACCACCTGGCGCTCGCTTACTTCATCGAGCACCCGATCGACTGAGCGGCCCATAGTGGCAGTGAGCACGGCCCCGGCGGCAACACCCAGCAGCCATAGGGGCGCGGCCAGTACGCCCAGCCATTGCAGCACCGCCAGCGTTAAGGTCGCCAGCGGCAGCAAGCGCGCCGCCCACAGCAGCCAGCCGTGCCCGGGCAGCCAGGGCTGGCTCTCCGCCCAGCGCAAAAATTGCTCGTAGCCAGTTTGCGCCGCACCGAGCAGCCGCCCTTGCAGCGCTAGCTCATCGCGGAAATCGTGCAGCGGCGCAAGCTCGGCCACCGCAGCGTGGCGCGCGCGGGCCTCGGCGGCGGTCGCGGGCACCAGCAGCCAGTCGCGCAATGTCGCCAGCCCCATCGGCATCGCCGGGGTATTGAGCAGGTGTTGCAGCGATTCGCGACCCAGCAGATCGAGATCATGGGCCAGGCCATCGGCGGGCGCGGCTACGGGCGCAGGCGAAGGCGCGCGCGGGGCTGTAACCACACTGAAGGGCGCAAACGCCTGCAATGCCCGCCGCGGCTGCGGCGCGGCAGCGCTGGGCGGCTGGCGCAACGGCAGCGCATCCCAATCGCGCTGCAGCCGCAGCTGGCCTTCTTCATTAATTGCTAGCAGCTCGGTATAGCGCCGCAGCGTCACATCGACGCGCCCGTGGTGGATGAACGATGCGACAAAGCCCAGCGCGAACAGCCCGGCCAGCATTAGCAGCCCGCCCTGGCCCAACCAGAGCGCCGCACCAAAACAGACCACTGCCACCGCAACAAGCACCAGGCTCAGGTTGGCATTCAGGCTACTCCGGCGGGCATAGCGGTCGCGCGCCGCGCCGAATGTGGCACAGCGCTGCGCATAGGCCGCCGCCGGGTCATTTATGTAAGAATCGCGTGGTGTTGCCATAGCGCGGCATGGTACGCGATCTCAGGCGGCGCGTAAAGCGGCAGCTGCGCAACCCAGCACAAAGTCTGGTATCATGCGCCAGAACTACCCGCCACTAGAAGGAACACGCAGCAGCGATATGACAGAGCCGAAAATCATTTTCTCGATGGTGCGCGTCAAGCGCATTGTGCCGCCCAACCGCGAGATCATCCGCGATATTTCGCTTTCGTTCTACTATGGCGCGAAGATCGGGGTGCTTGGCCTGAATGGCGCAGGCAAATCGACCCTACTGCGGATTATGGCCGGGGTCGATAAGGACTACCTGGGCGACGTGGTGATGACACCAGGCGTGACGGTGGGCCTGCTTGAGCAGGAGCCGCAGCTCGACCCGAGCAAAACCGTGCGCCAGGTGGTTGAAGAAGCCGTGCAGCCGATCGTTGACCTGTTGGCGCGCTACGAGGCGATTAACGAGAAATTTGCCGACCCCGATGCCGATTTCGACGCGCTGATTGCCGAGCAGGCCGCGCTGCAAGACAAGCTCGACCAGGCCGATGCTTGGAACCTCGATGGCAAGCTCGAAGTGGCAATGGATGCGCTGCGCTGCCCGCCCGGCGATATGCCAATTAGCGTGCTCTCGGGTGGCGAGCGCCGCCGCGTAGCGCTGTGCCGACTGCTGCTCACCGAGCCCGACATCCTGCTGCTCGACGAGCCAACCAACCACCTCGACGTGGGCGCGCTGGATTGGCTGGAAAAGCACCTGCAGCAATACAAAGGCACGGTCATCGCCGTCACTCACGATCGCTACTTCCTCGATAACGTCGCGGGCTGGATTCTTGAGCTTGATCGCGGCCACGGTATCCCCTGGAAGGGCAACTACTCGTCGTGGCTTGAGCAGAAACAACAGCGCCTGGCCCTGGAAGAAAAGGCCGACAGCAAACGCCAGAAAACACTACAGCGTGAGCTGGAATGGATTCGCATGGCACCCAAGGCGCGGATGGCCAAAGGCAAGGCCCGTATCAACGCCTACGAAAGCCTGCTGAACCAGGAAAGCGAAAGCCGCCGCGAAGATCTCGAAATCTACATCCCGCCGGGGCCGCGCCTGGGTAACACCGTGATCGAGCTGAAAGGCGTGAGCAAGGCATTTGGCGACAAGCTGCTACTCGACAATTTCGATCTCTCAATTCCACCTGGCAGCATCGTTGGCATCATTGGGCCAAATGGCGCGGGCAAAAGTACGCTGCTCAAGCTTATCGCCGGGATTGATCAGCCCGATAGTGGCAGCGTCAGCGTGGGCGAAACCGTGCAACTCGCGTATGTCGAGCAGCTGCGCGACTCGCTTGCAAGCGACCATACCGTGTGGGAAGAGATTTCGGAGAAGAACGAAATCCTGGCGCTTGGCAACCGCAAAATGCAATCGCGCGCCTATGTCGCTAGCTTCAACTTCCTCGGTGCCGACCAGCAAAAGAAGGTTGGTGTGCTTTCGGGCGGCGAGCGCAACCGCGTGCTGCTAGCGAAAATGCTGAAGCTTGGCGCGAACGTGCTAATGCTCGACGAGCCAACCAACGACCTGGATGTGAACACCCTGCGCGCGCTCGAAGAGGCGATCGAGCAGTTCGCGGGCTGCGCGATCGTCGTCAGCCACGACCGCTGGTTCCTCGACCGCGTCGCTACGCACATTCTCGCTTTTGAGGGCGAGAGCCAGGTAACCTGGCATATGGGCAACTTCGCCGATTACGAGGAAGATCGGCGCAAACGCATGGGCAAAGACGCCGACACCCCCCACCGCATTACCTACCGCAAGCTGCACCGCTAACCCCGCAGCTGCGGGCGGCTGCGCCTGATTCACCGGTGCCAATTTCTGGGGCGATTGACGATTGACCACCGTGCACCCACACTGCGTTCGCGGTCCGTGGTCAATCGTCGCTCCAGAAGCTGTCTACACAATGTTCCTGCTCGCGTGGCGCTTCAGCCCGATCTCAGCATTTTCACACAATATCTTAATAATTTATGAACAAGCTCTTGGTACCATACCTGCAGCACGAGCAACGGCCCAGATGGGCTAGCTCGTGCCCAAGCATCTGATTACAATGTAACGAAAGGATAGTTTCATGAAGTCGTTTATCCAGCGCGCCGGACTAGTTGGCGCTGGCGTACTTGCTGCAATTGCCCTCGCCGCATGTGGCGGGGCCACTGCCACAAGCACACCAACCACTGCTGCGGTC
>JAFEAS010000076.1:16100-26432 GCA_018266315.1 Chloroflexi bacterium SZAS-1 | reverse complement strand
GGTACTGCCGTATTATTCGCTGGCGCTTGCGTGTTGCGCACAGTAGGGAACGGTGATTTTTTCTCCAATGTAGGAGTTGCCGTTGGCAAAACTAATGTATTGGTTGGCGTACCTAATGGCAGAGTAGGACTTGGAGGTACGTCGGTATTGGGTAATGGTGTTGGTGTTTTTGGTTTTGGCGGCACCGGGGTCGCGGTTGGCGTATTCGTCGGCGGCACCGAGGTATTCGTCGGCGCATCCGTCGGTGGCACCGAGGTATTCGTCGGCGTATCCGTCGGTGGCACCGGGGTATCTGTCGGTAACGGGGTATCCGTCGGCGGCACCGAGGTAGCGGTCGGCGTATCCGTCGGTGGCACCGGGGTATTCGTCGGCGTACTTGTCAGCTCAGGTGTAGGTGTTGATGTGTCCGTCGGTGGCACCGAGGTATCCGTCGGTGGCACTGGCGTCGGAGTGGGAGTATGTTCATCAGAACTCTTGGTAGGTGTGGGTGTATTCTGTGGGGCAGAAGTTGGTGTCGGATGATGCTCCGGCACCGACAAAATCTCGATAGAGTCAACCTGAGCGGATTCGCTGCTACCAGGCGGGCTTAAGATACGAATGTATGTGTAATCGCCAGGTGGCAACTGATCAATATCTATCAATATGCCGGTACGAATTGGATCGCCATATAAATCGGTAACCGGAATGCGCTCATTATCAAGCGCGCCATCTTTATCATTGGCATAGCTAGCGATATTTGTGTTGCTTGCCGTACTGCCTTTACTCCAAACAAACGCTGTTTCCCAGTTTTGCCCATCGCTTGAAATTTGTAGCTCAACCCAATCTAAATCAATATGATCAGGCTTAGGGGCATAGCTTTCGTACAGCACCATATCATAGTCGTTGTTTCCGCTGCCATGAAATGGCTGTTGAAGGGCAACCTCAATACAGCTATCCTTTGCTATCGAAGCAACATTTTTATCTGGTAAACCAATATTGATTCGAGAGTTGTTTTTAGTGCATGGCTTAGTAAGTGCAGGCGCTGGGGGCTGTGAACTCGCCCGTGCTGGAGGAACATTTAGCCAGAAGCCGATCGCTGTACGAATAAGAATAAACAAAAGCGCAAGAATCCAGCCGAGCTTGCGCAAGCGTCTTTGCCGTTCTTTTTCTAGTTCATTGGTGACTGGCATGTCGGTTTTCACCATGGATGTAGCTAAATTGAAACTACCTAGAACGGCTATTTTCTGAAGCAAGGTAACTAAATATGCCACCTTGCTCATCAAAGTGCTTACCGAATTATTTTGCCTCTATAAATTTATATATTCGCTTCGGATTAAATCCACTTTGAGTATATCATGCAATAAAATCTGGCGCAATACACTGTTAACGCGTATTTTTGGTTATATCAAAGATCAAACCTCAGCCTATCGCTCCAAATAATTATAAAATCACAGGTACAAGCGTGTGGTCATGACCACCTCTTACCAAGCTCTTTTTATTCTCACCATGATATTAGATACAAAGTATTAAATTTCTGTTTACTCACCAGTTTTCAACTGGCAAGTTATCGGCTGTAACTGCATAGGATCAAAAATCAGTATAATGAGCAAACCAAATAAGACCCGTATGAATAGCATAGCGAAGGAGCTCGTGCGCATGAGCAAGCACCAGTATTCCGCCGGTATCGAAGTCCTGGGCGCGGTCAATGAGGATTTTGCTACAGTGCTCACCCCGGAAGCACTGGATTTTGTTGCCAAGCTCGATCGCACCTTCTCCGCGCGCCGCCAGGAGCTGCTGGGCAAGCGCGAGGCACGCCAGGCTGCCATTGATGCTGGCACACTGCCCGATTTCTTGCCCGAAACCGCCAACATTCGCGCCGACGACTGGGTTGTGGCCCCCATCCCCGCCGATTTGCTGGATCGGCGCGTTGAGATCACCGGGCCGGTCGATCGCAAAATGGTAATCAACGCGCTAAACTCGGGCGCGAAAGTGTTCATGGCCGACTTTGAGGACGCCAACTCGCCCACCTGGGACAATAACATCCAGGGGCACATCAACCTGCGCGACGCAATCAACCGCAAGATCGACTATGTCAGCCCCGAGGGCAAAGCATACGCCCTCAACGACACGATTGCGACGCTGCTGGTGCGCCCGCGCGGCTGGCACCTCAACGAAAAGCATATGCGCGTGGATGGCCGCGTGGTGTCGGGCAGCCTGTTCGATTTTGGCCTGTACTTCTTTCACAACGCCAAAACGCTACTGGCGAACGGCAGCGGCCCGTACTTCTACCTGCCCAAGCTCGAAAGCCACCTTGAGGCGCGATTGTGGAACGATGTGTTTGTGCTGGCGCAGAACGAATTAGGCGTTCCGCAGGGCAGCATCCGCGCCACAGTGCTAATCGAAACAATCCTGGCCGCCTTCGAGATGGACGAAATTCTGTATGAATTGCGCGACCACTCGGCCGGGCTTAATTGTGGGCGCTGGGATTACATCTTCAGCTGCATCAAGAAGTTCCGTAATCACGAGCATGTATTCCCCGACCGCGCGCTGGTGACGATGACCACGCACTTCATGCGCTCGTACTCGCTGCTGGCAATTAAAACCTGCCATCGCCGCAACATCCACGCCGTCGGCGGTATGTCGGCTTTCATCCCAGTAAAGAACGACCCCGCCGCCAACGACCGCGCGTTTGCCCAGGTACGCGCCGACAAAGAGCGCGAGGCTACCGACGGACACGATGGCACCTGGGTGGCGCACCCCGGGCTGGTGCCGGTGGCGCTCGATGTCTTCAATACGGTGATGCCCCAGCCGAACCAGATCGACCGCAAGCGCGAGGACGTGCATATCGCTGCCGCCGACCTGCTCAAGTTTGCCGATGGCCCGATCACCGAAGCCGGGCTGCGCACCAATGTGAGTGTGGGCGTGCAATACGTGGAAGCGTGGCTGGGCGGGCAGGGTGCGGTGCCAATCAACAACCTGATGGAAGATGCCGCCACCGCCGAGATTTCGCGCGCGCAGGTGTGGCAGTGGATCCGGCGTGAGAAGGGCGTGCTCGATGATGGCCGGAAGATCGACCTGCCGCTGTTCCGCCAGGTGCTGGCCGAAGAGCTGGGGAAGCTGAAGGAGCGCTATGGCGAAGCGCAGTATAACGCGCGCAATTTTGCCAAGGCGGGCGCACTGTTCGATACGCTGATTGCGAACGAAACCTTTATCGAATTCCTGACCCTACCCGGCTACGAATATATCGACTAGCACAGCATTGCCGATTGACCGCTGACAACAGGCTAGTCGTCGCAGCCAGAAACGAACGTTTATTACTATACCTGGCCTTGGTAGCGTTACCTACCGGGGCCAGTGTTATGCTGCCGCCCGCAAATACCCCATTCTGTGCTACCATAGGGCCACTCGCTCCCCAAACCGTGCAGGAGTAGTATTATGAACGGTTTGCCCGCCCGGCGTGTGGCCGGATTCGGCACCACCATCTTCACCGAAATGAGCGCGCTGGCGCTGCAGCATGGCGCGGTCAACCTTGGCCAGGGCTTCCCCGATTTCGCCGGCCCGGCCTTTGTGAAAGAAGCCGCCGCTGCGGCGATCGCTGCCGACCTGAACCAGTATGCGCCCATGCCTGGCACGCCGCGGTTGCGCCGCGCCGTCGCCGCGCAGTGGGAACACGACTATGGGCGCACTATCGATTGGCAGAGCGAGGTGAGCGTTACCAGCGGCGCAACCGAGGCGCTGTGCGACGTAGCGCTGGCGCTACTCGACCCCGGCGACCGCGCGATTGTGTTCGAGCCTGCCTACGATGCCTATGTGCCGGATATTACGATGGCTGGGGCAACGCCGCTGCCCGTACAGCTGCACCCACCCACGCAGAGCCAGGCGAACTGGTGGTTCGATGCCGATGAGCTACGCGCCGCATTCGAACAACGCCCCAAACTCATTTTCCTCAACACACCGCACAACCCCACCGGCAAGGTATACACCCGCGCCGAGCTTGAGCTGGTCGCCGGGCTATGCCAGGAATTCGGTGTCATTGCGATCTGCGATGAAGTGTACGACCGGCTGGTGTATGGCAATGCTGTGCATCTGCCGCTCGCCACACTGCCCGGCATGTGGGAGCGCACGCTGACGCTTAATAGCGTGGGCAAAACCTTTAGTGTCACCGGCTGGAAAATCGGCTGGGCGGTCGGGCCAGCCTGGCTGAACACCACGCTACGCCAGGCCCACCAGTGGGTGACATTTGCCACCGCAACCCCGCTGCAAGAAGCCGCCGGCGCCGCGATTGAGCAAGCTGCTGGCAACGGCTACTATGCTGGCCTGCAAAGCGAATACACCGAGCGTTATACGCTGTTGCGTGGCATTCTCGAAGGCGTGGGGCTGCCAACCTTGCCGGTGGAGGGATCGTATTTCATCAGTGCCGACATCAGCGCACTCGGGTATCACGACGATCGGGCCTTTTGCCGCTGGCTCACGACTGAGCTGGGCGTAGCGGCGATTCCAACCTCCGCGTTCTATATGAACCCAGCCGCCGCGCCGCCGTTTGCGCGCTTCTGCTTCGCCAAAAAGCTCGAAACCCTGCAGGCTGCGGGCGAACGGCTTCAACGCCTGCGGCGCTGAGCAGCCTGCACTAACGCCGCGCCATCGGTACAAACACCCGGCCATCGCGCGCGACGATCAATGTGAGATTTTGGGTTGCATTTGGGTTTACACCATTGCTGGCCGAAACCACAATGCCACTAAACGTGCCGCGCCTGGTAGGCACACCACTGAGCACCCCATCTGCAGAAAGGGTGATTCCCGGCGGTAGCGTGCCACCGGCCAGGCTGAAGCTTGGCTTCGGTACGCCCGTAGCAGTAAAGTGGTGGCTGTAAGGCTGGCCTAGTATGGCGGACGGTGGCGCAGCAGTGGTGAATACCAAGGGCAGTGCATCGCACCAGCTTGCCGCGCGCTGAAGCACGCTCTGGCGGCCAGTCACGGTGCTAATTGCCTCAAACGAAAAGCCCAGGTACACACTCCGGTAGCGCCCACCATCGTGGAACACGCCGCTATTGCCTTTGTCGCTGTAAAATGCCAGCTCAGACGCCAGGGTTGGCGTAACAACATCGCTATCACTCGGGCTGTATTGCGGGCTAATCTGGGTTGGGTCGAGCGTGAGTGGCCCAAGCCCACCAAACACTACGCCAGTGCCGCGCACCGCAGCATGACCAACATCGCCAATTACCGCTGCTACGCCCAGGTACTGCTGCATAAATGGCGTAATATTGTTGTTGTAATACAATTCCTGGCTGCTCAGGAACAGGCAACCCCCGCCCTGTAAAAACGCCGCCAGCGCAGGCTCGGTTGCGAGCGCAGGCGAGCCATAGTGCCCACCGATCCATATCACCATGGCATAATTTGCGAGCGTGGCGGCATTTGGTTCGGCATTCACCAGCGTATCCCACACGTCATAATTCACTCCCAGCGCATTAAGCGGCTGGGCAACACGCGAGCGAACATCCGGGTTATCGCCATCGTCGTCTACGAGCAGCACGCGCGGTGCGGCGCGCGCGGTGCTATGGATAGTCGCTGAGGTAGCGCGATTCTCGGCGGCAACCTGTGCGGGCTGCCCGATGAGCAATGCTGCACATAGCAGCAGGGCCAGCGCACTGTAACGCACCACAATACGCGACACATAGCGAAGGGAATATGCAAAGATACTGAGCGTATGTATAGCGAACTCCTTTGTTCTATGCAAGCGCTACTCTGGGTCACAGCGTTGAGGCGGCGATGTTTTCGCTCTTCTTCTATTGTACCTACAAGCATAGCAAGATGGAGTAACAAAAAATTTAGCAACAAAAGGAGCAGCCGTTTTGACTGGCTACTCCTTCAAGCTTCTATTCCACGGCAGGCAGGGCGTATATCGCCCACGCTCAGCGCGACGCCAGCGCGCTGTGAGCCGCGCGCAGCATCCGCTCAGTCTGCTCCCAACCGATGCAGCCATCGGTAAGCGACACCCCATAGCGGAGTGCGGTGTGGTCGGCGGTAAGCGGCTGCTTGCCTTCGTACAGGTTGCTTTCCACCATTAGGCCCACAATCGGGCCAGGCTGGGCCGCCACCTGAGCGATAACGTTATTCCACACCCCTTCTTGCAGGCGGTAATCGCTGCCGGTATTTGCGTGGCTGCAATCAATCATTACCGCTGGGTGCAGGCGCGCCGCGCGCAGCAATTGTGCCGCCTCGGCCACATGCGCTGCATCATAGTTCGGGCCACTACGCCCGCCGCGCAAGATCACAAAACTGTCCGGGTTACCAGTGGTTTTCACCACCGCGCTCTGCCCACGCTCATCGATACCGAGGAAGCTGTGCGAGCCAGCTGCGGTCAGGCAGGCATTCACCGCCACCTGAATACTGCCGTCGGTGCCATTTTTAATCCCCACTGGCATCGACACACCGCTTGCCAGCGCGCGGTGCGTCTGGGCCTCAGCCGTGCGCGCACCAATCGTTGCCAGGCTAATCTGGTCGTCGAGGTACTGCGGGCTAATTGGGTCGAGCATTTCGGTGGCTACCGGCAAGCCCAGCGCATTAATATCGATCAGCAGGCGGCGGGCACGAAATAGCCCGGTGCTCATATCAAACGAGCCATCGAGATGCGGATCGTTGATCAGCCCGCGCCAGCCCACGGTTGTGCGCGGCTTTTCGAGGTAGGTGCGCATAATCAGCAGCAGCTGGTCGCCCAATGCCGCCTGAAGCGCATGCAGACGGCGTGCATAATCGAGCGCCGCCGCCGGATCATGGATCGAACACGGGCCAATCACCACCATTACGCGTGGATCTTCGCCACGCAGGATGCGCCGGATGGCGGCGCGCGTCGCTGCCACCGTATGGGCGGCGGCATCGGGCATCGGCAGCTGGGTTTTCAGCTGGTAGGGCGACTGAATAGGGGTAAGTTCACGAACATGGACATTGTCGAGCTGCTCAGAATGAAGCGCCGGAGTACTCATGGGTTCTGCTCTGCCCTCTGGACACCCCTTCCGCGTCAGCACGCAGGAGGCATGTCGCTGATAGTATGGCTTACGCGAGCCATTATTTGCAGGCTGATGCGCAAGCGCTGCCATTGAAAAAGCTTTGGCGCAGCGCAACACTCGGAGCGGCGGCGCGCGCACAGGCGTATTATACCGAATCTGGCTCGGCCAGTGAGGCAGGGAAAGTGGTAGGGAGAATCGCACCGCCGCGCTGTTCATACCCAAACAACGCGGCGGCACTTCAGGAGGAACCGTGAACACGCAGCAACCACATCTGGCCTGCGCTTTGCGCTCCCCAGCGCGGGCCTGTGATCACCCGCAAAGAAAGTATAGCGCGCTCGTGTGCAATTCTGTGTAATCGTCTGTTTATTATTAATGATTGTTGCGCAACCAAACGGGCTGCGTGACCGCACTTCGGTGGCCACGCTTAAAATCGCGCCGGGCGACCACCATACGTTTCGACCAACACACCATTATGGTAGGCATCAATCAGCTTCTGCAAATCCTCAAGCTGGCCGCGCAAGAGCTGGCCGGTATCTGTAGCCGCGATCAGGATGCGCTGCGGGAAGGTCTCGATCCGCTCGGTGTGTGGCGTCACATCCTCGCCTTGGCGAATCATCTCATCGGCAGACACAAACGCTTCATGGGCGGCCAGCACCAGCTCGTGCGAGTTGCCGATCAGGGTATAGCCTGCAATGCCCGTCACCGGCTGGTAGGGTTCGCTCATGCCGCCGTCAATGACAAGCATTTTGCCGTTCGCCATCAGCGGGCGCTCGCCCTTCTTCAGGCGCACCGGCGTGTGCCCATTGATGATATGCCCATGCTCAACATCGCCACCGAATGCCGCCAGCACCTTGCGGCAGAATGCCTCGCTATTACGCAGCTGGTAGTAAGGGCCTTTCGGCTCCTCGTGGGTCGATTTATCCGCAATGAAGTAGCGCTCGAAGGTCGTCATCCGCGCGCGGCCAAACAGCGGCGAGAGCGGCCCGCACCACAGGTACCACATCGCATCCTGCCCGGCCTGGCGCGCCTGCGGGTCGTGGCTGAAGAACGCCTCGCGCGCGACTTGCTCGTAGCGTGCCAGCAGCGTCGGCCCGGCCAGCACCTCATCGCCGATCGGCACGCCAATAAATTCGCCCTGCTCATCCACTGGCAGGCAGCCATGGAAACGCAAGTTCCCATCCTGCACCTGAAACATATTGCCATAGCTGTACAGAAAGCGAATATGTTTTTGCAGCCGCGCGCTGTGCTGAAATTGGTAGCGCAGGTCGGCAATCACTTCTTCTTCTTCAAGCGTCAGCGCCGCGCGATCGGTGGTGCCGAGTGTAGGCCAGTTGGTGTCGCGCAGCGGGTAGGCCACACCGTCGATGGCGCACTGGCCGGTTGCTAGATCAATACCGTCGAGCAGCATCCGGTCGTTCATCACATATTCAGGGTGACG
The DNA here is from genome assembly GCA_018266315.1 of Chloroflexi bacterium SZAS-1. Classification (GTDB taxonomy): domain Bacteria; phylum Chloroflexota; class Chloroflexia; order Chloroflexales; family Roseiflexaceae; genus Kouleothrix. The sequence continues at coordinate 18,011 of JAFEAS010000076.1, read as the reverse complement.
CTGAATAATCTGGGCTTCTAGCTTGAACTGCATGATTGTGATCGCCTTGTGCATGCGGGCAATCGATACGCGGCTGTAATGCTCTAGCGATGAATCGTCCTTGGGCACAAACAGGCTGCTCGGGTCGCCAGCGTAGGCAGTTTCGGCAAAGTTTAGCAGGCGGCGCAGGCTAATACCATAGCCGTCGGTGAGCGTTTCGATATTGCCATAGCGCAGCGAGAGACGAATAACATTCGCAATCAGCGCATCGCCGCCGCTGGCCGCACCCATCCACGAAATATCGTGATTGCCCCACTGAATAGCGACATAGTGATATTCCATCAGGCGATCCATCACCCGCTCGGCGGCAGGCCCGCGGTCGAAAATATCGCCCAGCACATACAGCCGATCGACGACCAGGCTTTGTATCACATATGCCAGGGTCGTGATGAAGTTTTCGCCCTCACCCAGCGCCACAATATGCTCAACAATGCTGGTGTAGTAGTGCTCTTTCTGCTGGTGGTCGGCCTGGCTCTCGGTCACTAATTCTTCGAGAATATATGCCAGCTGCGCAGGCAGCCGCTTACGCACCTTACTGCGAGTGTATTTCTGCGCCGCCGTGCGCGCTACCCGCACCAGCAGCGCAATCATCGCCACCATCCAGTCGTGCGGGTCGGCAAGTTCGGCAAGCTGCTGGCGCAGCTTCTTCTCAGGGTAGTAAATCAGCATCGCCAGCTCGGTCTTTTGCTGCTGCGACATCTCTATACCAAATGTCTGGTTGATTTTGCGGCGAATCGCGCCCGAGGCATGGCGCAAAATATGGTCGAATTGCTCGTAGGCCCCATGAATATCGGAAACATAGTGGTCGGTGCCTTTGGGCAGCGCGAGAATGGCATACAGATTGATCATTTCGGTATGCGCGGCGGTAATGGTGGGGTAGCGGCTGCTGAGCAGCTGCAACAGGCGCAGCTCCTGGTCGTCATAGCGCGACAATACGGTCATGGGGCGCTCCTTCCGAGCCTCATCGCGGCGGCAAGGGTATAGCGAGTGGTGCGCGAAGTGTAGCGTAAGATCCAGTGCACGTAAATATACACCCTTTGCCCGACTTGACGCGCACCAACCGCCATGCTAGGCTCGTACTGCACACCACTTTGCAAGGAGGCACCCCATGACGTATATCAGCCACAACCTGTCTGCGCTGGCTGCCACTGCCCAAAGCAGCGTGGCCCGCGTATTTGTGGAGTGCGCCTGCTAACCAACACACGCGCCTTCATTCGTTGAACAACTACGGTGCCGCCTACGGGTGTGCGCCGCGCCTGGTAGCCCGAGCCAGCCTGATCGGCTGGGTAGGGTTGCTACCGGTGGCGAGTTCATGGCGAAGGAAGGGCATAAGGCTACGGGAGTACGCTACACCCGTGGCTGTTTGATTCAGAATAGTACTGTGAGCGCGGCTGCGGGTTTGTGCCCGTAGCCGCGTTATTGTGCGCGGCCAGGGTACAACAACCCTCTGGCCGCAGCTGGCAGCTTTGCAGGTGTGCCCGAAGTAAGCGCTGCACACCCGCAAAGCTGCCAGCTGCGGCTAGCCAGCGAATCATTAGATTGAGGGCTTTCGTTGAGCCAGGCAAATTCATTTCTTCTTGGTCATTTTTGCGCGTAGCGCAAAAATGACCAAGAAGAAACAATAAATACCATGCTGCCGCAGGCAAATACGCGACCAGCGAAAGTTCTACTGTCGTTACTCATTACAGCTGACAGATTACATATTTAGGAGCTATTTTGTGAATTCACGCCACAAGAAGTTTCTTTCGTATTACCGGCCCTACCTTGGCCTGCTGATTACCGACCTGCTCTGCGCCTGCATGGTGTCAGCGATCACGCTTATTCTGCCACTTTGCACCAGCTACATCACTAAAACCGTGCTGGTTGAGCGCC
>JAFEAS010000076.1:15774-16054 GCA_018266315.1 Chloroflexi bacterium SZAS-1 | reverse complement strand
CCTGCAACACCTTCGTCGATTACCAGGGGCATATGATGGGTTCGCTGATGGAAAGCGACATGCGCCGCGAGCTGTTTGCCCACTACCAAACCCTCTCGTTCAGCTTCTACGACGAGCAGAAGACCGGCCAGCTGATGACGCGCCTCACCAACGATCTGTTCTCGCTGTCGGAGTTTTACCATCACGGCCCGGAAGATATGACCATCGCCGTGCTGAAGCTTGTGGGTGTGTTCGTCATTCTCTTCAGCATCAACGTGCCGCTGACGCTGCTCATTCTGTG
>JAFEAS010000076.1:10835-15683 GCA_018266315.1 Chloroflexi bacterium SZAS-1 | reverse complement strand
CTCGCGGGTATGCGCGTGGTGCAATCGTTTACCAACGAAGCGCTTGAGCAGCAGAAATTCGCCTACGAAAACGACCGATTCATTGAAAGCCGCCGCGCGGGCCATCGTAGCGAAGCCTATTTCTATGAGGGCATGGTCGCTTTTGGGCAGCTCACGACGATTGTGGTGATTGTGGTTGGTGGCATCAGCATCATGCATGCCACGCTCAGCCTGGCCGATCTGCTCACCTATGTGCTGTGCATTGGGATTCTGTTCGAGCCGCTTGAGCGGCTGGTTAATTTTGCGCGGCTGTACCAGGAAGGCATCACCAGCTTTCACCGCTTCATGGATTTGCTGGAAGTGCCGCCCAGCATCACCGAAGCGCCGGATGCGATTGAGCTTGGGCTGGTGCAGGGCCAGATTCACTTCAATAACGTGAGCTTCGGCTACAAAGCGCACTATGGTGCGGTGCTGCGCGATATTTCGCTGCATATTCGTGCGGGCGAATATATCGCGTTTGTCGGCTTTTCGGGCGTGGGCAAAACCACGCTCTGCTCGCTCATCCCGCGCTTCTACGATGTGAGTGCCGGGGCAATTCTGCTCGATGGCATCGATATTCGCACGGTGCGCCTGGCATCACTGCGCCAGAATATTGGCATTGTTTACCAGGAGGTGTACCTGTTCGCAGGCACGGTTGCCGAGAATATTCGCTATGGCAAGCCCGGTGCCAGCGACGCCGAGGTGATAGCGGCGGCGAAACAGGCGCATGCCCACGAGTTCATTATGCGGCTGCCCCAGGGCTACGCCACCGATATCGGCCAGCGCGGGGTGAAGCTTTCGGGCGGGCAGAAGCAGCGCCTGAGCATCGCGCGGGTGTTCCTGAAAGACCCACCGATTATCATTTTCGATGAGGCCACCAGCTCACTCGATAACGAAAGTGAGCTGGCGGTTCAGGCATCGCTCGAGGCGCTGAGCAACAACCGCACAACCCTGGTGATTGCCCACCGCCTCTCGACGGTGCGAAACGCCCAGCGGATTATTGTGCTGACCGAGTGCGGGATCGCCGAGCAAGGTACCCACGCGGAGCTACTGGCGCTGAATGGGATGTATGCCAGCTTTTATGCAATGCAGGCGGCAATTTAGCGGCGCACGATAGGCCGCTCAGGGCTGCGCGGCAAGGCGCAAGAGCTGCTCCAGTAGCGGCTCAACCAGCGCTTTGCCGCGTAGCTGCTGCATCCAGGCGGCGGGGATAGCCTGCACACCATCGCGGACACCGGCCAGCCCGCCCGCGATGCAGGCAGTGGTATCGGTATCGTGGCCCAGGGCAATCGCGCCGCGTACCACATCGGCGTAAGTGTGGGCCTGAAACACCATCCGCGCCGAGTGCAGGCTATCGACCACATAGCCGCTGCCCTGCCCTTGCGGCGGGTCGTCGGGGCGAATATGCTCTGCTAGCTCGGCATATTCTGGCGATGTTGAACCATAGATAGTACGTAAGGTCGCAACTGCATCGGCCCAGGCATCGGGCGCGGCGTAGAGCAGGCGGCGCGCCCACAGGCAGTAGAGCGCACAGCACACTTGCGCTCGCAGATGGCCATGGGTTACCAGCGATTGCGCCTGAGCATCGCGCACCAGCTCGCTATCGCTACCGCGATGCCACAGCGCCAGCGGCAGCACGCGCATAAGCGAGCCATTGCCGTTGGCACGCTCGTGGCGCGGGCCAGCTACATGGGCGACGGCCCCGGCCTTTAGCGCACGGATCGCCTCGGCGGTTTGTATACCAACATCAAACACCACCCGGTCAACCGCCATGTCGCCATGATCATACCAGGCCACCAGCCGCCGCCCCAGATCATCCAGATCGAGCTTACCGCAGGCCAGCAGCGAGGCCAGCAACGCCAGCGCCTGCGCCCCATCATCCGACCATGTGCCGGGCGGAACCTGGGCGTGAGCACGTCGAAAGCCTGCTGGCGGCAGCATATCGAGCGCGGCGTAGGGTGGTAGCTCCGACGGCGCGTGAAACTCGTAGGGCACGCCAACTGCATCGCCCACCAGCAAGCCCCACAGGCCACCCGCAATCCGTTCAGCAAAATGTGGCATACAGGCTGCTCCTACACAATCATCACATTCACTGTTGAGAAAGTTCCGGCATAACATCCCAGGGCGTGCGCCGTGGAAGCCAGCGCGGCACATGCAGCCGATATTGCTGATAATCGGCACCAAATCGCTTGAGCAGCTGTGGCTCTTCAAATACAGGAATGAAGATCATATTCACGATTATAAAGCCAATCGCCCACATGAGCAGGCTTACAGAGCCAATAATCGCCGTTTCGCCGACTAATATCGCCATCACACCGCTGATCATAGGATTGCGAACATAGCGATAGGGACCTTGAAGCACCAACTTTTGCGGCGGATCCCACGGCGCAAGCGTCCCTTCCCCGACATGCGCAAACAAGCGCACCGTTTGAACGACCAAGCGCAAGCCGCCAAATAGTGCGGCCACCCCGATAAGGCGCAACAGCCATTGTAGTGGCGACGATACCGGCCAGCCAATTGCTAGTGAACGTAACGGTAAAACCAGGAGCATCGGCACAACAACGGTGACGACAAAAGGCAGCAATAGCACGCTTCGAAGGTGACGCCATCCAAATCGCATCGTACCCCTCCTATGCTGATCTTAGCGCGAGCTGCGCATTGCCTTCAGGTGTTTGAGCGATGGGTCGTCTTTCAGCTGGTCATAGGCTTCGGTGCCGCGCGCATAGATCGCGATCCGCGCTTCATCATCGAAATGGATGCCCCAGCCATAGGTTTTCCCCAACGGCGACGAGCGCAGACACGCCTGGCCTTTTGAGAAAAACGCTTGCCACCCGGCTTCGCGTTCGGTATCGGCGATACCATTGCGCTCGGCATAAATTGTGAAAAGCACCTCGTCGGATGTATAGCGATATGGGTTGTTAAACAGCATATCGAACTGCATGCGCGCCACGGTTTTTTCGCGTTTCTCTGGTGGCACCGTGCCCATATCGGTTTTGCAGTCGTCGGCAACCTCAATAAATGCATTGGCATAATTCGTCGAGTGCATGCTTCATCCCTCATTATCAATCAGTTTACATGTTCCATTATTAGGACTTTCGCTTACTCAAGCAAATTCTTCTCTCTTGGTGATGTTTTGCGCTCCGCGCAAAACATCACCAAGAGAGAAGAAAAAGTACCTTGCTGCCGCAGGCAAATAAACAAGGAAGCGAAAGTCCTAATTATAATCGTCGCGCGGCCTGCCCGGAATACGACCGGGGAAGGATTTTGTATCGACGAACTGCGGTATGCTCATAGTGCAAAGCCGCACCGGCGCTACATTGAGATCGAGCCTTTGCGAAAATCGGTTTTGCCCAGCAGCGCGTTGACCAACACTGGCTGCCCGCCCGCCGCCAGCGCGCGCGCCTGAGCCAATGTTTCCTCGGCAAGCTCGGGATCATCGAGCAGCAGGCCCGCCGCGCCCAAACCGGCTGCCGCTGCGTGGTAGCTTGTGGGCGCGAGCACCGTGCCAACATCATCGTGAAGGATGTCGATCTGCTCGCGGGCGATCTGTGTCCAGCCCGCATCATTGCCCACCACCGCAATAATTGGCACGCCGTGGCGCGCGAAGGTATCGAACTCGGTGAGGCTGTAGCCGAGCGCACCATCACCGAAGAGTGCCCACACCTCGGCTTCGGGATGCAACAGCTTGGCGGCCAGGGCAAAGCCTGCGCCCACGCCAAGCGTGCCAAACGCGCCAGGATCGAGCCATTGCAGCGGGCCGCCCGGCCGCACGATGTACGCAGCGGTGCCAACAAAATCGCCGCCATCGCCGATGATGATAGCGCCTGGGGTGTGGGTGGCTTCGATGCTACGGCACAGGTGCAGCGGGTTGACGTGTGCGCCGGGTGCCTGGGCCTGGCGCGCAATTTCGGCCTCGCGCGCATCGTCGCGGGCGCGCAGCTCGGCACGCCAGACACGCCAATCGGGCGGCGTAGGCAGCGAATCGGCAAGCGCGCACACAAACTGGGCCGGGTCGGACAGCGCGCCGATGGTGGGCTTGCGATTAAGCCGTAGATCGTGCGCGCTGCGATTGGCCGAAACCAGGCACGCGCTACGGCGAATCTGCCGCCCGTAATCGAGCCGGAAATCGCAGGCGACGCCCGCCAGCAACACAACATCGGCGGCGCGCAGGGCTTCGCGGCGTTTGTGGCGCAATTGCAGCGGGTGTTCGGCCCCGAGTAAGCCGCGCGCCATCCCCGAGAGATACACCGGCGCGCCGAGCCGCTCAAGTGCGCGCGCCAGCGCAGCCGCTGTGGGCGCGTGGGCTAGTGCCTGGCTGCCAACCAATACCACTGGCCGTTCAGCGGCGCGCATTCGCTCGGCTACCTGCGCGATCGTAGCAGGATCGGGCCGAGGTGGCACTGGCGCTATTGTTCCCGAAATATGCACGTTCGCCGCGCCCGCAAACATACGGCCAACCCGCGCGCCCAAATAAAGCTTTACTGCCCGATCGGCCAGGCTGCGCCCGCCGCTGCCCTCTCCATACAGCTGGCGCACGGTCGCCTCGTCGTAGAGCAGGTCGATTGGGCACTCGACGAACACCGGGCCAGGCACGCCCGCCTGGGCCTCGTGGTAGGCGCGCTCGACGGCGGGAGCCAGATCGCGCACGCGACGCACGGCGGCGGCCCACTTCACATGTGGACGCATCAGCGCCAGCTGGTCGATATCTTGCAGCGCGCCGCGCCCCTTGAGTACGGTCGGGGCCGCGCCGCCCAGCAGTACCACCGGCGATTGCGCTATCTGGGCGTTTTTGACGGCGGTGATAGTGTTGGTGAGGCCCGGCCCGGCGGT
>JAFEAS010000076.1:0-10785 GCA_018266315.1 Chloroflexi bacterium SZAS-1 | reverse complement strand
ACCGCAGTTGCCTCGTGGCGCGTGTCGATGACGCGGATGCCGCGCGCTTTACAGCCGGTGAGAATCGGCGAAATATGGCCGCCGCAGAGCGTGAAGAGGAATTGTGTGCCCTGCGCCACGAGCACGCTCGCAATCAGATCGCCGCCGTGCATGGTTCACTCCATTATACACGCTTGCCCTAGTATACACCCCTGTTCGTTGTTCGCGCAGAGCGCTAAACAATGCTGATTTTGCTATAATACAAGCACATCCGAGCGATAGTGTTGGAACCTATGGTTCACCCATCTATACAATTCTGTAGTGCCTGTGGCAGCCGCGCCTCGTCGCGCGCACTCTACTGCGTCGATTGTGGGGCGCGGCTGACGCCAACCACGCGCCATGCCCGCTCGCCGCGCCCGGTGGGTGTGCGGGTGGGTGGGCGTTATATCCTGCGCCGCCTGATCGACATCGGCGGGAACGGCGCGGTGTACGAGGCCGAACACACCCTGCTTGGCACCACCCATGCACTGAAAGAAACCCTCGCCAGCGACCCGGAATCGGTCACACAATTCCTGGCCGAGGCGCGGCTGCTGGCCCGGCTCGATCACCCGGTGTTGGTACGCGTCAGCGATTATTTCATCGAGCCATCGGGCGCGGCCTTCCTGGTGATGGAATACGTCGCCGGGCAGACGCTCCAGCATAAGCTCGAACAGCCAACCCTGAGCTACAGTATTTCTGATGTGCTGGGCTGGCTGTTACAGCTTTGCACGGCGCTAGAATATTTGCATAGCTACCGCGACCCACAAACCCAGCAGCTTCAGCCGGTGATTCACCGCGACATTAAGCCGCTGAACATTGTGCTCACGCCTTCCGGGAAGGTGAAGCTGCTTGACATGGGCATTGCGCGCGTGGCCTTGCCCGGCGAAGTGACCGCGCGGGTGGCGCGCGCCGTTACCGAGCCGTTCGCGCCGATCGAGCAATATGGCGCGGGCACGGACCAGCGCAGCGACCTGTATGCCCTGGCGGTTACCGCCTACGTACTGCTCACGCGTCAGCTGCCACCCTCGGCGCTTGAGCGCGTCGCCCAGCCGACCGAGCTAAAGATTCGGGCGCTCAACCGGGCGGTGCCAGCGGCAGTAGCCAGCGCGATTGAGAAGGCCATGCTGCCGCAGCCCGAAGCGCGATTTCCTACCGTCGATGCCTTTCGGCGCGCGCTTGAGCTAGGCTGGGTATCTGGCGAGCGGCTTGAGCAGGCTGCGCAGGCCACACCCTCGGGGCGGCTCGGGCGCGATACCGGATTGCTCGGTGCTTTACGGCGCGCGATTGGTAGCCCCGCGCCAGCGAACGCCCCACCCGCCAACCCAGCGGCTGCGCTTGCCAATGGCGGGCTTACCATCACCGAGCGCCTGGCCGAATGGCGCTCGCATGCCGACCGGCGCGGCGCGATCGAGTGCCTGCTGATGCTCGAACGCAATGGCGAAACCCCGCCGCAGATCCGCCTGACTATCAGCATCAGCGAACGCGGCCAGCGCGGCAAAATGAGCTTTCAGCAGATGACGCTGCCCGAAGCCGAGGCGCGCACGCTCACCACCCGGCTGGCCGAATTGCAGCGCCTCAACACGCGGCTCGCCGCCGAAATCGCGATCGAGGTTGGGCGCACCGCGCTCAAAGGCGAATGGCCGGGTGGGCGCGGCCCGCTCAAGCTCAGCATTCGCAGCACCGGCCCGCGCGGCGGCGTAAAATCCAGCACCTTCGCCCTTGATCGCCGCCAGCTCGACGCGCTGATTTTCGAGCTGCAATACGGGCTGCGGCGCGTGCGGCCAGTTTAATTTTCGAGCGCACCCACCGCCCGCCGCTTAATCACCACCAGCGTCAGGTCATCGAATGGTGCGCGCTCAGTGAATGCGAGCAGCGCGGTGTTGATAGCATGCACCAGCTCGCTGGCAGATTTGCGATGATGCGCCACAATAACGTCGCATAGGCGCTCGACGCCGAACGCTTCTTCTGCCGCATTGATCGCCTCGGTCAGACCATCGGTATAGCACACCAGCACGTCGCCCGCCCCAATCGCGGTTTCAGCTTCGTTCAACGGCGCATCTTCCAGCACGCCCAACGCTATACCTGGCGTTTTCAGCTCTTCCAGCTCACCGTGGCGCGCACGGAAGAGGAGCGGCGGGTTATGGCCTGCGCTGCAGTAATGTAGCACGCCAGTGTCGGGCTGCAAAATACCATAGAACAATGTCACAAACATTGCCGAATCTGAGTCGCGGGTAATCCAGCGGTTAGCGCGCTCTAAGGCGACACGCGGCGAAGAGCCATCCAGTGCGGCGGCGCGCACCAGGCTGCGTGAAAGCGTCATGAACATGGCCGCCGGGATGCCTTTATCGCTTACATCGGCCACTACAAAGCCCAATGGTTGCGGTGGAGCAAGCGGCAGCGTCGGCAGCGGCGCTCCCACTTCGCGCTCAAGCGTGCCAAGCTCAAGCGCGGGCGGTAAGCGCCAAAAATCGTAGAAATCGCCGCCCACCAGCCGCGCCGAGCGCCAATCGGCGGCTATTTCCCACCCGGGCAGATCGGGCACCACCGCAGGCAGCAGCGTTGTTTGAATTTCGCGCGCCACCCGCAGCTCTTCCTCAAGCCGCGCCGCCTCGGCGGCTTCACGCGCGAGCAGGGCATTTTCCAGCGCACCAGCCACCTGATTGGCAACACCCGAATAGAGCGTTAGCTCGCGCGCAGTGAAACTATGTACCGGGTCAGCGTAATCGGCTACCAGCATGCCCAGCACTGCGCCGCGCGCTGTCAGCGGCACTGCCAGCAGCGCACCGCTGCCAAACGGCTCAATCAGCGGCGGGCACATATATGCCCGGCTTGGCGCATGCGTCAGTTCAAGCGGAACCATTGTACGGTGCGCTTCGGCCAACAGCGGTGCATCGATCTCGCGGATGGCAACATTAATGAAGGTCGCGCGCTGTGCTGGTGCCAAGCCATACGCGGCAAGCGGGAGAAAGCTGGAATGCTCGCGCTGCCAGAGCATACAATAGCAACGATCGCAGCCCAGAAGGAGCGGCGGTAAGCGCACAATCGCGGGCAACAGCTCGTCCAGTGTCGAAGCCTGGGCAATATTTTCGGCCACCTGCAACAGCGAATTGAGCGTCCAGGCTTCCTCGCGCTGCGCGGTGAAGGCCCGCGCGCTCTCAATCGCTACCGCGATCTGGTCGGCCAGCGTGCGCATCACAAACAGGTCGCTCTGCTGAAAACGCCTAACCTCGGCGCTCTGTACATCGAGCACGCCGATGGTCTGGTCGCCAAAACGCAGCGGCACCGCCAGCTCGGACATCGTGTGCCAATCGTCGCCAATGTAGCGGGCATCCTGGCGCACATCACTCACCAGCACTGGTTCGCCGCTGGTAGCCGCCGCCCCGACAATCCCATTATTCCGTGTCAACGCCAGTTCGCGCAGCCGGGCCAGCGCCTCGCCCTGGGCGGTGCTCGCCCGAAACCGCAGCTCGTCGCCTGCTTCCTGCGTGAAAATATGCACCGGGTGATAGCCAAAATGCTCTTGAATCAGCTGCACCACCGAGGGTAATAGCTCATCCAGATCGAGAATGGCGGTAATGCGTTCGCTCACCTCGTGAATGGCTTGCAATTGCACGGCGCGGCGATCGGCATCGGCAAAGGCGCGGGCCTTGGCAATCGCAACCGCAGCCTGGTCGGCAATGAGCGAGAGGAGACGCAGATCTTCAGTATCGAATGCCGACGGGCGATAGCTCTGGATGGAGATGCTGCCGATCACTTCTTCGCCTGCAATCAGCGGCACATAAATGCCCGAGCGCGGCGGGTGCTCGCTCTGGTATCGTGGCCGGGCGGGTAAGCGATCCATTTCTTTGGGAAAATCTTCGACCAGTAGCGCCCGGCCCGTCTCGCGCATCCAGCCAACAATACCGTCGCCGCTCGGCAGATCAACTACCAGCGGCGGGAGGCGCACGCGATCTTGCACTCGCACCATTAAGGTATAGCGGTCGCTATCGGGCTCGAACAAGCCTAGATGGAACGACGATGTATCGACAACCTTGCTCGCCTCGCGGTAAATCAGTTCGCACAGCGCATCGACATTCAGCTCGGCGCGAATAATTGCCCGGCTGACATTATTGAGCTGGGCCAGCTCGCGCACCGAACGGCGCTGGCGCTGGAGATTGAGCGCGGCCCGGCGTACCGCCAGGCTCCCCGCCAGCAGCGCCGCGCCCGACAGTACGAAATACACCAGGTTGAGCCGCATGTAGATCGCCGCGCCAAGCGCCGCTAAGGGGAGCGGCGCAATTTCAGCGCTCAATGCTGGTCGCCAGGCAGCGCGGAACCAGGTGATCACGCCGGTGCGACCGTCTTGCAGCAATTCGCGCAGGGCACGGCTCGACTGCACGACGAGTACGTAGCATGCAGCGAAGCCGAGCATGCGCATACCAAGCGCATCCGGGTTCGGGGCCAGCATATTCGCCAGCGCCCCGCCCACCAGCAAGGCAATTGCACGCACGCCGCTGCGCAAGATTGGGCGCGACACCAGCAAATAGAATGTACGCGCCCGGCGTCTCAATAATGGCAGGAATAAGCCAAATAGCAGGCCCGAAAGCGCTGCAACCAGCGCGCCCAGCGGTGCGCCCAATGCCAGGCCCGCACTCACCAGCACAATGCCAACCAGGCTATGCGGATCGACAAGCGGCACGCGAAACCCGACGCTTTCGATGAGCAGCGCCAGCGCCAGAAAGAGCAAAATGGTAAGCCATGGGAGTGGTGTCGTGAGGGTAGCCGCTAACCAAGCCCAGCCCAAAAGGCCAAGCACGATGCTATAGATGTTCAGCCAATACGCGCGGCTCACGCTGAACTCTGCCCAAAGGCGCGCAACGCTTCTTCGCGAGTCTGGTGCAGGGCAAACAGCTGGGTAAAGCCGGTGAGCGTAAATACTTCGCGCACCTGGGGCTGAAGACTACATAGCCGCAACTCGCCGCCTTCCCGCGCCAAAAGCTCTTTACGCACGAGCAGCAGCGCCCGCATTCCGCTACTGCTCAGAAATGTCACACGCGCCAGATCGAGGAGAATGTGGCGCGTCCCCGCCGCGATCGCTGCCGATACCTGAGCAATCGCCTGCTGGGTGCTCACAGCATCGAGCCTGCCAGCCAGCTCGAAGACTTGGGTAGCGGTGGGTAAGGCTATTTGCTTGGTGAGTGTGAGAATATTCCCCTGCACCGGGTCGAACTCGTATTTCACCGAGTCCATGAGCTGACCCATGAGGTAAATACCCAGGCCACCAGCCTGGCGTTCTTCAAGCGGCGAGGTAATATCGGGGGCGGGCACATGTTCGGGGGTGAAACGTTGCCCCTGATCGCGCAGCGTTACAATCAGGTCGCCGCCCGCAATATGCCACGCCAGATCGATATTTCCTGGCGTTTCGGCAGGGTAGCCATGCTGAATAATGTTGGTTGCGGCTTCGTCGACTGCAAGCTGTACCTGCCAGGCTGCATGCTCATCCAGCCCCGCGCGCGTAGTGGCATCGGTGATGAACGCACTGATGTGCGCCAGGGCATCGAGCGTAGCAGGGACAGTAAGCGTTTCCATGCAGGTTCGTAGGCGGCAGCCAGGAAGTGCGCACTACAAGCGCTGCGCACGACCAACCGCCGCCCGGCTACTCAGAATGAGCCGACTGCGTCGAGTGTATCGTTATAGATCTCGAATAGCGAGGTAAAGCCAGTGAGATCGAAAACTTCTTTTATGCGGGGCGGCAGGTTGGCAATACGTACATCGCCGCCTTCAATATCGGTCAGCTTGCGATCACGGGCACGTTTGCGCGCTTCGATGAGCACGCGCAGCCCCGGGCTGGCAATATAATCGAGCTTTGCCAGATCAAGGACGATGCGGTAGCGGCCTTGTTCAAATAATGCATCGATGTGCTGCTTGAGTTGCGGAGCACTTGCCGCATCCATGCGCCCCTCGAGCGTCAGCAGGTCTACACGGTTGAATTTCTTGTGAGAAACATCCATAGACACAACCTCCTTAAATGCCTGCCCAGACGTTCAAGCAGGCATCGGGCACATGAATATGCGTTTGCCAAGCTTACGGTGCGGCTATTATAGCATGGAGCCACCCGCGAAACAATCGGCCAGATTACTGACAACGGCTTCGGTACTAACACTGAAGCCGCATAAAAGTGGTGCTCGGCGCGGCAAAGCCGCGCCGAGCACCACAAACTGTACGTAATCAAGCGAAGCGAGTATAAGCCCTAACCTCTTACCTACTAATTAGCGGCATGTACAACATATAGGTGCCTGCGGTGCCACTAGCCCGCGCCGGGCCGTACTCATTCGTCTGGCCGTTCACCTCAGTTTCAACCAGCCAGTAGGTGTAGCTTGTACCAGCCTGGGCACTGGTATCCGTCCAGGTGTAGGTAGCCCCACCCTGGCCGCGTCCCTGCGCCAGGATCATCGAAGGCGTTACGCGCACCGCATCCGCACGATTGCCTGTGGTGCTGCGATAGAGGTGGAAGCCCAGGCTATTGATCTCGGCTACGGTTTCCCAGCGCACCTCAACCACATTCCCACGCCAGGTTGCCGTGAAGATGCGCAGGGTTACCGCCGTTGGCTTGACAATAACGCCAGCGAAGACGTCGATCTGATTCGTACCAGGCACTATAACGATCGGCTGGGTTAGCCCGGTATTGGGGTCGACATCACTATCATTTCCATCGTTCCCGCCCTGGTTAGGTTGGGTGAAGGTAAAGCCATTGGGTAAGTTGCTAAAGCCGACGGTGTAGGTTCCAGGCGGCAAGTTGGTAAACAGGTACGATCCGTCTGACCCGGTTATCGTGGTTGCTACCGGGTTGCCATTCGCATCGTACAATGTCACCACGACACCAGGCACGCCTGGCTCGTTCTGATCATGCACGCCATCCTTGTCCTGGTCGTACCATACCAAGCTACCAATGCTAGCTGGCATGAATACGCCAAAGTCGATCGTCAGATTGCTGTCGGAGTCGCCATCTTCGAGCACCGGCTCGCCACCGCTACTTAGCACTACCGGGCCGCTGACGATGCCCTGACCGCTGACGGTGCCGTTGTCGTCGCTATCAATATCGTTGTTAGCACCTGGGGCAGGCTCGTATGGGCCGCCGTTTTGCTGGTTTGTCCCGATCGCGCCAGTGCTGCTGGTATAGCCAACCAATACCCCGTTCCCCGTGAAATTGCTGGGGTCGAGCTGTACCAGGTAGGTGCCAGGCACAAGCTGATCAAACAGGTAGGCCCCGCCCGATGTCGTAGTGCTCTTGACAAAGGTATCGGCGGCGTCGAGCACGCCATTTCCATTACTATCAAGATACAGGTTTACCAGCACATTGTCGAATACTGCTTCGCCGGCATCAATCACGCCATTGTTATTGATATCGTTCCACACTACGTCGCCGAGGCTTACCTCGCGGTAGAGTCCAGCATCCCAGCTCGGGTCAGCCGTGCCCAGGCCAACCGTAATGGTGATGGTGCTGCCAGTGCTGGGGTTTATGTCGCTGTCGGCAGTATTATCGCTGCCCTGGTCGGGCGTGCTAAAGGTATACCCGGCTGGCGGTACAACTTCGATTGTATAATCGCCCGCCGCAAGATGATCAAAGGCATAATTGCCATTCAAATCGGTGGTGGTGGTAAGCACTGCCGTGCCACTACTATCGTGCAATACCACCGTCACGCCAGGTATGCCCGGTTCGCCGCTATCTTGCACGCCGTTGCCGTTCTGATCAAACCACACACGGTCGCCCAGGCTGGCGTTATAGATCAGGCCCGCATCCACCGACGTATCGTTGGTACCGGGGCCAAGCGTTACCACTGGCGTGCGCCCGATGCTAATATCGGCATCGCTGTCGGCGGTGTCGTTACTGCCCTGGTTGGGTGTCACCAGGCTATAGCCCATTGGCGGCGTGAAGACGACATAGTAACTCCCCGGCACCAGATCGGTGAAGAGATAGCTTCCGTTGCTACCAGTCGTCGTAGTGCCAACCAGCACATCGTCGGCGGTGCCTGGCAAGTTATCAGTACCAGGCTGATACAGCTGCACCGTCACCCCTGCGACACCCGCTTCGCCAGGATCCTGAACATTATTGTTGGTTGTATCAAGCCATACTTTATCGCCCAACGATGCTAGCGGGTAGAAGCCGAAATCGAGAGTTTGATTACCGTTCGCATCGTCGCCCTCATTCGTCGGCTCGCCGCCCGAAGATAGGGTAATGGGCGCGCTCCGCACCGAGCCGTCGGGGTAGGCAGTGCCATTGTCGTCGTTGTCGGTTGCGTTGGTATCAGCATCGGGCGCGGGTTCGCTACCACCACCGGTGCTGCTGGCATAATGCGCAAGCGCATTCCCAGCCGCAAAGTTTGTCTGGTCGATAACGACAAGGTAATCGCCTGGGCGCAGGTTGGCGAACTGATACAGACCACCACCGCTGGTCACCGTTGTGGTCACTAGCTCGCCACCATCGGGTAGGCCGTTGCCATTGGCATCGCGGTAGAGCGCCACACCGACGCCATTGATACCCGCCTCGCCATTGTCAACCACACCGTTATTGTTCGTATCGGCCCACACCAGGTTGCCCAGGCTCAGCGGATGATAGAAACCGAAGTCGAGCGTGTTGTTCTGGTTGGCATTGCCTGGCGGTTGCGCCGGGTCGTCATTCGGCTCGGTGCCACCCACCAGGGTAATCGGCGCACTGCGCACAGTGGTTGCTGTCACTAGTACGCCATTATCGTCACTATCGACATTGCCATTTGGCGTCGTTGATGTTGGCAGGTCGGTGCTGCTTACGAATCCGCTCAGTGCCGGGCTGGTACGGTCGATTTCAACGATGTAATCGCCCGGTGCCAGGTTGCTAAACAGATAGTTGCCAGCCAGATCAGTGGTGGTCGTCATGATCAGGGTCGCGCCATCGCTGGCATACAGGCTCACCACCACATTCGCGATGCCTGGTTCGCCAGTATCGAACGTGCCGTTATCGTTCTGGTCGTGCCATATCAGGTTGCCCAGGCTGAGTGGCTGGTAGAAGCCGAAGTCAACGGTTAAGTTACTATTGATGTCGGGCGTTGCCGTGTCGGGGTTCGGCAGCGCCGTCGCTTCACCCGTAGGCTCACCAGCGCGCGTCAATGTAATGGGTGCACTCCGCACCACACCACCAGTAGTTGTCCCGTTGTCGTCGCCATCCGTGGGCACCGTGTCAGGATCGGGCGCGGGTTCGTAGGTGCCGCTGGTAGCGCCATTCGTGCCACTGCTGCTGATATAGCCCGCTGGCGGCGTTACTTCAACGATATAATCGCCAGGCAGCAGCCCACGGAATAGGTAGTAGCCGTTTGCATCGGTCTGTACGCCGCCCGGTGCGTCATCGGCGGTGCCGAGGATGCCATCCGGGCCAACCGCGATTTCGGTGGTGCCGTCGCTGGCATACAGCTTCACCCTCGCACCGCTGAGTCCAGCTTCACCGACATCATCCAGGCCATTGTTGTTTGTGTCGACCCACACGCGGTTGCCGAGCGCCACAAACGTATAGTATAGGCCAGCATCCCACGTCGGGTCATTTTCGCCGGGATCGAGGTACGTTGCGGGCATTAGCCCATCGGCAGGGTTGGCGTCGCTATCGAGCGTATCGCTGCCCTGGTTGCTGAGTGTCAGACTATAGCCCGCTGGGGCCACAATCTTCACGACATAATCGCCTTCGAGCAAGCCCGAGAACAGATATGCACCGTTAAGGTCGGTGGTGGTTGTGGCAACTGCCGTTGCCTGGCCCACCTTGTACAGCTCGACAATCACGCCGCCCAGGCCTGGTTCGCCCGAATCCTGCACGCCATTCTCATTCGTGTCGTACCAGACGAAATCGCCAATCTGAGCGCGGATGTCGTTGTATGCACCCGCATCCACCGTTGTGATCGATTGGCCTGCCGTCAGCGTGTAATTGCCGGTGCGCCCGCTGGTTGGGTTCGCATCGCTATCGAGCGCGTCGCTGCTTGGGGCCGTTTCGTTATTCGCAGTTGTAAACACATACCCGGTCGGCAGGGTACTAAAGATGACATAGTAAGCGCCGGGGGTCAGGTTCACAAAGCTGTACGCGCCACTCACATCGGTCGTGGTCGTTGCAATCGGCGAGTCGGTCGCGGCGTCGTACAACGTGACAGTAACGTTCGGGAGGTTCGCTTCGCCGCCATCCTGCACGCCATTATGATTCAGGTCGTACCATACCCGGTCGCCCAGGCTGGCTGGCTGGAATACGCCAAAATCTACGGTCAGGTTCTCCGAAAGATCGGGCGTGACCGGGTCGTTATCGGGATTCTCGCCGCTCGGTTCGGTGTTAACTGCCAGGGTAACTGGCGCGCTGCGAATCACCCCGCCGCTGCCTAGCGTGCCGCTGATCGTGCCGTTGTCGTCGGTATCGCTTGGGTTGGTATCAGCATCGGGCGCAGGCTCAAACGGGCCGGTAAGCTGGCCGACCGTGCCAGTGCTGCTAGTGTAACCTGCTAGTGCGCCGCCAGGCTGGAAGTTCGCCGCCGCCAGCTCAACGATATATGTGCCTGCTGGCAAGCCGCGGAACAGGTACAGCCCACTCGCATCGGTTTGCATGCCACCTGGCGCGTCGTCGCTCGTACCCAGCACACCATCGGGGCCAACCGGAATCTCGGTGGTGCCGTCGCTGGCATACAGCTTCACTACTACCCCGGCAATGCCTGCCTCGCCGGTATCTTGCACGCCATTGTTGTTTATATCATCCCAGACACGGTTGCCCAGGCTGAGCGGCTGGAA
>JAFEAS010000075.1:14317-47767 GCA_018266315.1 Chloroflexi bacterium SZAS-1 | reverse complement strand
GAATGAAATGGCCCCGCGCGTCCACAACTCGGGGCACTGGTCGATCGAGGGCGCGGAAACTAGCCAGTTCGAGCAGCATCTGCGCGCGGTGCTGGGCTGGCCGCTTGGTTCCACGGCAATGCACGGCGCGACGGCAATGGTCAACCTCATCGGCGGCTGGCCCGACCCGGCGACGGTGCTGGCGGTGCCGGGCGCGCATCTGCACCTCTATGGCAAGCAGCCGCGCCGTGGCCGCAAAGTCGGCCATATCACCGTATGCGCCGCGAGTCCCGCAGCGCTCACTGCGCCGCTTCAGGCGATTGAGGCGCTGGTGGCGGCGCGTGAGGATGGGTAGGCAAGAAGGTAAGGAGCGTTCAAATTTGGCCGAAACTTCTTTCCTTCCTTGTCGTAGTTGATGCAGCATTGCTTTTTTTACACCAGCTCAGTACGAAAGATACTGCGATGACTTGCCCTTTCTGCCACGAAGAACTTTTACCAGATGCATTTGTCTGCCGTTTCTGTGGCGCTCATTGCCCGGCTCGTTCACTGATAACACGCAGCGGCTCGCATCTGAAATGGTGAAGACCTGCCCGAAATGCGCGTCATCGATGGAGGTCGGATTCCTCACAAGCCCACATCCTTCAAATGATATTTGGTGGGTGGCGGGGCTGCCCGATTATTCGTTTACACCAAAAAAGCTCCATGGGCAACAGCGTTCTATGATCGCTGTGAATCTTTATCGTTGCCAGCAGTGTGGCTATCTCGAGGCGTATGCGCAATCTGATCAATCTCAGTGAGCGCACAAGCAATGTAGTTCCTCCGCGCCTTTCTTCCCCAGCAGTGTCGAAACCTTTACGCCCAGCCCAGCAGTACCTGCTATACTCAGCATGAGCAGCCGTGAACACCGGGCGGCGCGGCTGTCATCCCTCCCACAGATAGCCATAGAAAGGAGGGTCGCAATGAATACCTTTACACTATGGGCTAACCACCACGACTCTGTGAAGCTCTCCCTGATCGCGTTGATTTTGCTGCCTACCATGTTCCTGGCCGGGTTCGTCGGCGAGAGCCTTCTGTTCCTGGTGCTTTTGCTTGGGGGCATGGTGCTCTGCGGGGTAGGCGCCTACTGGCTGGGGAATCGCAAGTGGTTGTTCATTCCGCTACTGGCGATGCTGGTTTTTATCATCCTGGCTGTCCCGGCTACAATCGGCGATCCATCCAGCGGCGAAACACCCTTCAGCATGATCATCGAGTCGCCCTTTTGGGCTGGCCTACCAGCGCTGATTGGTGCCAGTGTGGGCATGGCGATTCACTCGCTTGTGCGTGCCAGCAAACATCGGCGCAGCTAATGCGCAACCTGCCGTCAGCGGTCGGTCGCCGGATGTCCTGCTACCCGCAGCCATACACCCAGTCGGTCCAGCCCAGGTTTTTGCCCGGGCGGGCGGGTAGTGCGGCGCGAAACTGCGTGCTGTAGGCATGATTCACTAGCCAGGGCATCCACTCGTCGTCGCCCTCGGCCCACCAGCGCCCCTGCTCGTGGTCGAGCGCATCGAGGAAGTCGGTGGCGCGTAGCAGCGCCCGATCCGACCAGTTCCAGGCATCATAGCCCGCGCGCGAAAGTAATTCGGCCTGCACCAGCGCGCCTTCCAGCGCACCCCACGGGTAGTTTGTGCGCTTGGGCGGCCAGCGAAACGAATCGCCGCGCCGCATATCGTCGGGGATGGCCCCATCGAGGCGGTGCCCATCGCGTGCCGCACCTGCCGGGTTCACGCCCACCGGGTTCTCCGGGTCGGCCTGCCACGAACGATCGCCATCGTAGATGAAATCGGCATAGGCCGCACGGTCGCCAAGCCAGCCGCGAAACACCTGCGCGGCGCGCTCAAGGTCGGCGCGGTCGCCCAGGTATAGGTCGGCAGCGATGCGGCTGGCACCGGCGTGCGTGCCCCAGTTATTGGGCCGCTGCTCGTGGGTGCTGATCAGTGTGCGGCCATCCAGCACGGTAAAGCGCACCGCGTTGAGCCAGCCGCTAAACTGCTGCTCGCGGGCCGGGTCATAGGCGCTGAAATCAATCAGGTCGGCGGCGAGCACATACGACACCAGGTTGCGCCCCAGCGCCAGCGTGCGGTCGCCCTGCTCGGTGCCAATCGCGGCCATAATGCCATCGGCGGCCCTGGCGCGGAAGCGCGCATCGCCGGTGCGGGCATACACCAGCGCCGCCGCCAGTGTGTTCACATCGTGGTTGCTATCCTGGTTGGCAATGTCGGCCTTGCCGGGCTTGGCCTCAGCGGCGGCGCGTAGCTGCTGCCAGGCTGGCCCGGCCATCGGCAGGCGCGCCAGCTCGGCCCGCGAGGTCCAGATTCCGCCGCTCGGCGGCACGGGCGCGCCGCACACCGCCGCGCTTGTTTCGCGCCCCAGCAGCCCGAGCAGCACGTTATACGGCGGCGCGTTTTCGGGGTGCAGCTCGAAGCGCGCGCGCTCGAACCACTGCACCGTATATTCTTTTCCTTCAACCGTTTCGGTTTGCGCTTCGCTCAGCGGCAGGCCAAACAGCGCCAGGTTTTCGGCCTCACTTTTGCTGCGTTTGCCATCGAATTCCAGCCCGCTGGCGCGCCACGCCTGCAGAATCTCACCGCAGACATTGTGGCCGGTTTCGGCGAAGAAGCGGCAGCCGGGCCGTGCAGCGTCGCTCCGCGTAAAGCTGAACGGGTCGCGCCCTTGGAGTGCAAGCACATCGGCCCCCAGCCGACCCAGCAGCACATCATACGGCCGGGAATTTTCAGGATGCAACTCAAGCCGGTTGCGCTCGAAACGCTGTGCCTGGATGCTCCGCCCCTCAATTACTTCTTCCTGCTGTGGGGCGATTGGCAGGCCAAACACGGCCAGCCCGCCATTCTGCTCCCAGAATTCGCGGATTCGGCCTTCGATACACAGGCTGGTTTCGGCGAAGCAGCGCTGGCTCGCCTGGGCCTGCGCCAGCATCGCGGGGAACGCGCCCGCCAGCAAGGCTATGCATGTGAGCAGCGCGAAGAGCGTGCGGATGTGAATTGAAACTTTCATTTGGAACTCATCAGGATCATGCAATTGTATGCGTGAGGCCAGCCAAGGCGAGCATCATTGCTTATATGGAAGAGAACGCCGATAGCGGGGTGTCAGATGCGCGCGTGGCTTACCAGGGCTGGTAGCAACCTGGCTATGTACGAGTGTTTGGGGCGATATGATGCGATATTTAGCCGCGTATCACTTTGCCTAGTGGCGAAATGCGCGCGGTTGCGCTGGGCCGGGGCGGGTTCAGCAGCGGCAGCGGCGCGCCCAGCTCGAAGGTGTGTGTTGCCACGCCGCTGGCGGCCAGGCGCGCCGCGATTGCTTGGGCGTCGGCGGTGTGCGCGGCCACCAGTAGCGCGAGTGCACCACCGCTGTGGTGGCCCTGCCAGCTTGCCAGTGCGGGCAGCCATGCGCCATCAAGCGCGGGCGTAATCACCGCGAGCGCGCTACCGGCGGTTTCGGTGGCGCGGGCGGCGTGGCCCTGGCGCAGCACCTCGGCCAGCGGCAATATTCCGGTCGCCTGGGCATCTACCAGCGCACCAAGGATGCGCCACAGCTGGCGCGGCCCGCGCCCAGGCATTACCAGCCGCTGGCGGCCATCGTCGGCCAGCAGCCCCACCGCGCGGCCTTCGGCCAGCGCCTGCGCCGCCAGCGAGCCAGCCAGCACAATTGCCAGCTCGAGCGCCGAGCCTAATCGGCTCTCATCCGTAGCTCTGTCAATTGCCGATGTCTGGGTGAACGATGCGTAGGGATCGTGTGCGGAATGTGTGCTCAGAGTGTCAATGTCGGCAGGCGCAGCCTGTGGGTAGGCGCTAGCCGCCAGGTCAAGCACAATCCAGAAAGCCCCGGCGCGCTCCTGGTCGAATTCCTTGATCATGAGCTTATTGGTGCGCGCAACGGTGGGCCAGTGGATGCGGCTGGGTGGGTCGCCGGGCGCATATTCGCGCAGCCCGCCGACGCTGGGCGTAACGTGCAGCTGAAGCAGATCGGCGCGTGCCAGGCCGCCGCGCTGGCCCTGCGGCACAAGCAGTGGTGGCAGGCGCACCAGTGGTGGGTAAATCACGATCTGGCGGGTGTGCTGTTCGCGCCAGGCGTAACGAAACAGGTTGAATGGATCGCCAAGCGAGGCCGTGAGCGGGCCAATCGTGTACACGCCGCGCCGGGTGCAGTGCGCGCTGGTACGCCAGCGGTAGTACATCCGCGCGTCTGCAGCCACCACCCGCCGCCCGGTATAGTCGGGCAGCGTTGAGGCGTCGTCGAGCTCGAGCCACAGCAGCGGCAGCTGCGCACGATTCTCAAGCTCCCACGCTTCGGCCATATCGTCGCCAACCTGTGCCCACTCGGCGAGCAGGTGGCGGTGCAACTGGATGTTTGGCCCGGTCAGGCGTACCCAGCAATACATCAGCAACGCCAGCAGCAAGAAGCTATAGGCAATGATGAATAAGCCCTGATATGGTGCGAAGACGGCGACCAGCAGCAAACATGGCCCCAGCAGCAACGCCCACGGTTGGGTAGGGCGGAGCCGACCATCGAGGCTGAGCCAGCGCCGCGCGCGCGCCCACAGGTTGTGCAGCGCCTGATAGTGCATAGAGCAATCGTAGCACGAAATACCACAGCGTGATTAGAGGTTCAGGCCAACCGCTTGCATCAGCGCGGTGCTGAAGGTGAAGCAGCACCAGAAGGTAACGAGTGCCAGCAGGCCAATGCCGCTCGCCAGCGCAATGCTCAGCCAGCGCCCGCGCCCATGGCTCTGTTCAATCCGGGTTTGCAGTCGGTCGAACGCGACATAACAGCCATACAACGTGGCGGTGCAGATCAGAATCATCAGTAATGGCAGGATGATTGCCGGACTCATGAGTTAGGGCCGAATGCGCCGCAGAATCGCGGTGAGGCGGTCGTAGTCGTCTTTGAGCAGTGCAGCAACCTCGCGCCCGGCCTGTACCAGGTAGGTGCGCTCATTGGCCTGGCGGGCGCGGGCGGCGGCGCGAATGGTTGCGGCCAACAGTTCGTCGCTGGGGATCTGGTAGGCGAACAGCAGCGTGCGGAAGAAGTCGGTGGTTTCGGTGAAGCTAGCTAGCTCGTCGTTCGTACATTCGTAAACGCTGTAATGCACCGGCGGCGGCTGGGGTGGTAAATACTGGTATACGCGCCCGCCTTCGACAAAGCCCACGGTAATCGCCGAAAATTCGGTTTGGAGCACTTCGGCCAGGTCGGGGTGTTCGTGGTAAATCTCAGCGTCGTAGAGCTCGCGCCCGCTATAAGTGCGCCCACGTACCAGTGCGCGCCCGCCAGGCTCTTTGCTGCCGGTGCGAATATCGTATACTAGGCCGTACACTGCCATGCCCTCGGTGCGGGCCTGGGCGCGTACCAATGCGCCAAACGGCGGTGCCGTTAGCAGCTCGTAGGCTCCAGCAGTGAAGCTGGTGGTAGTTGATTCAATCACTTCGCCGATGCGTGTTGGCATAGCTTTGGCCGTGTATTCAGTCGGTGGTGTGTTGCGTGTGCCTCAGTCGGTGTCTATGGCTATTATAACACGGGCGTTCGTGTGTACCTGCCCGGCGGCAGGCGGCGCGATTTAGGCATCGCGCTTGAGCACGAGTAAGGTCATATCATCCGATTGGGGCGCATCGCCGACAAAGGCTTTAACCGTTGCCACCAGGCGCTCAACCAGCTCGGTGGCGGGCAGCGCGGCATAGTCGCGCACCGCATCCAGCAGGCGCTGCTCGTCGAACAGTGTGCCCTGCGTATCCATGGCTTCGGTAATGCCATCGCTAAAGCATACCAGCAGCTCGCCCGGGGCGATTGTGGCTGTTGCTGGCGTGAACGACTGCCCAGCAATAATGCCCAGTGGCAGTGAGGCACTTTCGAGCTCGGCGCGGAGTGTGCCAGCCGCGTTGAACAGCATGGGCGCGTTATGCCCGGCATTGACATAGACCATGTCCCCGGTAGCAGGGTCGAGCTGGCCGTAAAACAGCGTGATGAACATATGGCTCGCGCCGTGTTCGGTTGCAATATAGTCGTTGGTGACGCGCAGGGTTTCAGCCGGCGAGCTGCTAAGCGTGGCCCCGCCCTGCTGGAAGGCGGCGGGCGTGAGCGCCATTGCGCGCACCAGGCTGCGGGTGAGCGCCACGAACAGGGCCGCAGGTACGCCTTTGCCACAGGCATCGGCCACTACCAGCCCAAGCTGCCCACCAGGCAGCGGGATACAGTCGAAGAAGTCGCCGCCGACCTCGTGTGCGCCCCGATTGTACGCGGCGAGCTGCCAGCCTGTGGGTTGTGGCAGCTGCGTGGGCAAGAACAGCCGCTGAATCCGCCGCGCAACCGCCAGCTCTTCCTCAATGCGGCTCAGGCGAATGCGCTCGGCCTGGGCGGCTTGCAGCTCATCGTAAGCACGGGCCAGCTCGGCATGCTTGGCGGCGATATCGTCGATCATTTGCTGGCTGGTGCGGCGCAGGCGCGTGGTATTGCCGCGCAGTAGCTCAAGCGTGAGCGCCGGGTTGCTGTGTAATAGCTCGATAAACCCGCGCTCGTCGAGCACGGCTACACAGCTATCGACGCGCGCCCGCACTGTGGCTGAGCGTGGGCTAGCATCGATCAGCGCCATCTCGCCGATAATCTGGCCGGGATGGCAGATTTCGAGCTGCATTTCAAAATCGCCCTGCCGCGCCACTGCTTCAAGTTCGCCGGTAAGCACAATATAGCAGGTGTGGGCAGTATCGCCCTGCGCGAACAGCACCTCACCAGCGGCCAGCTGCTGCTCGTTTATCTGGGCAAGCAGTCGGCTGAGCCGTTCCATATCCATATTGTTGAACAGCGCAAGGCTGCGCATTCGTTCAACCACGCTCATGCTCCGCTCGCTTGATCAGGGTCAATTCATTCCAGCCGCTGATTGCATCATGCCGATACACCAGCTCGTCGGTCAGCTCGCGCACTAAGAATAGGCCAAGCCCGCCAACGCGGCGGCGTTCAAGCGAAGTGCTCAGGTCGGGCGGTGGCGCAGTGTGTGGGTCAAAGGGCTTGCCTTGATCGCGAATAACGATGCGCAAGGCACCAGTCGCGGTGTCGCAAGCAACCTGGATCGGCCCGGGCGCATTAGTGGTATAGCCGTATTTCATGAGGTTCGTCGCAATTTCCTCTATTGCCAGGCGCAAAATATAAGCCTGTTCTTCACCGAGCGCCATACGCTGTTCGGCTTCGTCCACAAAGCGGAGAAGCTGTGCAAGCCCGGCCTGGTTCGCTACGACCTCAATCGACAGAAACATCACAGATATCTCTTGGTGCCTCGCAGCCGTGTAGCTAGTAGCATAGCATAGAACGTGAAGATGTGCGCTGTATGAGTAGAGTGTGACTCAGGCAACTTGATTGTGCAGGTGGTTGTGCAGGCCTAGCGGTATGCTATACTGGTGAAGTGGTGCGAGCGCCACATCCCTGTACGAAGCCACATACCAGGCCCTGAGCTATGCCAAATTCGTCACGTATTGCTGCCCCCGATGCCGGATTACGCGCCTGGGTGCGCCATCCCGACCTGATCGTGCCTTACCTGCACACGCAGTGGCAGCGGGCGTTTCATCTGAATATCAGCAAGATCGACAATTTCCTGTACGTTGGCGGCCAGTTTCGCGCCGAGCAGTGGGCAGCGCTGCATGCGCTGGGCGTGCGCGCCGTGCTGAGCCTACAGGACGAACGTGAAGATCGTTTTGCCGGGCCGCCAGCACCAGAAACACTACGTCTGCGTGTGCGCGATTTCCACCCGCCAACGATTGAGCAATTGCGCGAGGCCGTGGCTTTTATTGATGCGGCGCGCGCCCGCCAGCTGCCGGTGATGGTACACTGCCACGCCGGGGTCGGTCGCGCCTCGCTTACTGCCAGCGCCTACCTGGTTGCGCAGGGCCTGCCGCACGACCAGGCATTCCACACTATTCGCCGCGCCCGCCCGATTGTGGTGCTGAATAATCGGCAATTGGCACGCCTGCGCGAATGGGAGCACGATGTCGCCCGGCGCGCCCAGCTTTGACACCCCTACCCCGCTATCGTATAATGCCGCCCGCCGGGCACATACGTGTTTCGGCGCATACGAATAGGGTGAGCGGCCAATCTGCGATATGGCGCATATGGCTGTACACCCTTACACAAGACACCTGAGCGGCGTAGGCATGCGTCGCAACGCGGTGCGGGTGATGGCACGGTTTGGAGCGAGCGGTACTGCCAGTTAATGCGTATCCGCGCTGGCGTATGCCGGCGCTGGTATTGATTGGCGCGCTCCTGCTGGTCGGGGCGTTAGCACTCGGCGGCGGCAGCGCGCTGCTGCTGTGGGCGGGCGATAGTTTGCTCGGCACACTTGTACCAGCAGCGACCATCGCATTACTCTATACCACCCCTGGGCTATTCCTTCTTCGCCTCCTCTGGCCGCGCGAACATGCGCTTGGGCTGGCCGAACATCTTGCGCTGGCGATTGGTGTGAGCGTGGCGTTGCCGCCGTTACTTCTGCTGTTGGCCCAGCAGCTAGGGCTACCCTGGGGTGCAGCAGCAACCTGGGGATATGTGGGGCTGTGTAGCGTAGCGTGGGCCGCGCTTGCACTCTGGGCGGCACGAAAGCAGCGCTCGGGTTGGGCCGCGTTTGATCTACCATCGCTCATTGTTCTCGGGGTAAGCCTGGCCGCGCTGCTGGTGCGGCTGTACACCGCGCGCGATCTGCGGGTCGGCTTGCTGGGCGATTCCTACCAGCATACCCTGATGGCCCAACTGCTCGTCGAACATCAGGGGCTGTTTCATTCCTGGCAGCCTTACGCCCCGCTTACGACCTTCACCTACCACTTCGGCTTTCACGCGAATGTTGCGTTTGTGCATTACCTGGCTGGTGTTGATGTCCCCAGGAGCCTGGTGCTGACCGGCCAGGTGCTCAACGCCCTCACCGTGCCGCTGATCTTCGTGCTGGTGCGGGCGCTGGGCGGCACGCGCTGGGCGGCGGTGTGGGCCGCGCTAATAGTGGGGTTTGTGGGCAATATCCCGGCCTTTTATGTGAACTGGGGGCGCTATACCCAGCTCGCTGGTCAGCTGGTGCTGATGGCGCTGGTGGTGTGCTGGGTAACGCTGGCGCATAACAAGTCGCCAGGCCGTACAAGCTGGCAACATCTCGCATTTTCGTGGCGGCTGGTGCTGCTGGCCGGGCTGCTCACCGCTACGATGATCCTGACGCACTACCTGGTGACGGCGCTGGCCGCGCTGTTTGTGCTAAGCTACCTGGTGCTGCTTATTCTTTCCCGCCGCGACTTACGCCTGGCGGGTGTGCTGGTGCTGCGCGTGGTACCGGCGGCGCTGCTGGGTATGCTGCTGGCGCTGCCCTGGCTGCTGAATGTGCTGCGCGGCCAGCTGCTGCGTAATGCGAATGGCATGGTCTCGGGCAAATCGGGCCAGGCGGTGATTACCCAGATGTCGGCGCTAGAGCCAGTGGTGCCGCGCTATGTGAATGGGGCGGTGCTGGCGCTGGCGCTGGCCGGGCTGCTGCTGGCGGCCTGGCGGCGCGATTGGCGCATGCTCGTGCCAGCGGTGTGGGCGGCGCTGCTGGTGCTGATTGTTGTGCCGTATGTCGCGGGCCTGCCCGGCGCGGGCGTCATCGATTCGGTGACGGGGCTGGGCACGCTGTTCATTCCAACCGCGCTGCTGGCGGGCTACGCGCTGGGCGCTGTGCAGGAGTGGCTGGCGCAGGTAACCGGGCGCTTGCGCCTGCCCGACGCTCTACCCACTGCGCTGGCGGCTGCCGCGATGTTTGTGGTGCTGGTGCTCTATACTGGCCCACAGGCGCAGATGGTGCGCGATACCACCGCGCTGGTAAGTGCCGCCGATTTTACTGCGCTCGACTGGATTAAGGCGAATACGCCTGCTGATGCCCATTTTCTGGTCAATAGTTTCCCGGCCTATGGTGGCACGCTGGCCGCTGGCACTGATGCGGGCTGGTGGCTGCCATTATTGGCGGGCCGCTGGGCCAGCCTGCCGCCGCTGACTTACGGCAGCGAGCAGGGCGAGCGGGCGAACTACCAGAAGCACCTGAATAATTTTCTTGTGGCGCTGCGCGGCAGCCCGTTGAGTGATGCTCGCCCGATTGCGATCGATTTGACCACTCGCTCGGCGCAAAATGCGCTACGCAGCGCCGGGATAACCTATATTTATAATGGCGCGCATCCTTATCCCGGCAAAGGTGCTGCCGATCGCTTTGATTCGGCGGTGCTGCGCGCCAGCTCCCTATTTACGCTGGTATATGATCGCGATGGGGTCGAGATCTTCCAAGTGAATTTGAGCAAGCAATGAAGTTTGTTGTGATAGGCCCAACCTTCCCATTTCGCGGCGGCATTTCGCATTACACCACGCTGCTGGTGAAGCACCTGCGCGAGCGGCACGACGTGCGCTTTTTTTCCTATCGCCGCCAATACCCGAAATGGCTATTTCCAGGCAATGTTGCTGCCGACCCGAGCGCAAACACCTTGTACGAGCCATGCGAGCGGATTATCGACACGCTCAACCCGCTGACCTGGGTAGCGACGGCGCGGCGGGTGGTTGCCGAGCGGCCCGACATTCTGTTGCTGCAATGGTGGACACCCTTCTGGATTCCACTGCTGCTGATTGTCTCGCGCGCGGCGCATCGCGCTGGCATCCCGGTGCTCTACATTTCGCACCAGTTTATCGAACCCGATAGCTCGCTGATTGAGTGGTTCTTTGCGCGCATGACTTTGCGCCTGGCCGATGGCCTGATTGTGATGACCGAGGAAGAGTTTGGCATGGCGCGCCGGGTGCTGCCAGGCAAGCCAATTCGTGCCGGGCACCTGCCTACCTTCGATGTGTTCACGCCGCAGCAGCTTTCGCGCGCCGCGGCCCGGCAGCAGCTGGGTGTAGATGCCAGCGCGCCGCTGCTGCTGATGTTTGGCTTTGTGCGGCGCTACAAGGGTCTGCGCTACTTGCTCGATGCGCTGGCGAACACCACTCAGCCGGTGCAGCTGCTGGTTGCGGGCGAATTCTGGGAAGATGAGCAGGTGTATCGTGAGCAGATTGCGCGGCTCGGGCTGGAACAGCGCGTGATCGTGCACAACCGCTATATTACGAACGAACAGCTCGAACCCTATTTCGCTGCCGCCGACGCGCTGGTGCTACCGTATCTCAGCGGTAGCCAGAGCGGCGTGGGCATGACGGCGGTGCACTATGGTTTGCCCGTCATTGCAACGGCGGTGGGCGGCCTGGCCGAAACGATTACCGATGGAGAGAGCGGCCTGATTGTGCCGCCCGGCGACCGCGCCGCGCTCACGCGCGCAATCGACCGCTATTTTAACGAGCAGTTGGCTGATACCTTGCGCGCTGGCATGATCCAGGCGCGCGCGCGCCTTTCGTGGGCGGCGCTGATACGTATTATTGAGGAGCTAAGCCATGAACTTGCCGGAGCGCGCGCGGGCGTCCGCGCCAGCGGCCCCGTTGCCGACGATCGGCATCTCGGCCATCATACCGGTATATAACGAGGCCGAGACGATCGAGGAAATTGTGCGGCGACTTGAGCAGGTGCCGGTGATTCGCCAGATTGTGGTCGTCGATGATTACTCGCGCGATGGCACGCAGGCGATTGTGCAGCGGTTGGTGGCCGAAGGGCGCGTGCTGGCGGTATTCCACGAGCGCAACCGTGGCAAAGGTGCGGCCCTGCGCAGCGGCCTGCCGCTGGTGCGGGAAGAATACCTTGCCATTCAGGATGCCGACCTGGAATACGACCCGCGCGATTTTATGAAGATGGCTGAGCTAATCGAGCGTTACGATGCCCAGGTGATCTATGGTTCGCGCTTCCTGGGTGCCGATCGAAGCGGCATGCTATGGACGCATTACCTGGGCAATCGCGGGCTTACGCTGCTGTTCAACCTGATGTTCCAGCGCTGGATTACGGATATGGAAACGTGCTATAAGCTGTTCCGCACCAGCCTGCTGCGCCAAATCGGCATCGACAACGACCGCTTTGATGTTGACCCGGAGCTAACCGCCAAGGTGGTGCGCGCCGGGCACAAAATCTACGAAACCTCGGTGTCGTATGTTGGCCGCCCCTACCTGGCGGGCAAGAAGATTAAGCCGCGCGACGCCTTCACTGCGGTCGAAACACTGT
The DNA here is from genome assembly GCA_018266315.1 of Chloroflexi bacterium SZAS-1. GTDB lineage: Bacteria > Chloroflexota > Chloroflexia > Chloroflexales > Roseiflexaceae > Kouleothrix. The sequence continues at coordinate 35,622 of JAFEAS010000075.1, read as the reverse complement.
GGCGCTATCGCCGCTGGCGCCCGCAGCCGGTCGCCGAGCCGGTGGGCGTCGCACGCGGGTAAGCCCAATAGTATTTAGGGCTTTCGCTTACCAAGCAACGTCTCTATTTCCTTGGTCATTTTTTGCGCTCCGCGCAAAAAATGACCAAGGAAAGGAAAAGAAAGTACCATGCTGCCGCAGGCAGATACACCGGCAAGCGACAGCTTCTAAGTATTGGAGAATTGCTATAACCAATGACTGAGACAACGCCAATAATGCCGCACTTTGCGGCGTACTACCGCTCAATGCTGATTCGCGATCAGCTGGGTTTGCCCACCCGCGCCGCCCGCGTGCTTGATGTTGGCTGCGACGATGGCTATATTATGAGCCGGGTTGATGCTCCGCTGCGCCTGGGTGTCGATATGAATCCACGCCTGCGCCCATCTGCGCTGATGTCTGTCGCGCGCGCTTCGGCCACCGATTTACCTGCGCTGCACGGGAGCTTCGATTGTATTCTGGCCTTCGATATTCTTGAGCATGTTGAAGACGACCGAGCCATGATGCGCGAAATGCTGCGGGTGCTCGCGCCGGGTGGTACGATCTGGTTCACCACACCCGCGCGCGATTTTCGCATGTTTCCCACCTGGCTCACGCCCTACACCAACCGCAGCTTTGGGCATGTGCGCAACGGATACACGCCTGCGATGTTGGGCGCGCTGCTGCCCGATCGCGAGCAGTGGTCGGTGGAATATTTCTACTGGAATGAGCCAACGCTGCGCCTGCTGTTCGCGCCATTGCATTTCCTCAATCTCACGCTCCCTGGTGCGGCGGCAGCGCTGACGCGGCTGTGTTACCGCATCGATACTGCCTTCCGCGAAGGCGAACGCGGTCACCTGTTGGGCCGGGTGCGGCGGCGCAATTAAGATGCGCATCCTATTCCTCAGCACATCAAGCCTCGAAGACCCCTCGCCACGCGGGCGCTGGCTGCCGCTGGCGCGCGAGCTGGCTACGCTGGGCTATCAGCCTGAGCTGGCACTGCTGCACCCAACCTATGATCGGCTGGCACGCGCGCATCGTAGGCAAGTGCAGGGGGGAGTCGTGATATACTACGCCAGCCAGATGCATGTCTATGGCCCGGTGACGCGTCGGCGCTACTATGGCTCGGCGGCGTTGCTGCGCGTGACCTTTCAAGCAGCGCGGCAGCTGCTGGCGGTTGCGCTGCGTGTGCGCCCCGATGCGCTTCACGTATGCAAACCCCAGCCTATGAACGGCCTGGCTGGTTTGCTGGCAGCACGGCGCCTGGGTGTGCCATTGTATGTCGATTGCGACGACTACGAGGCTGGTGGGAACCGTTTTGGTGCATCCTGGCAGCATGCGCTTGTGCGCTACTGGGAAGATATGTTACCGCAACGTGCATCCGCTGTTACGGTAAACACCCGTTTTTTGCAGGCGCGCTGCACCGAAATCGGCGTACTGCCCGAGCGCATTGTCTACGTGCCGAATGGGATTGCGGCTGATCGGATTGGGCCGCCCGATGCGCGCCTGGTTGCGGGCCTGCGTGCGGCGCTGCACCTCGGCGATGCGCCGGTGGTGGGTTATGCCGGAACCTTGAGCGAAACGAGCCATAATGTCGGGCTGCTGCTTGATGCGTTCGCTCTGGTGCGAGCTGAACTTCCCACAGCACGCTTGCTGCTGGTAGGCACTGGCCCGGATCGCGCGGCGCTGCAAACGCGAGCACGTGAATTGGGGCTAGAAGATTGTGTGATATTTGCTGGCTATGCCGATTACACCATGATACCGGCTTTTTTCGGCCTGGCACGCTGCTCAGTCGACCCGGTGGCTGATGATGCAGTGGCCCGCGGGCGCTCACCCTTAAAAATTATCGAAAGCCTGGCTGCTGGTGTGCCAGTGGTAACCGGCGATGTAGGTGACCGCGCTGAGATGCTGGGTGCGCATGGCGGCACGCTGGTGGCCCCCGGCAGCCCGCGCGCCCTGGCCGATGGCCTGCTGGTACACCTGCGCGATGATACTGAGCTGGCGCAGGCGGCGGGCTTCGCGCGTGACCAGGCGGCGCGCTTTCGCTGGGATCGGCTGGCGCATGAATGGGCGCGGGTGTATGCTATTTGATGTATTTGGTGTATTTATACGTAATTAAGACTTTCGCTTACTCAAGTGAATTCTTCATTTTCTTGGTAATTTTTTGCGTGGAGCGCAAAAAATTACCAAGAAAAAAGTACCTCGCTGCCGCAGGCACATAAACCAGTAAGCGAAAGTTCTAGTAATATCTTTTTGTCAGGATATTGAACTATTACTGAACGTATACCTTTGATTTCAATCATTATCCCCAATCTGCATTCCCCAATTATTGATAAAGTAATTGGTGCATTGCAAAATCAAACTATCGCAGTTGGCGAGATTATTGTTGTCGGACAGGATTGTTATGATCTTATCCCGCCAAGTGTGCGTTTTGTGGTAACGCCGCAGCCAGTTTCGGTAACCCGTGCGCGTAATTTGGGGTTATCGGTGGCTCAGGGCGAATATGTGATGTTTGTTGATGCCGACTGCATTGCAACACCACATTGCATTGAGCATATATTAGCACGCCATGCTGAGGGATGGGTAGCAGTAGGGGCCAGTATGGCGCTTGAGGCGCGGCCATACTGGACTTTGTGCGATAACATTCTTACTTTCACCCAGTCCCTGAGTATCGCTATAGCCGGCACCCGTACCTACATTCCTGGCTTTGCGATGAGTTTTCGGCGGTCTGCTATTGCAGAAATTGAAGGCTTTGATGAAACCTTTACTGGTGCTGGTGGCGGCGACGACCTAGAATTTTGTTGGCGGTTAATGCGTCGCGGCTATCAGTTATTCTTCGAGCCAGCTGCAATATTTTTTCATCGACCCCAACGCACCTCGTTTGCCAGTATTTGGCGGCATCTTCACCACTTTGGGCGTACTTATGCGCAAGTGGTACAGCGGTACCCGGATGTGTTGCCTTCGCGCATCAGTTCGCAGATGGCACCATTGAGTGGTTTGCTGATAGCACTGGCACCCTTACTTGCTCTACTCGATACGCTCCAACTATACCGCGCTTTGCCAGGGCTACGCTGTTACTGGAGCGCCTTGCCTGGCCTTGTGTGCGGTAAAATAGCCTGGTATTGGGGCGCGGTTGAAAGTATGATACTTAGTAGCCGTAGGGCAGTTGATTTAGAAGCAACCGATGCACAGTCCTCTTAAACCTTGCGGCACCGTTTCGGTGATCATCCCAAACCTTCACTCACCCATTGTTGGCGATGTTATTGCTGCTCTGCGTGTACAAACCCTGGCACATAAAATATGTGAAATTATTGTGGTGGGGATGGATCGGTATGGACAGGTACAGCCTGATCAGTTAGTACAATTTATTCGTACCGATCAACCAGTGTCGGCAGCAGCGGCGCGCAATCTTGGCGCGGCGGTGGCTCAAGGCGAATGTCTACTGTTTGTCGATGCCGACTGCCTGCTTGCGCCAAATGCCATCGCTGAGCTGCTGGTGGCGATTGCTACAGGTTATGGTGCCGTACTGGGCGGTATTGTGCCAGAAAAGGGCAATTATTGGCGTCTGTGCGCGAACCTCATGGCTTTCCCCGAGTTTCTTTCAGTTGACCCGCCGGGCGAGCGTGGGGTGCTACCGAGCTTTTGCCTGATGCTATCGCGTCAATCGTGGGAAGCTGCCGGGCCATTCACCGAACGTTACAGGGGCGCTTCTGCCGAAGATCTGGATCTAAGCTTGCGACTGCGCCAGGCTGGATTTCGGCTGGGCTGTGCACCTAGCGCGCGCGTGCTGCACCGCCCCGAGCGTACAAGCCTTGGTGCAGTGTGGCAGCGTCATAAGAGTTTTGGCCTGGCATTCTACGATATTTATTACCGCTACCGCGCAATGATGCCGTTCTCTGAGGCGATCTGGCTGTGCGAGCACTTGCCGCCACCACTGGCTGCTGCGGCTATCGCGCCGCTTGCCTTGGCATATGCATTAAGGCTTCTGCTGCGCCGCCCACAATTGCGGCCATTCTGGTATGCACTGCCAGGCATGGCCTGGGCGCAGCTTGGATGGTACAGCGGCCTCCTCCAGGCGGCGCGGCAGCCCGGCGCGGTGGCTGTGCCAGAATCAAGAACAGGATGATCCATGCGTTCACGCTGGCCGCAAGCCTCGCGGTTTTTTTCATCAGTTCTACCACTTCGCTCATCACAAAGCCTCGTCGCAACGCTGATTAATGGCGTTATTGCGGCAGTTTCTGGTATGTTCCTTTCACGCTTTCTTAGTACGGTTGCGCAAATTTTGATCGTGCGCCGCCTTGGCCCGGCGTTGTTTGGTGAATACGCGGCACTCATGGTGTCGCTTAGCCTGTTTACCAGCTTGCTAGGGTTGGGGCTAGACACATGGCTGTTGCAGGAGGGTGGGCGTGACTCTGAAAATGTATCGCAGCCAATGATACAGGTATTGGTGCTGAAGGCTATTGCTGCCGCTGTACTCTTCAGCGGGGTGGTTGCTCTCTGGTCGAGTCGTTCGCTCGAAGGTGCGGAATTTCTGCAGGGTCTGCGCTCGGCTAATGGGCTGGCACTGGTTATTGGGGCAACCGGCACGATTTTCGAAAGCTTTGCGCAAACTGGCTATAGCGCCCTGCGTGTGCGCCGCCGTAATACGCTCGTGGCGGTATTTCAAACAATAAATCCATTGTTGCTGGTTGTGGTATTGCTCGTGCTATCGCGCGCTTCTATCAGCGTGCTATTGTTAATGAGCATGCAGGCCACATTTAGCCTGATGATGGCGGTCGTCGTGCTGACTCGTATTTGGCGTCAGCGCCGCCGTGGCATCGAGCGCCCACGCCTGACGCTATGGCCCGCTATCCGCCAGGGCTGGCTATTTGTGGTTTCGGAGGGCTTATCCAATATTTACACACAATCGGGCCTGGCTATTCTTGGGGCCAGCGCCGGAACGCTTGTGCTTGGCCTGTTTAATCCAGCCCTGAATCTGATACGGCTATCGTTTCTCGTGCCAAACCTTATGTTTTCGGTGGGGTTGCCTCTCATCATGTCGCCCACGGTTGAGGCTGCTGAATATCGCAGGGTAACCCGGCTCATGTTATTTGGCTCGATTGCATATGGGCTTGCTGCGATTGTTGCGATCTGGCTATTTGGCCGCCTGCTGATTGTAACTTTTTATGGGGCTGATTATGCAGCCTCGCTCCCATATGTGCGGATGATGTCGCTGCTGCCAGTGCTGAAGGCGTGTAACTTTGTGTGGGTGGCAATTCTGTTATCGAATTTGCGCCAGCGCTTGCGTGTGATTGTGCAAGGTTCAGTTGTATTGGTGTGTTTGTTCGTTGGATGGATGATTATCCCTGCATATGGTGCTCAGGGTGCGGCCTGGCTCTATATAGGAATTGAAGCATTACTCTTCGTGCTCTATGGCTCGGCGGCATACTTCACGGCGCGGCAGAGGCTCTGATGCGGATTGTTATTACCAATAATCATTCGATGCTTAATGCAGGCGACCACATGATTATGCGCGAGACATTACGTATGTTGCGCACAACCATGCCAAATGCACAGGTCGAGTTGATATTCAATCACCCTGACTATGCGCGCTCAGTCGTGCCAGATTGTCCTATTCATCCAAGCCCAATTACCTGGGTTACGTCGCTTCAGCCAGATGGAACCTACCGCATGGGCGGGCGCTGGAGGCGCTGGTCGAATCTAGCCTTATTGTTATTCAGCGCTTTGTTTTATCGGTTTTTTGGTGTACGCCTGTTTCCGTTTCTTGCCCGACACAAGCGCATATTGCTCAGTACGCTTGCGGATGCTGATCTGGTATTAGTATGTGGCGGTGGCAATTTTTATACAACCAATGCGGGCGATGGCCTGACTGGCTGGTTTGGCTTTACCCTGAGCTGCTGTGCGGTAGCGCTGTTGATGGGTAGGCCAGTGGTGCTCCTGCCGCAATCGATTGGCCCATTTCATAGTAGTACACAGCGCCGTGCAATGGCGACCATTGTGCGCCATGCTCGGCTTACCTGTGTGCGCGAGCGCGAGTCGTTACGGGTGTTGCATGAGCTTGGCAGCGCGCAGAAGGCGCTCTACGTGCCTGATCTGGCGTTTGGAGCGCAGTCGGAGGCCACTGCAGCAGCTTCTGCCCTGCTGGATCGTACTGGTGTTACTGGTAGCAAGGCCACCCTTCGCGTGGGAATGAGTATCATTGATTGGCAAACGCAATACCCACTCTTTAGCCGTCAGTGTGAATATGAAGATGCCGTGATTGGCTTCATCAACACAATGACTGCGCAAGGCGGCCAGATTGTATTGTTTGGGCAATCCTGCGGGCCTAGTGCGCACGACGATGATCGCCACATTAACACACGGATCTATGCACGCGTAGCCGATCCGCAGTCAGTTTACCTTGTCAATGAGGTTGTACCGCCAGATGTACTTCAAGCTGCCTATGGGGCGATGGATTATTTTGTTGGTACGCGTATGCACTCGGTTATTCTGGCGCTAAATGCAGGTACGCGGGTGCTTACTATTGGCTATTTACATAAAACTCGTGGTGTGTTTGAAACGCTGGGCTTGCAGGAACAGTATCTTGATATCAACACTATTACTGCTGCACAGCTTATTGCTGCATTCGAGCAACTTGGTCGCGCCCCCCAGCATCAGCAAGTTGATTGGTACCTTGCGCATGCGCGGCGCAGTAAACGGGCACTAGCCCAAATTCTCGTGGCAATTGCTGAGCGATGATGTACTCTATGTCTATCTGGTCTTCTTTTTATTATGCAGGTAAGGTTTGGGTATGAGCACACCACGCCGAATCCGGGTAGTGCAGCTCATCCGTGGGCTTGCAATTGGCGCAGTGAACGGCGGCTCCGAAGTGTTTGCGCTTGGCCTTGCTCGCTTTCTTGATCCAGCATATTTTGATGTTTCAATCTGCGCAATCTGGTCGCACGACTCGCCAATTGAGCGGCAATGGCAGAAGCGTTTAATTGACCAGGGTACCCCGACATTTTTTAGCACTCATTATCGCGGGCAATTTCGGCTCGATCTTGAGATGGCATACCTCGGCTCATACTCGATCATAAGGCGCCTAAAGCCTGATATTATCAACACGCATACTGAATGCCCAGATCTTGTTGGTGTTGCGCTGAAACTCACCGGGGGCGTGCGCAGGCTGGTACGAACATCGCACAATAGTGTCGAGTGGTCGTTCGATCTGCGGCTGCGGCGTATCACCGCGCGGCTATACCCGCTTGTCTGTGATGTTCAGGTGGGTGTTGCACCGCTCGTTACCGACATTCTTAATGGCAGCCCGACTGCGCGCCTGCTGCGAAAAAGTTCGCCATTCATTCCGAATGGCATTGATCCAGAGGTTATATTGGCCCAGCGTAGCGCACACGATATACGCGGGCTTTTAGGTGTTAGTGCGCATACGCCACTTTTTGGATTGGTTGGCCGACTCAGTGAGCAAAAAGGCATTCCTGACCTTATTATAGCGATGCATGAAGTACGTAACGTGCTACCCGATGCTCGGCTGCTGATTGTTGGCGATGGCGAGGATCGTGAACAGTTGCATGCACTGGTTATTGCCGAAGGCTTGGCCGATACGATTACATTCCTCGGGCCGCGCACCGATGTGATGGATGTGATTTCGGCGCTCGATGTCTTCGTATCGTCGTCGTGGTGGGAGGGGTTGCCCACAGTGGTAATGGAGGCAATGGTTCTTGGTACGCCGGTTGTGGCAACTAACGTAGCAGGCAGCCGCGAATTAGTGATCGATGGCGAAACCGGGCGATTAGTGCCACCACATACCCCTTTGGCGCTTGCCCAGGCGATGCTCGAACTTTATGCCGATCGCGCTGCACGCCGGAGCGTCGCGAACAACGCTCGTGCCCATGTCGAGCAGTTTTCTATTCGCCAGGCGGCTAAGGCATATGGTGAGTTATATATGCAGTTGGTACATAGCTAGCTCATTGCTAAGGATGCTAAGGAACAAGATGTATGCGGTGCTTAGTGTTTCTTCGTCCGTATGTGTAGTTTTTTCGCGCCACGCGCGAAAAAACTACAGGCCAAAAGCGAGAACATACCGCTCTACCGCAGGCTAAAAACGCCGACGGCGTAAGTCGTGTCAATGACGTTTATAAATGAAGCTGATTACAACACAAGAGGCGACATATGACGAAAGTTTTTGGTATTGGCTGGGCACGAACTGGGACAACGACGTTGGGTACGTGTTTTCGCCTCTTAGGCTATAACCATCAAACCCAGGATTTAAGCCTGGTGAAAGATCTAGCGAAAAACGATTTATCGCGGATTATGGCCTTGGCTGCGACAAAGGATACATTCGACGATTGGCCTTGGATTATTCTCTACCAGCAGCTCGATCAAGCCTTCCCCGGCAGTAAGTTTGTGCTCACACGGCGGAAAACCGAAAACTGGCTCCGTAGTTATGAGAATATGCGCGCCACTGAACAAAAAACGTCGGCAGATATCAACGAAATTCGCCGTATTCTTTATGGTTTGCCATTTCCTCACGTAACGCAGGAGCAGTTAATTGAGCGCTATGAGCGGCATAACGCTGAGGTTGTGAATTACTTTCGCGATCGCCCGGGCGATTTGCTTGTAGTTGATTGGGAACAAGGGGATGGGTGGAATGAGCTATGTGCATTCTTAGGGCGATCTGTGCCCGACCAGCCGTTTCCTCATGCAAATAAAGGGTACTATCCCGCGGGGCGTTTCTCACGCCTACTACGTGCTGTTCGCGCCCGGTTGGGATAACTGTGTTGTATGGTAGGGTTCGGGGTGGCGAAGCCGCCCCGAATTTCATTTGCTCGTGCGGTGCCTAGCTAAGCCGGGCACTGCACGAGCAAACCAAAGAATCAAACGGATCGAATATCATATCCCGAATGCGGCGTAGCCCTATTTTTGCACATCTGGCGGCATTTCTATTTTACCAACATCAAGCACCTGCCCAGCCTTTGGCACAAAAATATGTGCATTGCCATTGCTTTCGCGCAGCACTTCATTGCGCCCGTAGAAATCACCAACTACGATGGCATATTCGGCCGGCTGAACCTTCGGCATAACAAAGAAGCCATTTTCATCGGTTTGAGCTGCCGGGCTGTTGCTGATATTCAAAATGAATGCAGCCTCTTTATGATCCTGATCCCAGCTAATTGCGGCTAAATACACGGGGGTAAGCTTAATCGGCGCTTTGGTTGTGGTGCCTATAATCTGTCCTACAACCGTGCTGCTACCCGGTTCGGAAGTGGGTATAGGTGGCTGCTTGGCATCGGGTATCTGCGGTTCTGGGGCCGTGCTGCAGCTTGTGATAGCAAGTAAGACGAAAAGCAATAATAGGTACATCCGTAAACGCATTGCTACATCCTCCAAATTTGTAGATAGTCTTTCATTCGGCCCTATAGGTATCGTACACTAAGCTCTGCTCCATAGGTCTAAGTATAGCATGACTTATAGTTGCGCAAGGGCCTGCTACCCTACTCATACCAGCTCATGATTGCATTGAATTACGGCAGTAGAGTGACAAAAAACGCGCTAATAACCCGATCGGGTTATCGCCATGAAAGGCAAATTAAACCCAATGGTGCACAGAAATTATCCATCAGAGGTATAGAGTGAAGCGCAAAAATTAGTTATAGTACCAGCAACGAACCTGTCGTTCGACCAATTCATTTTTACTTTAGGAGGTTTTTGGATGAAACGATTTTTGGTTGCTTTGAGTCTTGTGATGGCGATGTGCTTTTCGATTTTGCCGGGTGCTGCTTTCGCGGCGCCAGCATACTCGACTGCCTTTTCCGTCTCGATTACGTATCAGAATGTTGGCTCGGCTACCGCAACAGTAAATGTAAGCTTCTTCGCCGAGAATAGCGCCACTGCTCAGACGTATGCAGCTGGTACGCTAGCTGCCGGCGCTAGCACCTCGCTTGGTGTTGGTAAGGCGATCACCTCAGGCTCGTTCAAGGGCTCGGCGGTATTGTCGGCCGATCAGCCAGTGATTGCCACGATTGTCCAGCTTGATCCATCGGGCGCAGTAAAGAATCGCCCGCTGTCGAACGGTTTTGGCGCGGCGGATGGTTCGGCCCAGCAGCTGATCGCAACCGTGCTCAAGAACCAGTTCAATAGCTCAACGATCTTCTCGGTACAGAACACGGAGTCAGCTCCGGTGAATGTGACCGTGCAGTACTATGCGGTTGGTGCTACTTCCCCCACCGCCACTGTGTCTGCCAATAATTTGCCAGCTGGCGCGGCGAAGTACTTTGATGTAGGGAGCATTGCTGCCCTGCCAAATGGCTTCAATGGCTCGGCTATCGTAACGGCTAAACTGTCGTCGGATGGCACGACTGATGGCAAGATTGTAGTAACGGTCAACGAGCTCGATACCGTGGGCGGTGTCGCCAAGAGCTTTGAAGGCTCTTCGAGCAGTGGTGCAAAAGTATATATGCCGTCGGCTTCGTGCAACGCCTTCGGTGGCCAGTCAACGTCATATGCCGTACAGAACGCCGATTCGGCTAACAGTGTCACTTTCCAGGTGCGCTACAAGCCCACTGGCGGTTCGGATGTTATTGACGGGCCGTACACTCTGTCTGCGGGCGGCAAGAAGAGTATTGTAACCTGCAACAAGCTGACTGCGGGTGTAGCTGGGTCAGCAGTTATCGAGCGTACCGCCGGCTCTGGCACACTGGTTGCGGTTGGTAAAGTTTCGGGTGCCAACTTCCAGACAGCCTTCCTCGGTATTGTAGAGAATACCGGCTCGGCCAAGATTGCAGTACCGTATATTCGCTGGGCGTCTAATGCGAATGTAGCCGTCGATCAGCGTTCAGCTCTGGCGATCCAGAACATTGGTAATACAGCTGCAACGAACGTGCAGGTCAAATACATCGATAAAGACGGTAATGTGGTAAATACGCATGTGATCGGCACCGTGGCTGCTGGCGCGAAGGTTTCGTCGAGTCCAGCGCTGGCTAATGCGCTCGATAGCTGTGGCCGCTTCGGTATCTATGGCGCTAGCTGCGCTTCGCTCCAATTCGGCGGTGGCGCGATCATTACGGCTGATAGTGGTTCACAGCTGGCTGTTGTTGTCCGCGTCATTAGTGGCAACTCAGGCAACCAGGCTGGTGAGGACTACAACGGTGTGAATGTGCAGTAAATAAAATCTCCCCTTTTCCCTGGTCGCGATAGGTTTGTGCAAACCGGCTCCGCTTGTAGCGGGGCCGGTTTGGTATTTATATTCTTCTATCCACTATAATTATGTCTTTGTAGTGATGTACTGTGGGCATAGTTACACGAGAGCGCATGACTAATACCAAATTCGGTAGATACCTTGTTGTATGGTGGAGTTTCGGGGGCGGCTGCGCCGCCCCGAATTTCTTTTTCGGCAGAGCGGTACATTTCGATTACCGTGCACCGCTGTTGGCGCGAAGCGCCAACAGCGGTGCACAAAAAACAGCTCGGTACCGTGCTGCCGTAGGCACTATGCCGCAAACGCGGGCGACCGCGTAAAGTGTGTTATTTATTGATAATCGGGAATAGCGTGGAATACAGTACCTGGTATTCGCTTACTGCGCCGGGCTGATTTGTGGCGGTGGAGCCGAAGAGGAAAATGCTGGTGCTGAGGGCCGCTGCGCGAGAAGATAAGCCAACATCGGCGGGTACACTGACTGGTGTCTGCCAGGCATCGGCAGTAGGGCTATATTCGGTGGCAGTGCGCTGCTGTGGGTCGAAGAGCAGCACGCTATTAATCGTACCAACGACTGCGGGCGCGATCACAGGTTTACTAAGTGGAACAACGCTTTCCCAACTCCCACCATTCTCGCTGGTCGGGTCGAAACGCTCGTTTGTGGCAAGTGGGCCGGTCTGGTTTTCGCCGCCGATGACATACATGTACGACTCGACGAGTGCAGCACCGGCATTTGCACGCGCCGTGCGCATCGGTGTACGCTCGGCCCAGGTATTTGCGCGCGGGTCGAATACAAATACTTCGTTGCGATAGCTGCTGCCATCCCAGCCGCCGAACAAGTATAACTGACCTTCAAACTCGGCGAGCGCGTAGCGGCTGCGCGGCGCTGGTAGTGGCGGCAAGCTTTCCCATTGTTTGCTACGTGGGTCGTATACCTCGCAAATGGCAAGCACCTTGCTATCCTGGGCTTCGCCGCCAGGGACATAGATTTTGCCGCCAATCGTCACCGCCTGTACGCGCTGCACCGGGGTTGGCTTGGCATTAAGCGCCACTAGCTGATCTTTACTGGGGTCGTAGCGCTCAACGGCACCACTCACAGTATTGTCCAGGCTTCCGCCAATAAGGTATAGCTTGTTATCGTAGGCGGCCACCGCGAAATCGCTGCGAGGTTGGGGCCAGGTGCTGTGTAATTTCCAGCGATTGAGTGGGTTGGCCTGCGGTTGCGGGGTGGTGGCAACCGCACCTGGTTGCTGGAAGTATAGATAAGCAACGCCAGTGCCAAGGAGTAATACCACACCAAGAGCAAGGGCTAATAGCACTCCGCGGCGCGGCCAGACCGATGCGCCTGATGCGGTGGGAATGACGCTACCCAGTGGTGGCGCTTCGGTCGAATTCGCTAGCGCCTCAACTTCGGTGATGGAGGGATTGGGCAGCGGTGTAACTTCGGGGGGAACAACCTCTTCAGCTGGTGGTTCGAGCGATAATGCAGTTGTAGTGGCCTGGCCTTCGAGCTGCACCAACCCCTGCCGAATCGCATACACCGTCGCTTCGGTACGCGAAGCCGCGCCAATTTTCTCGAAAATGTTCCGAAGATGAACCTTGACGGTATTGATACTGATATTCAGCTGGTCGGCAATCTGCTGATTTGTGGCACCCAGGGCCACAAGGCGCAGAATATCACGCTCGCGCTGGCTGATTTGTGCGGAATCGCTGGACATACGCTCCGAGGTCATTACTCTCTCCGCACCGATCATAGCATGAAGGCTACCGCGCCGCAAGGCTATGGGATGAGCACCATATTACGATTGCTGGTCGCTGGCGGCAGGCCGTGGTGTACTAATGCCCTCGCTGACGGCGTTGCGTGTGCTTGTACGGATGTCGGCAGGCTCGGCGGCGCTGGGTGCGGTCTCTGGGCTGTTCTCGCCCGCCACTGGCTCGGCTGGGGGTGGCAGCGCGCGCCGGTGGTTGAGGTAGAGCCCGACAACGCCGATGGCGAAGAGCAATAAGCTGGCAATCTGGGCGGTGCGTAGCGCGTCGCTGCAGCTGCCACCAACACCATTGGTACATAGGCTATCGGTGCGCAGGCCCTCGATCCAGAAGCGCCCAAGGCCATACCAGATGGCGTAGAACAGGGCAATATCGCCAGTGCGCAGCCAGCCGCGCAACCGCCGTTCAAGCCAGAACAGCAGCCCGACGCCGACTAGATTCCATGTCGATTCATACAAAAAGGTGGCATGAAACAGCGTGTTTGGCGGGTAGGTTTGCATATCCTTGTATGGCGGCAGGCGATGTTCAGCATCAATCGTTACGCCAATCGGTAGTGTTGTTGGTCGGCCATAGGCTTCCTGGTTCATAAAGTTGCCCCAGCGCCCAATCGCCTGTGCCAGCATATACCCCGGCATACAGATATCCATGAATTTCACCAGGGGCAGCTTATTGCGACGTGTGTAGATGACCCCGGCCAATATCGACCCGATGAGCGCGCCGTGAATGGCTAGCCCACCTTTGGTAGTATTGATGAGATCGAGCCAGGGGCGGCCCGCAAAGCTTTTCCATTCGAAGATAACATAATAGATACGTGCGCAAGCGATGCCCAGCACCATACCCAGCAACAGCAAATTCCAGATATGATCGGGGCTATAACCGCGCCGCTCGGCACGCCGCGCCGAGATCCAGCCTGCTAACATGGCACCGCTCACAATGATGACGCCATACCAGCGCACGGCCAGCGGAATGCCGAAAATGGTCGTATTGAGCAGAAATGGATCGCCAGGTGGGTGAAGTGGAAACATACGCTTATCCTTTTGCGTTAAATCTCGTCGTATTGTACGCCGCGGTGTAAGCCCTGTCAAAGCCTGCCCATGGGTGATCCAGGCAGGCATGGTACAATATCTCTGGTTTGGGTAGAATTATGTTGCTGCAGTGTAGTATGGGCGCAATGGTATAGGAATTGGCTAGCATGACCCAATATCATTTGTACGCACCCTACTACGACCTCACCGGGCAGGTGCGTTTTGCGATACTGATGGGGCAGTATGTGCGCGAAGTGCTCGAACGCCACCCGGTGCCTGGTACGCGCGCGCTTGATTTGGCCTGCGGCACTGGTACCCTGGCTCTGATGCTTGCCGATGATGGCTGGAATGTAGTAGGGCTTGATGCCTCGCCTGCCATGCTTGAGCAAGCCCGAGCGAAGGCAGCTAACCTTGATACAGGCGGGCGCGCAGTATTTGTGCAGGGCGATATGCGCAACGTGGCGAGTATGAATAGCCCAGAGCTTCAGCCTGCATCGTTTCATCTCGCTACCTGCGTGTACGATAGCCTGAACTATCTGTTGCACGAAGATGAATTAGCGGCGTGTTTTACCGGTGTCGCAGCAATGTTAGCACCCGGCGGGCTGGCGCTGCTCGATATGAACACGCGCTATTTCCTTGAGTATGATTGGTTGCCGAGCGAAGTGCTGGAATTGCCCGGCTTCGTGCAGGTATCGCAAAGCCATTTCGATGCGGTGACAGCGCGCTCGACGATGGTGCTGACCGGGTTTGCTGGCGATGATACTCAGGGCTACCAGCGCTTCGATGAGGTACATGTTGAGTGCGCTTATGCACCCGCTACAATAGCAGCGCTGCTTGAGGCAGCGGGGCTTGTGGTTGAAGCGTACTATGATTGTTTTACCTTCCAAGCAACGAACGAACGTACTCAGCGGATTGCCTGGATTGCTCGCAAGCCAGGTACATATATAGACTGACGATGCTGTTAACTGCCGACATTGGCAACACTAATATCAAACTGGGCGTCTATCAAGGCGATGCTTTGCTGGCGCACTGGCGTATGGCGACCGAGCGGCTCAAGCTAGCCGACGAGTATGCCGTGATGATTCATAGCTTATTTGCGCTGGCCGGGCTCGATTGGCAGCAGGTGCAGGGCTGTGCAATTTCTTGTGTGGTGCCACCGCTAACCGGCCAGTTTCGTACCCTTAGCCGCACGTACTTAGGCGTTGAGCCGGTGATTATTGGCGCAGGAGTTGCAACCGGACTGCGCTATGAAATCGACACGCCTGATCAGCTAGGGGCCGACCGCGTGGCGAACTCGCTTGCTGCCTACCGCAAATATGGTGGGCCGGTGATCGCAATTGCCTTTGGTACGGCAACCGCCTTCGATGTGATTACCGAAGCGGGAGTATATATTGGCGGGGCAATTGCGCCCGGTATTGGTATTTCTGCCGATGCGCTCTTCCGCCTGGCGGCGCGGCTGTACCAGGTTGAGCTTGTGCGCCCGCCACAGGTTATTGGTAAAAACACCGTCCACTATATGCAATCGGGTTTGCTGCTGGGCTATGCCGGGTTGGTCGAAGGGCTGGTGCGGCGTATGCAGGCCGAGCTTGGTGCCCCCTGTACGGTGGTGGCTACAGGCGGCCTCGCCGATGTGATTGCTGGCGAAACCGATGCCATCACAGCAGTCGAGCCATACCTGACGCTCGATGGTTTGCGCATGATCTATGAAATGAATTATCGTGAATAGGGCTGAGGTTTTTTTTAGGCCAACAGCGTGCTATGTAGAATGTTAAGGATTGAACTGTGTCTGTTTTACCGCCACTAGAAGAAAAAGCCGAATTTGTCGAGCGGATGTTCGCGCGAATTGCGCCGGGCTACGATCGGATGAATCGGGTGATGACCATGGGGATGGATCGTGGCTGGCGCGCCTATGCCGCAGCGGCGATTGCGCCCCCGGCAAATGGTCGTGCGCTTGATGTTGGTACCGGTACCGGCGATTTTTTGCCGGTTCTGGCTGGCTGGATGCCCACTGGCTTCGCGGTGGGATTGGATTTTACCGTGCCGATGATGCAGGCTGGCCTGCCCAAGCTCGATGCCGCGGCGGGGCGGGCGGGCTTTGTTGGCGGCGATGCGCTCCACTTGCCGTTCGCCGATCATTCGTTCGATGCGATTACAACCGGCTTTACCATGCGCAACGTCGTCGACATTGGTCAGGCATTTCGTGAGATGGCGCGGGTGGCACGTCCTGGCTGCGTATTGGCCTGCCTTGAAGTTGCCCGTCCGGCTAACCCGCTACTACGCTTCGGTCATCGAATTTATTTTGAGCAAGTGGTACCGCGAGTTACCGCTTTGCTCGGCGGCGACCCAACGGCATACACCTACTTGCCGCAGTCGGCGCGGGCTTTTCCGCTGCCCGATGCGCTAGCGCGCATTATCCAGGAAGCTGGATGGAGCGAAGTACGCTATCGATTGCTGGGGATGGGTGCGGTTGCAGTTCATACGGCGTTTAAGCCACAGTAGAGGGGGCCATGGCCCGATATGATGACGATCGCCCACGACGGCGTGACGATGATTATGATGATTACCCGCGCCGGTCGGATTACCCACCCCGCCGCGATTCGCTAATCGACCGGCGGCTGCGCCGGGCGCAGGACGATGACGACTACTTCGATGATTTTGCGCCGCCGGTACGCTATAGCCGCCCGCGCGGTGGCGGCGGCTTTGGCTATAACCCGCCCGGCGGCTGCGCGAATACCACGCTCTACCTGCTGCTAGGTGGTATTGCACTGTTGTTGGTAGCATTGCTGATCGGGCCGCAGCTTTTCAATAGCTTCGTGCCGAACGTACCGCAACAAGTGCGCGAAATCGTTGCTACCCCCACCACAACCCTCAAGGATCGTGGCGGCACCATCCTGCAAATACGCAGCCTGAACCGGCTCGAAACCCAGAGCTTTGCCGCCGAGCGCGTGATTGAAGCAAAAGTTGAGCGCGGCAACCCGCTCGATTTACTGCTAGGCGATCGCTTACTCTTGATTGCGAGCGGTGAAGTGGTGGTGGGGGTTGATTTGAGCAAGCTGCGTGATGGCGATGTGGTGATTTCACCGGATGGCAAGAGTATTCAGCTGAAATTGCCGCCCTCCGAGATTTTCAGCAAGACGCTGAATAACGACCGCACGCGCGTGTATGATCGCACGCAGGGCGTGTTTGCGCCCGAAAATAAAGACCTTGAGACACAGGCGCGTGCCCAAGCCGAGGTTGAGATCTTAAATGCGGCGTGCGAAAACAACATTATGCAGAAGGCCGCCGATGACGCAAAACGTTCGATGGAGCAGTTTCTCAAGCTGCTCGATTTTGAGCAAGTGACAGTAACAAGCACTGCGGGCCAGTGTGTGGCCCCTGCAGGCCAGGTGGGCACGCCCGCAACACCCGTGGCTACGCCCGCACCAATGCAATAGCAAATAGGAACATGGCGATATGGTGAATGTTTCGTTCGATCCCGAAGCCGGGACGTTATATTGGTATTTTACTGAGATCGAAGAGGGCAGCACCGAGCTTGAAGGCGAGTGCGAAGGCACGCTGCTGCTCGACGCAAACGGTGATGTCATCGGCCTGGAACTTGAGCTTGATGAAAGTATGAAGCGCAGCGAGCTAGTGCTGGCGCTGGCGCACCCGCATGTGCGCTACGACCGCAACACCGCGACGCTGACCGTGCAAGTAGCCGAGGAAGAGCCAGCCGAGGTACAGCCACTTCACGAGGCCGTGATCCTCGATTTCGATGCGAGTGAGCGCCTGCAAGGCTGCGATGTGTTGGCCGCGCGCGAGTTCGAGCTGGGCAAGCGCCTGGCGCGTTTGCAGCCGTTTATGATTGAGCTGGAAGAAGCGCCGCCGCCAGGCGCCGTGTTTCGTACCGGGCCAGCCGCTAGTGCAGACGAAGATGCTGATGATGCGCCGGTTGATGACGAGCTGCTCGCTGCTGAGGCGAGTGAGGACGGCGCGCTGGAAGCCGAGGAACTTGCCGATGCGGCCCGCCTTGATACCGCCGAGAAGGACACAGCACCTGAACCTGGCATGAGCATTGCAGCCCAGGCACTGGCCGAAGCTGCCGAGCAAGCCCTGGCCGAGGCGGAAATCAACCTCGATGCGCCGCCTAGTGCGCCCGCCTCTATGCCTGCTTTTGCCGCGCCAGCCAGCTTTCACACCGGCTTCGTCGCCCTCGTTGGTAAGCCAAATGTCGGTAAATCGACCCTGCTCAACGCACTGCTGGGCCAGAAGATAGCAATTGTTTCGCCAAAGCCGCAAACCACCCGCATGCCAATGCGCGGCATGCTCAACCTGCCCACCGCGCAGATTATTTTTGTCGATACCCCCGGCATTCACGATCCGCGCACCAAGCTGGGCACGTTTATGGTCGAACAGGCTCGGCGCAGCATCCCCGATGCCGATGTTGTGTGTTTTGTGGTCGATATCGCATCGCCGCCGAATCGTACCGAGCAGCGTATTGCCGCGCTGATTGCCCGCTCGCGCGCCAAGCGCATCCTGGTGCTGAATAAGCTTGATCAGCGCACTCGCGCAGGCCAGGAGCACCTGGAAGCATATCGCGCCTTAGGGCCATGGGATATGGAAGTGGCAGTGTCGGCGCTGTTGAGCAAGGGCCTGGAAACGCTGCTGGCGGAGATTATTGCGCGCCTGCCGCTTGGCCCGGCGCTCTACCCAACCGACCAGTTAACCGACCAGAGCGAGCGCGAGCAAGCGGCTGAATTGGTGCGCGAGCAGGTGCTACGCCTCACCGAGCAAGAGGTACCACACGGGGTTGCAGTTGAAGTTGAAGAGTGGGAGGAAAAAGAAAACGCAACCTATATTCGCATGACAATCTATGTTGAAAAGGAATCGCAGAAAGGCATCCTCATCGGCGCGAATGGCGCAATGCTGAAGCGCATTGGTACCGGCGCGCGGGCAGAAATAGAAGCTGCAATTGGCCGGAAGGCTTATCTCGATCTGTGGGTAAAGGCCCGCCCGAATTGGCGCGATGACCCATCGTCGTTGCGCTGGTTAGGGTATCGCAGCGACGATTAACAACGTTGCGTGCGCCATCCGATGGCATCACTCTTGCGTAGGTAGTGATATATCGGCGCAAAAAGACGGGATAGGTATCGTTTATTACATAGGTACCGAAGCCTAGTAGTACGGATCACCTATGGCGCGGGCCACGTAAACTTGGTATACTACCTGTAGCTGCCGATCCGCTACACGATTGAGTGAAGCGCACCTACACACTGAAGGAGATTGCTATGGAAATCCTGGTTCTGCTCGCAGTTGTCGCCCTGATGGCTCTGCTGGTGGTTCGTTCATCCCAAGCGCAGCGTGTTATGGTGCGGGTGCCAGCGCGTGTATCGCGGCAGCAGGTAGTGCGTCGACGCTAAGTCATTTCTGCGCCACAACGCTGGCGGTGGTAATAATTCAGCTATACCTTTTTACCCGAGGATGCATTGCATCCTCGGGTATGTTTTCTGCGGGTTACACAGGCTCTATGGTATAATGCAGCGCATTATGAACAGCGAACGACCGTATCTCTACGACCTTACACTCCCAGTGCTGGAACAATTATTCAAAGGCTGGGGCCAACCCGCATTTCGTGCGCGCCAGCTCTACCGCCAGCTCTACCTGAATCTGTCAGATTCCCCAGCCACAATGACCGATCTGCCGCTTGCGCTGCGCGAACGGCTCGCAGCCGAAACTAGCACAACTACGTTGGAGCTAGTACGCCTGCAAACCGCTGATCAGGGTCTGACCCGCAAAGCATTGTTTCGTATTCCCGGCGGCGAAGTCGTTGAAACGGTGTTGATGGTCTACCCGGATCGTGCGACGGTGTGTGTATCGACGCAGGCTGGGTGTGCTATGGGCTGTGTGTTTTGTGCTACTGGCCGCCTGGGGCTACTGCGCAACCTCAGTGCGGGCGAAATTGTAGAACAGGTGCTGTGGGCGGCGCGTGAATTACAGCAGCTTGATCCGGGCACCACGCCGATCCAGCGCATCACCAACGTAGTGTTCATGGGGATGGGTGAGCCATTTGCGAATTACGACCGCTGGTGGCAGGCAGTTGAGCGGCTCCACGACCCGCACGGCTTTAATCTCGGTGCGCGCAACATGACGGTTTCCACCGTGGGGCAGGTAACCGGCATCCGCAGGCTGGCGCGCGAGGCATTACCAATTAACCTGGCGATCTCGCTGCATGCGCCAGATGATGCCCTGCGTTCAGAGATGATGCCGATTAACCAGCGCTACCCAATTGCTGAGCTTCTTGCCGCGACGCAGGAATATATCGCAGCAACCAATCGGCGCGTGTCGTTTGAATATGTGCTTTTACAAGGTAAAAACGATACACCGGAACAGGCTGCCGCGCTGGGTACTCTACTTCATGGTATGCTGTGCCATGTTAATCTCATCCCCTGGAACCCGGTGCCTGGCACCCCGCTTGGCCGCTCAGAGCGCGCGCGAGTGTTGCGCTTTCAGCAGGTACTCCAAGCACACGGCATCGCCTGCACAGTTCGTGTCGAGCGCGGCATAGCGATTGCTGCGGCGTGCGGCCAGCTTGCTGGTTTGCCCGGCGACCTGGCTTCTTCTGCTTCTGTCCATATTCCGCTGGGTGAATAGGCCAAGCTGCTCGCGATACGCTGGGTGGGTTCGCTCTTCTACGCAGCTTATACTTTATATCCTTAGGGCTTACGCAGTTGACGGATTGAGCCTTTGGCGGAGCGGTATGCTTCATGTTCGTTGTGTGTAGTTTTCCGCGCGCTCCGCACGGAAAACTACACACAACGATCGGCACGTCCCATGCTGCCGCAGGCAAAGAGTCGCCCATTGCGCTGCCGAACAACGCAACTGCGTAACTCCCAATCCTATTCCGTAATGCATGCAGATATGGCGCATTGCTGTGCTCGTAAACACTGCTTGCCGCTCGCTTGCCATAATGCTATACTAAGAATCTATTCCTATACTCTTAACATCATCCCGCGACAATGAGGTTCGGCTACAGCCGTGCCGAGCATTCGAGGTTTAAACCCAGGCCCTGGCCCAGCATTATCGTGCGCAGGCGAGTAGAAGACTGAACCTGCGCTTTCAGAAAGAGGCGCCTGCGTGGACAGACGTAAAGAAGGCACAGCCACCCGCCGCTCTACATCAAACGGCCTACGAGCAAGAAGGAAGGTTGCGATGGCAACGACTGCTGAAGCTGCGTCAGTCGCTGACATGCTGGATGCTGCTCTGGATGTATCGCCATATATTAATCGCGAGCAGAGCTGGCTCGAATTTAATAAGCGGGTACTGCAAGAAGC